>CANAZY010000057.1 GCA_947365805.1 uncultured Clostridium sp. | reverse complement strand
CTAATGCCCCGCCAAGTATCTTTTCTATTTCTTTTTTGTAAAACAGAAAAAAATAACCTTTAATGAATGTTTCTTTTAATCCATTTGGAATTATTAAATGTTTTATTTTCACAATATGAACATTATAATAATATTTTGTGGCTCGAATTCTCTTTCCAATTTCTTCATAATTATTAAAAGTGTCAGTTAATATTAAATCAACCTTATCTTCATTGGTAAAACACTGTTTTTTCAATAGTGCACCAACCATAATCTGATAAGGTGTACTACAAATAATAATTCCTGTTTTCATATAGAATGCTTCCCGTTTTTTGCATAATTAGCAACTGTTAATGGCAATGTTATAACCATAAAAGTTGCAAATGGTGTAAACCTATCCGTGGTAAAAGGCAACATATTGCTATCTGCCATATTTACCAACATCCATACAGCTAATATTGCATAAAAAAAATGTGCAATATCTTTTCTGCAATATTTTTTAACTTGTCTAAAAATTTTTATAAGACACGCACCCAAAAAAGACACACCCAAAATTCCTGTTTCAAAATATAAATCTACATATCCATTGTGAAATGAAGTTAACATTTCATCTAAAACAGTTACATTCCAAGCTTTCATCAATGTATCTTTACTTCCTATTCCATGTCCTAAGATGAATGTAAAAATATCATTGCTTTGAAAAGCCAAATTCCAAAGATAAAATCTTCCTGTTGTTATATCAGTTTTACCACTTTGAGAGTGATTAAAAAAGATATAATAAGTCTCCATTAGATTATCCAAATCGTTTTTTAATCTTTCTAAATTTATTGTAATTAAAAGCAATACCAAAACTAAGATTCCAAAAATTATAAATTTTCTATATTTTTTTGAGTATGAAAGGTATAATATAGTTCCTAAAATTACAGCTATTATTTCAGCTCTTGCTGCCGTAATTAAAACATTTCCAATTAAAAAAACATTCAAAATTAACAACCATTTAGAATTTTTTCTTTCGGATTTTACCAGTGCAGCAATTGATGCCATACTCACATATATTCCATATGTTGCTCTTGTGAAAAAGAAAGAACGAAAGTTCCATGTATAATGCATAACCGAAGATAAGTCTTTACTAGCCAAATAATGTCTATTAACAATCAAATTATATATACAGGCAATTATTCCTGTCCAAATAAGAAAATCTAAGATTACATCAAGAACATTATATGAACAAGAATATCTTTTGGCAACGAAATAACATGTACCTATCATTCCTGCATATAATAATACTTTATGAAAATCAAATAAAATCACATCATATCGTATGCTCGACCATAGGAGAGCCAATACTTGAGTAATAATAAATAAAAGTATGATTAATCCTTCACTCAATTTCAGGCCATGTCCTTTTCGTAACATGAAAAGTCCATATACTATAATGATTCCTTCTATAAAAAATAAAACATATATATAAAATCCATATACAGATTTTGCAATTGTATTAGTTATAAATATCATTAACAGTTCTAATACAACAGATAAATAGAACATATTTATTGTGTAATTATTTTTGCTAATTTTAAGCTTCATTTTTTGCCCCTTTCTTTTAAAAGCCCAAAATGAAATCTAATACAAGAATTTAAATCAAATATAATTGCGAATGATTGGCACCTTTTTTAATATAATGGTTCCTGCTATTGACAAAATTAGTACTACAATCATTAGGAGAATAATCATCCATACAACAGTTCCACTAACAGGTGTAATTCCCAATACTTTATATATTAGATTTATAAAAAAGGGATGAATAAGATATATTCCTAAAGACAATGATGAAATTGTTTCAATGATTTGTTTGCATATTGGATTGTAAATACCCCCCCCTATTTTCAAACAACCTTTTTATCAAATAAAATATTGAAACCGCAAAATATAATCTAAAAATATTACAGGTCTGAGCATTAGCAGCAATTCCATTCCCATAACCATATACATCTAAGGTTGTAGTAACAACCAACATAATAGGAGATATAAAGATACCTATTAGACTTATGTTTCTCAAATCTCTTTTTGTCATAGATATATAATACCCTAGCATAAAATATACCACTGGATCACTAATTAACATGCAATCCTTTATTGTTAAATTAAAATAATTATTTATACTTGGAATTACAAAGCAACCTACTATTAAAAACATTAAAAATATTTCAAATAATTGAGTATCAAGCTTATCAACAATACACTTTAGTGGGATTAATAAAATATATAACCCAATTAGTACATAAATGTACCAGAGATGGTCCCAACTTTTTCCAATTACAACATTCCATACCGCTCTTAATATATAATTTATTTTAATAGAACGTTCATAAAAGAATATCTCAAGGAATGCATAGAAGGAACCAAAAGTAAACAATATTACTAACATTTTACCAAGATATTTTTTTACTTTATTTAAATCTATATGTTTAGAAGGCTCTAGCAGCAATGCTCCTGATATCATAAAAAATACAGGTACTGCCCACGACACTAACATAT
>CANAZY010000056.1 GCA_947365805.1 uncultured Clostridium sp. | reverse complement strand
AATAGCAGCAGACATCGACTACAATGGAGGAACAAGTGTAACAGACTTATCCATGGTGAACCAATATATAGTAAAGAAAATCGAATTATAATTCACAAAGGAACATTTATTAAAATGTTCCTTTTTTGTATCACTTTAAATAACTTCCTATTCTACTAAAAGGATTATTAAAACGGATTGTTTATTAAAAAATCAAATTGTCTAGTGCCATCTCTAAAATAATCTTTATCATCTAATAAAATAATATATTGAATCATCAATTGAAACATATTTCCTTGAATATCATATTAGCATGAATCTTAAAAAGTAAAGTTATTTTGATGAACTAGAATAACTTTAAATTATGGAAATACATAAAGTTAGGTCAAAATTCAAATGTAATAAAAATGAAAAATAAATGACAAGATAGGAATAACAAGGGAAATAATATTAGTTTCCGTAAGTAAGTTTTTAGGATTTTTTGTAATAATAGGAAAATGAGGAAAAAGTTGATATTGCAATATTTTATAGGATGTTTTACAGTATAATAGATAAATTATATGAAAGAGGAGATTGCAAATGATAAAAAAAGGAATATTAAGTTTAGTAATAATAATAATTTTATTGAGTCCTTTGGGAGTGTCAATAGCGACAGCTGAGCAAGGATATTTTACAGATGATGAAATTCCTTATAATTTATCAATTATAAAGGCAGCCAATTATTCACGTAACTCTTATTCGACAATGTACTTGGATTCAGAAGGTAGATTATGGAGGATAAATGGAGGTGCTACTAACACTTTAACTCAAGAAAAAAAAGAAATTAAATTTTCAGATATAGCAGTTGGATATGAACATATAGTAGCATTAGATGAAGATGGATATTTATGGACATGGGGAGATAATACTTATGGACAACTAGGAAATGGAACCACTACTTATTCTGCAAATCCAGTTCCAATATTTCCTACTAAGAAATTTAAACAAATAGCCTGTTCAGATTATGCATCATTTGCCATTGATAAAGATGGAAAGTTATATGCATGGGGAAGTAACAAGTTTTCGGAAGTTCAAAAGTCCAATGAAACAATGACAGAAAAATATGATGGTTCTATTTGGGGCACATCAGATAAAACAAATTTAGTACAAATCCAAACAACACCAGTCAATATATTATCGAGTTATCAATTTGAAAAAATAGTTGCAAGTGCTAATTCTGTTATAGCATTGGATAGTAATGGTTATGCTTGGGGATGGGGATATAATAAATATGGACAGATAGGTAACTATCAATTAAATTCAGAAATATTTTATTATGGTTCTGCCAATAGTTATGGGAAAAATCAATATTTAGAAAATGCTACCCAAATTAGTACAACAAAAAAATTTACAGATGTATCAATAGGGAGAAATCATTCGGTTTTTATTGATGAAGATGGAAAAGTAAATACATTAGGGTATTGCCGTTATGGGGCATTAGGTAATGGAAAAGAGAATGATACACAAGAAAATTCTTTAGTGAAACCATTATATACTGAAGATTTAATTGTTAAAGATATAATTGCAGGGTATTACTTTACAGGATTTATCGATGAAGATAATAATTTATGGATGTGTGGTTCTAATCAATATGGATGTGTAGGAAATGGTTCAAAAAGCAATACCGCAACAATTGTAAGAATAAAAGTGAATGGAGTAACATTTGATAGATTTTTAAATGATACAGCTTATGCAAGTGTACAAATAGTAGATAATAATGGTGATTTATGGGGTTGGGGAAGAATAGAGCAAGTACGTTCGACAGTACCATACAATTCAATCGAAGAAATTTTTTATAGTCCTGTTCAAGTCACAGGAAAAAAGAACAGTTATACAGTAACATTTATGGATGGAACTGAAACAATAAAAACAGAAACAGTAGAAGAAGGAGCATCAGCAACAGCACCAGAAATCACAAAAGCAGGATATACACTTTCATGGGATAAAACATTTACTAATATAACAAGTGATTTAACCATTAATGCAATTTGGACAGCAAATACCAATACACCGTATCAAGTACAGCACTATAAACAAAATACATCATTAGATGGTTACGATATCATAACAGCAGATACACAAAACCTAACAGGAACGACAGGAAGAATGGTAACTGCATCACCAAGAGCCTATACAGGATTTATGCAAAATACAAATCTTGGTATAAAAAGTGGAGTCATAGCAGGAGACGGAAGCCTAATATTAAAATTATATTATGATAGAAATAATTATAAGGTAGTACTAAACAACAATGGAGGAAGCATCGCAGAAGGAAGTAATGTAACAAGCTATACTTATGGAATTGAGAAGACATTACCAATTCCAACGAAAGAAGGATATACTTTTAGTGGATGGTATGAAAATGAAGACTTTACAGGGGAAGCCATAACAAAAATAACTGCAACCGATACAGGAGCAAAAACGTATTATGCAAAATGGGCAATCAACCAATACACAGTAACATTCGTAAGTGATGGCCAAACCATAGAAACTCAAACAGTCAACTATGGAGAAGGAG
>CANAZY010000055.1 GCA_947365805.1 uncultured Clostridium sp. | reverse complement strand
TGCAGGTGCAGTTGTAACAGATGATATTACAAAACCAGGAATATATGTTGGAGTTCCAGCAAAGAAACTAAAAGGGTAATAGGAGTATAAGTAGATGTTAGCAGTAATACCAGCAAGAGGAGGTTCAAAAGGCATTCCTAAAAAAAATATAAAAGAATTAGCAGGAAAGCCTTTGATTTTTTATACAATTGAAGCAGCAATTGCTTCCAATATTTTTTCTAAAGTTATAGTATCGACAGATGATGAAGAAATAGCAGCAGTTGCGCTTAATTATGGTGCAGAAGTTCCATTTCTGCGTCCAAAAGAAATAGCGGGAGATTTAATACCTTCAGATGATGTGATTTTTCATGCTTTAAGTTATTATCAAGAGCGAGGAATGGAATATAAAGAGGTTTGTAAACTACAACCAACATCACCATTAAGAAATAGTAAGCATTTGATAGAAGCATATCAATTATTTAATGAGAAAAAAGCTGCTTTTTTGGTAAGTGTATGTGAATGTGAACATTCGCCTTTATGGTCAGGAATAATTAACGCAGATTTACGACTAGATGATTTTATGTCAGATGATATAAAGAGTTCTTGTAGACAAAATTTGAAAAAATATTATAGATTAAATGGTGCAATTTATATGGGAAAGGTTAAGGATTTTTATGCAAATAGAAATTTTTTGGGAAAAAATAGTGTGGCATATATAATGCAACAGAGAGATTCTATAGATATTGATAATATATTTGATTTTGAAATGGCAGAAATATTAATAAATAAGAAGTTTTTAGAATAAAGTTAATAATTTAAAATGGAATGGGACACTAAGCCCATTGCATGAGAAAGATATCCTATTAGGCGAATTAAAACAAGTGGAAGTAAAAAACTATATCTAAGAATAAGGCTATGTAGCAATGATTAATGAATATGCATATAGGAAAGAAATAGAGGAATTATAAATACAATAGCAAATACGTTAAATACATTAAACATTGTTATAACAAAGAAATAAAAAATGAATATATTATTTACCATATTCGCGAGAGCTGGTTCTGGAGGTTTTAAGAATAATTAAATTAAACATAGGATGTAGAAAAAGATTTTGATGTAAACAAATAGAAGAAAATATTATCTTATCAAGTTTATGTTCTAATTAAAAGGAAGTATAAAAAGATGAAAATTTTAACAATGACATGGAATATATATGATGATACAATAGATAATTTCAAAAATAATTGTACTGGAGCAGGTTTAGTAATAAAAAATATATGTGAGTATATAGGAAGAAAAGAAAAATCATATCTTTTTATTGGAAGTTGTCATCTTCCAGAAATGAAAATAGGAAACATACATATTGTTAAAACTGATATGAAAATAGATGATACAGATAATGATTTGGTTAAAGATAAAACATATATTAAAAATATGACAAAAAAATTTTTATTGGCGTTAGAACAAATCAATCCAGATATTGTTAATTTTCATGGTTTGGGTGATTTGGCTAGACATTGTATACAAGTATGTAGGAAAAAGAAAATGCCTTATGTATATACAGAACATTTATATATAGGGTTAAATGAAATTATTGAAAAGTATGATATTTCAATAAAATGGGAGAAAATGTTATATAATATACCACAATTTCCAATGATTGCAGTTAGTAATGGAATGAAAGAAAAGATACTGCGAGATTTTCCAGACTTAAAAATAGAAGTGATTTTAAATGGAACAAATTTTATTGCTGAGAGGATTAAGAGTAATTATAGAAGTAAATATAATATCGAAAATAAAAAAATATTGTTATGTGTAGGAACTATATTAGCTAGAAAAAATCAAATACAGATTATTAATTCTTATTTAAAATTACCTATAGAAATTCAAGATGATTTGAGAATAATATTTTGTGGTAGAGATAGTTCACAAGGAAAACTACAAGAAAATATTTGTTTGGCAGGTTTAGAAGATAAATTAATATATGTTGGGTCTGTGAGTAGTGAAGAGATGAAAAAATATTATTCTATTTCAGACGGTTTAATAATGCCTAGTTTGGCTGAAGGACTAAGTATTGCTGCATTAGAAGCAATTGCATATGGTTTACCAATTATAATGTTTTCAGATTTAGAATGTGCAAGGGATTTAAATGATAATAAAGTAGTTTGTTTTGCAAAAAAGAGGGATGATGTGAGCTTGGCGAAAGCTATAGAAGATTGGTACTTGCATGATTGGGATAAGAATTATATTATTAAGTTTTCAAAGTTTTTTTCTATGGAAAGAGTAGCAGAAGATTATATAAATTATTATAAGTATCGCCTATCTAATGAAATATATTAAATACATAGAAAGTAAAAATGCATATGGCTTTTTCTTTTTTCAAAATTGTGTGCTTATTTAGAAATGTATATTTTAGAGGCGTATAAAAGTATTCTTAAAATATATTTTATGTTCTAAAATAGACAAAGTTGCTTTCAATTTAGTGTTCTGTGTAGAGAGAATACTTAAAAAATGATTTTTTAGAAAGTAGGGAGTGTATTGATTGATATTTCTGTAATTATTCCAATATATAAAGGGAAAAAATATATTACTTATTGGTTAGATATTTTATCTGAGAATTTTCGGAGGTTAGAAAAAAAATATAATGTAGAG
>CANAZY010000054.1 GCA_947365805.1 uncultured Clostridium sp. | reverse complement strand
ATTGTCTTCATTATATTCTATCTTACATTATTTTTTCAATGATTTTTGTAAAATTCTGGATTTATCCTAATTTCATTGATAGTAATTTTGAGATACCATTTTCTTGCATAGTAACACCATATACGGTATCTGCTGCTTCCATGGTTCCTTTTCTATGAGTAATCACTAAGAACTGTGTATCTCCTGAAAACTTCTTTAAATAATCAGCAAAACGGTATACGTTTACATCATCTAAGGCTGCCTCAATTTCATCTAGTACACAGAATGGCGCTGGATTAATGGTCAAAATTGCAAACAGTAATGCAATAGCTGTAAATGCTTTTTCTCCTCCTGATAAAAGTGTCATATTTTGTAATTTCTTTCCTGGTGGTTGCACCTGTATTTCAATACCACATTCTAGAATATTTTCTGGGTCTGCTAAAATTAACTCTGCTTTTCCTCCACCAAACAATTCTCTAAATACTTCTGCAAAGTTTTGATTAATGATGTTAAATTGTTTTTCAAATTGTTCTTTCATAATAGATGTCATATCTTGAATCACTTTTTTTAGTTTTCCAATGGTATTTTCAAGGTCTAGGCGTTGTTCGCACATAAAGTCGTAACGAGATTTGGTTTGCTTATATTCCTCAATGGAATCAATATTAATGCTTCCTAAGTTTCTAATGCTGTTTCTAAGGGAATTAACTCGTTTTGTGGTTTCTGCTACATTGGTTGGTTTTTCATACTCAGTTGCCGCATTTGGTGTTATTTCATATTCTTCCCACATTTTGTTAATCACATCTTCAATATCTTGTTCTAGTTTTGATTTTTTGACATCAATTTTTACAATTTGTGCTTTTAAGTCTTCTATTACATGAAATTGCTCACCAATTTCTGCTTCCACTTTGGATAATGTTTCGTTTTTGGCTGTTCTTTCATTTTTTAAGTTTTCTACTGTTTGGTTACTATTACTTACTTCTTGTCTAATCTTCTCTATTTCATTTTGAAACTCTATTTTTTTGTTTTCTAACACAATGTTATCTTGTTTAATGGTTTCTCTTTGTGCTTTTTTGTTTTCAATACTAATATTACAATTTTCAATATCTGTATTAATTCTTTCTACCATCTCTTCGATGGAGGATTCACTTTCGTCAAAAGAAGATACACTAATACGAAGATTGGTAATATCAAAATTTAAATCATCAATATATTTTTGATTGTCTTTATTTAAAATTGCATATTGTTCAATTTCTTGTGATAAAGTCTCAATTTCTACAGTTAATTTTTCAACTTCTTTTTGAAACTCTTCTTTTTGTAATAGCATTAATTCATTGTTTTTAATAATTTGTGCTTGTTCATTTCTTAATTTTTCTAATCTTGCTTCTAATTTTACAATATTTTCTTCTACAGCAACTAATTTTTGTTTATCAGTTGCATATACAATATCAATATCTTTTAATTTTATTTCTAAACTTTCTACTTCTTCTAATACATTTTCAATGCTTGCTTCAAATTCTTCTTTGGCTGTTTGTTCTTTTTCAATTTTTTGTTTGATTTGTTTTAGATATTTTTCTAATTCTTCTATTTCTCTTGCTCTTCCTAAAATGTTAACTGTTTTTGCTTGTACAGAGCCTCCTGTAATTCCTCCAGATGGATTAATAATATCTCCTTTTAGCGTTACAATTTTAAAGGTATAATGGTTTTGTTTGGCAAGTTTTATAGCATGCTCCATGTCATCTACAATAACTGTTCTACCAAGTAAACTTATTATAATATTTTCATATTTTTTATCTATTGTAATAAGGTCAGAAGCAATTCCGATAACTCCTTCTACGCCTTTGTCGTTTAACTTTTCTAGTTTTTTACCAGAAACGGACGCAATTGGTAAGAAAGTAGCTCTTCCCAAATTATTTTTTCTTAGATGTTCTACTAATTTTTTTGCATCTTCTTCGTTTTGGGTTACAATGTTTTGAAGAGTTGCTCCGAGTGCCATTTCAATAGCTGTTTCGTATTCTTTTGGGGAACGAATTAAACTGCTTAATGCTCCATACATACCTTTTTTTAATTCTGCATTTTTATCACATTCTAATAATAAGGCTTTAACACTTCTTGTATATCCTTCTTTTTCTTTTTCTGTTTCTTGTAAAAATTTTAAACGAGAGGTTTTCATTCTTTCTTCTTGTTCCATATTTTGAATGTTGGTTTCATATTGTTTGATTTTTTTAGTTGCTTGTTCTTTGTTTTCATTAATGTTAGATAATGATTTTGTGATACTATTTCTTTGTGCTTCAATTTCATGAAATGTTTTTGCAATTTCTTCTTTGGTGATACGGGTGTGGTCTAATTCTGAAATAGTCATTTGAATTTCACTTTTTAGGGCTTGCTCTCTTTTTTGGTTGTTTTCATAGTTTACTTCTAATGCATTAATGCTCGCATTTTTTTCGTATCGTTTATCCACATTTTGTTCTTGTTGTTGCTTCTTTTTTTCCATTTCAAGCTCTTTTGTGGATAGTTTTAATGTTAATTTATTTAATTCTTCTTCTTTTTCTTCTAACTCTTTCTGAAATTTTTCTTTGTTTGAAAATAAATTATTCTTTTTTTCTAGTTTAGATTTTTTTTCTTCTTCTAGTTCTTTTTTTCTTGTTTCATTTTCTAAAATTTCTTTTTCATAACGAGCATCATTTTCTTTGTTGTTTGCTATTCTTTCATTTGCTACATTCATATCAGAATTAATCTTTTCAATTTGTTTACTGCTTTCAAATCCAATATTTTGCATGGATTCGATTTCATCTGTAATGGCATTGATTTGTTGTTT
>CANAZY010000053.1 GCA_947365805.1 uncultured Clostridium sp. | reverse complement strand
CCAAAACTAAATTCTTGTTAAGCTATCACTGGAATTTACTTTTATAATTAAGGAAATTAAAATAAGACATAAAAAATCATAAAAAAGTATTGCAATCGCAATACTTTTTTGATATAATAGCAAAGTTAAAAAATATACACATAAAGTTAGTTTGCTTTTAGTGCCATAGATTGGTGTGTGTGCAGACGTTAGAGGCTTTATGGATGTAAAACTAAAGGAGGAATTAAAAATGGCAGTAGTTGCAATGAAACAATTACTAGAAGCAGGTGTACATTTTGGACACCAAACAAGAAGATGGGACCCTAGAATGGCTGAATATATTTTTCAAGCTAGAAATGGTATCCACATTATCGATTTACAAAAAACATCAAAGAAAATTGATGAAGCTTACCAATTTGTAAAGGAAGCAGCAGAAGAAGGAAAAGAAATCCTTTTTGTTGGTACAAAAAAGCAAGCACAAGAATGTGTAAAAGAAGCAGCTTTAGCTTGTGGAATGTACTACATTGATCAAAGATGGTTAGGTGGAATGCTTACAAACTTTGATACAATTCAAAAAAGAATTCAAAGATTAAAAGACTTAGAAGCAATGCAAGAAGATGGAACATTTGAAGTATTACCTAAAAAAGAAGTAATTCTTTTAAAGAAAGAAATGGAAAAACTAGAAAGAAACTTAGGTGGAATTAAAGAAATGAACAAACTACCAGGAGTTATGTTTGTAGTAGATCCTAAAAAAGAAAGAATTGCAATTTTAGAAGCTAGAAAATTAAATATTCCAGTTGTTGGATTAATCGATACCAACTGTAACCCAGAAGATGTTGATTATGTAATTCCTGGAAATGATGATGCAATTCGTGCTGTAAAATTAATTACAACAGTAATGGCAAATGCAGTAATTGAAGGAAAACAAGGAGAAGCTTTTGAACTAGTTTCAGAAGAAGTAGTAGAAGAAACAGTAAGTGAAGAACCAACAAGTATTGAAGAAGTTGTTGCCAAAGAAGCTGAAACAGTAGAGGAATAATAATATTTGTGTGGGCACGGTAAGGGCCGTGCCCAATTTTAAATTAAAAATGAAGAGTGAAGAGTACAAAAGCTTCGCTTTTGAAGGAGGAAAAGAAATGGTTAGTGCTACAATGGTAAAAGAGTTAAGAGAAAAAACAGGTGCAGGAATGATGGACTGCAAAAAAGTATTAACAGAAACAGATGGAGATATGGAAAAAGCAATCGAATTATTAAGAGAAAGAGGAATTGCAAAAGCTGCTAAAAAATCAGATAGAATTGCAGCAGAAGGTGTTGTTACAGCATATGTTTCAGAAGATGGAAAAGTAGGAAGCGTTGTTGAAATTAACTCAGAAACAGATTTTGTTGGTAAAAACGAAGAATTTAGAGCATTTGCATCTGATGTTGCAGAACAAATCGCATTAAAAGCTCCTACATCAGTAGAAGAATTATTAGCACAAAAATCAATCAAAGATGAAACAAAAACGGTTGAAGAAGTATTAACAGGAAAAATTGCAACCATTGGAGAAAAATTAACAATTAGAAGATTTGAAAGATTTGAATCTAATGGATTAGTAGAAAAATATATCCATGGAGATGGAAAAATTGGTGTACTTGTAGAATTAGAAAATGGAGATTCTGAACTTGCAAGAGATATTTGTATGCAAATTGCTGCAGCAAAACCAGAATATTTAGATAGAGCATCTGTTCCAGCTGAACGTGTAGAAAAAGAAATGGAAATTTTAAAAGTACAAGCAATGAATGAAGGAAAACCAGCTGAAATTGCAGAAAAAATGGTACAAGGAAGAATTGGAAAATTCTATGGAGAAATTTGTTTAACAGAACAAGACTTTGTAAAAGATCCAGATATGAAAGTTTCAAAACTTGTAGAATCAAAAGGAGCAAAAATCGTAAGATTTGCAAGATTTGAAAAAGGAGAAGGAATCGAGAAAAAAGAAGAAAACTTTGCAGAAGAAGTTATGAACCAATTAAAATAAAAGAATACCTAAATAAAAAGCAAATATTTTAATAAAAAATGTTTGCTTTTTTTATTGTTTATGGTATAGTGAATGTATAATTTATATCAATTGTTTTATTCAAAAAAATTGAATCAAAGAAATCAAAAGTATTCTTAAAAATTCTAAAACTTAGAAATCAAAAAAGAAAAAATCAAATTTAAAAGGAGGTAATGAAAATAAAAAGAGAAGAAAATTGTCAAAAAGATATTGACACAAAGACAGATATTTATTATACTATACTTAAACGAAAAGACATTATAAAATTTACCTATGAAGACTATTTAATGTGTATGAAAGAACGAGAAAACCAAGAAAATAATATGGTAAAAGAAGACACAGAAGATTATGAAATTATAAACCAAACAAAACCACACCATGAACATGACAAAACATATAGAAAACTACTGAGTAATAAAGAAAATGCGGCACATGTTATCAATAAAGCATTAAAACTAGAAAAAGCAAACATAGTAACAGAAAAAGAACTAGAAAAATACAACACAAGCTTTATTACAAACCAATTCAAAGATAGACAAGCAGACATTGTATATAAACTAAAAAATAGCAATCTATTCTTTTTAATAGAACACCAAAATAAACTAGACTATGCAATGTCATATAGAATAGAAGAATACAAACTAGAAATCATAAAAAGTGCAATTGATATGAAAAAAATAGCAACAAAGAACTATAAGATACCGACTGTAATCCCAATTGTAATATATACAGGAAAAGAAAAATGGAAAGCAAGAGTATATTATAACCAAATAGAAGACAAACGATTCAAAAATGTTGATTTATTAAAATATAACTTGTTAGATATTAACGAATACGAAAGAAAAGAACTATTAAAAAGTAACTATTTTATAGACAAAGTATTTTTAATGGAGAAAACAAGGAATGTAAATGAATTTTTTGAAATAGCAAAAAGAATTATTCAGAATACGAACAAAGAAGAAAATAGAGAATATTTAAGAATGATTTTAAAAACAACAGTAAAAGAAAAGATAGGGGAAGAAAAAACACAACAACTATTAAAAGAAATGGAAGGAGAAGATGTAAAAATGTTAGAAAATGTATCAATCATGATA
>CANAZY010000052.1 GCA_947365805.1 uncultured Clostridium sp. | reverse complement strand
TATTCACATCTCCAAGCATAATATTAAATTTTAATTCTGCGTCAAAATATCTCTTCATTACTTCATTCCCAACTAATTCTACATACATTTTCTGCATATCTTCAGCTTTTTCAATATCCTTTTTTCCTTGAGAAATAGCAGCAATCTGCACTTCGTATCTTGCTTTTTCAAACTGTTCTAATTTTTCTTTTAATTCTAAATTTTCCTTAACTTCCTCTTTTACTTTTTTATAATTCTTATATTCATCCGAATTTTTAATCTCGTAAGCTAATCGATTCGCAGTATCATATACATTCATTACTTTTCACCCTTCATTCTTCACTTTTAACTGTTGCATAGCAACCTAAGCATATGCTTGTCTTTTTCTGAATGCCAACAAATTGGTAATTTCCGTTTCTGTATTTTTTGCTTTTTTAGTTTTTCTTGCCTTTTCTTGTTCCATTTGACGTCTTTGGCGTTCTGCCATGGTTTGGCAGATTGCTTTTTGATAAGTAAAATGCGTGTCTTGTGCAATTTTTGCCCAATTGTAATCATTTTTTACCATGTTTTTTGCCTTTTTTACCACTTCTTGTGATAATTGTGCATTATATAATAATGCTAAAATAGAATCTGCAATGGAATTTGGATTTCCTGCATAACTCTTCATTCCATTTTCTCCATGTTGTACAATTTCATTTAATCCACCAATATCAGAAACCACTACTGGTGTTCCAGAAAGCATTGCTTCTAATGCAACGATTCCAAATGGTTCATATGTACTTGGAAATACTGATACATCAGCACATTTATACATTTTGCATACTTGTTTTGCATCCATATAACCTGTAAAATATACTTTATTCCCAATTCCCATGGAATCCACTTGTGCTTTTAATTCATCTATCATTCCGCCTTTTCCGGCAATTACTAATTTAGCATCATGATATCCTGCTAAAATTTTTGGCATAGCAGATATTAAGTGTTGTACACCTTTTTCATAGACTAGTCTACCCATAAATAGAATAATCTTTTCATGGTCTAAAGCATATTGTCTTCTAAATTCATAATCTCTTTCTACTCCATTAAACATGGTAATATTAATTCCATTAGGTACTACATTAATTTTTTCAAAGGGAAGTCCAAATAGAGATTGTAATTCTCTTTTCATATAATTACTATTTACAATCACTTCTGTTGCTTCATAGGTTAGCATCCATTCGGTATCGTTAATATAACGTTGTGTTTCATCATGAATCCCAGAATTTCTTCCACTTTCTGTTGCATGAATGGTTGCTACAATTGGTATATCATAAGAGTTTTTAAGCGTTTTTGCAGCATATGCTACTAGCCAATCGTGTGCATGAATAACATCAAATTTTCCTTCGTTTGCAATAATTTCATTTGCTTTTGCTACCATATTAAAATTCATTTGCATAATCCAATCAATAAAATTGTTTGGATTAATGATGTAATTATCAACACGATAAACTTTAACCCCTTTATCTTCTTCAAAATATGGGGCATTTCCTTCACGATAAGTAACAACTGTTACCTCATGTCCATCTTTTATTAA
The DNA here is from genome assembly GCA_947365805.1 of uncultured Clostridium sp. Lineage (GTDB taxonomy): Bacteria > Bacillota > Clostridia > TANB77 > CAG-508 > RGIG8482. The sequence continues at coordinate 1,698 of CANAZY010000052.1, read as the reverse complement.
TCGTTTTGATAAATCATTTACTACTCTTGCAATTCCTCCCACAATTCTTGGTGGGTATTCCCATGTTAGCATTAAAATTTTCATTGGCTTTTTTAACGCCCCTTCCCGACAATTTTCTTTTGTTATTTACTTTACGGTTCATTTTATACAATTTTTCTACAATTGTAAATATGTTTTTGAAAATATATTTTGTTTTTGTAAAATGTCATATATTTGTAATATTTTCTTTCGACATTTTACTTGAATTTCTTTTTTTTTTAGTATAGTATAATAAAAGAATTTTTATTTGTACGAAGGAGGAATTTTTAGATGGCTAAAAATACAAAAGATGTAGAAAATAAGGAAAAAGATGCAAAAAAGAAAACAACTGTAAAAAAAGCTGTAGCCAAAAAAGAAACGGTAAGTAAAAAAACAACTACAGCAAAAACAAAATCAACAGCTACTACAAAAAAGGCATCTACTACAAATAAAAAAGCCAAAACTTCTGGTACAAAGAAAGGTCACAGTACTACTACAAGTCTAGGGAATTTCCACAAACGGTGCTCCTACAAGTGATTTTTCAGAATATTATGATTTACCTTATCGTTATAATCAAACAACTGTTAAAATTTTAGCACAAACACCACAAATGTTATTTGTCTATTGGGATATTTCAGATAAAGATCGTTTACTATATACCAAAAAATATGGTGAGAATTTCTTTTTGCAAACCAAACCTGTTTTAGTTGTTTACAATAGAACCATGGATTATACTTTTGAAGTTGAAATTAATGATTATGCTAACAGTTGGTATTTACATGTTAATGATACCAATTGCAAATATGAAATTGAACTTGGTAGACGTCCAAATTTATGTCAAAACACCATAAAAGAAGATTATATTTATGTTGCATCTTCTAATCCAATAAATGCTCCAAATGATCATATTTTATTTGAAAAATTTAACTCCCTTGTTGAATATCGAGATATAAAAACAGGAGAAGTAACAAAACAAGACTTTTCGAAATTATCCAATTTTAAAAATATGCAACAAATCTATGGTATTTATGATTTATATAAACAAATTTATAAAAACGAATTATTAGATGAAATTGTAGAAGGTAATACATCCAATCCTTCCTCTTACTCATCTTCAGAATTTAAATAAATGGGCAGATATAAAATCTGCCCTTACCATTTTACAAAGGAGAATTATATGAACAACCAAGAAAAAGGATATGTAAGTTTCGTCTTACATGCACATCTACCTTTTGTGCATCATCCAGAAAGTGAAAACTATTTAGAAGAAGAATGGCTATTTGAAGCAATTTCTGAAACTTACCTTCCATTACTTACTAATTTTAAGAAATTAGTTGATGAAGGTGTTGCTTTTCGAATCACTATGTCTATGACACCTCCTCTTCTTAATATGCTAGATAATAAACTATTACAAAGAAGATATGTTAAATATTTAAGAAAACATATTGAACTATCTAAAAAAGAAATCAAACGTACTGCATCAGATAAACGTTTAAATGAATTATCTTATTACTATTTTAACCGTTATTCAAACGATTTACATGTTTTTAAAGAAATATACAATTGTAATTTAATTGAAGGATTTAAACATTTTCAAGATATTGGCGTATTAGAAATTATTACTTGTGGTGCGACCCACGGTTATTTTCCAATCTTATATATTAATTAAAATACTATACG
>CANAZY010000051.1 GCA_947365805.1 uncultured Clostridium sp. | reverse complement strand
TTTATTTTCTCTGTGATTGGCAAGCTAGATTTAACTGGATTTTTTGCTACTTTTTGTTCCTTTCAACTACTTCATTGTTTTTATCAGATTTTCTTTTTCTTTACCTATTGTAATGTTTAGCACTGCGGTAATTAATCCACCATATATAGCAAAGATTAAAGCTACTGACAAAATTTGTAAGGAGAATGAAGCTGCTATATAATCTCTTCCACCCATAAAAAGCATAATTTCATTGGATAAACATAAAATTCCAACACTTGTCGGAATTAATATTAAGGAAAGATAATTACATATTCTACTAAAAACTTGTTTATACTCAATAAAAGCATTTTGTCCTACATATCCAGCCAATCTAGGAAGTGATACAGCATATATTGCTGCTAAAATCCCTTTTATAATTGTATATATTTTAACTGTGATAGAATATAAGCCTACATCTGCATCTCCTTTTATCCATCCTAACATAGTAGTATCAAAATTTACATAAACTGAAATTGCAATTGAATTAGAAAACATAATAAGTAATGGTTTTATATGTTGATGCAAATTAGGTTTGATAGTGAATTTTAAATGTACATATTTTCTAATATAATATCTATTTGATAAACAAATAATTCCACTTGATAATATTGTTATAAATGCATATATATAATAGTGTTCTGGACTTGTAACAAATATAAAAAGTAAAATCATAGAAATAATATGTACAATAATACTTTGTATGGTAATTAACCAGAAATCTTCATGTATTATATTAATCCATTCCACACCTAATGTTGTCAAAATAATAGACACACTTTGTAAGATTATTAGATAGCGATAATTAATAAATCTGTCAACAGTGAATAATATTACAAATAAAAAAATATATGCAACACTAGTACTAAGTATATTAATTGTATAAACTTCATTAATAAAATTAGTGAAGTTTTCATTATTGTTCTTTAGTTTTGTACCTTCTCTAACGCCATAAATTGATACTCCTAACATAGCAAGCATGACAAAATAGCTAATAACCGATTGACCATAAGAAACTTTTCCGATACCTTCTTTTCCTAGAATTCTAAGTGCATAGGGATAAGTAATAAGTGGGAAAAATATAGATAGACAAGCTTTAATTGCATTTAACACTGCATTTATACTCATTCGATTTTTTTTTAACACATTAAATACTCCCTTATTTTTTTAATTCATATTTTATCTTATATAATCTCCATAAGTGTATAAATTTTGCAAATGCTATTTCAATGCAAGATGCTTGTAAATATGTTTTCATAAAATAAATTCGGTTATTAAATATTAACTTCATCTGTTTTAATTTGCTTGTTATAGATTTATTTATGCTGACAGAATGTTCATGACGATAATATTGATTACAAATTAAAAGAGTTTTATATCCTTTTATCTTTAACTTAAAAGCAATAGTCTCTTCTTCACAATAAAGAAACATATTTTCATCATATCCTCCGACCTCTAAAAACTTTTTAGTGTCAAGCATTAACATAGCACCTGGTACACAATCAACTTCTGCGACACCTTTAATTTCTAAGACATTTTTATATCTTATATCAAAAAATTTATTTCCAATTTTTGTCTGTAATAAAGCATATTCAATAGGTGTAGGAATTCTCCATGCTAAATCTTTTATAGGATAATCATTAATATCATGTTGAATAGCACTTACTATAGCAACGCCTTCAATGGTGATGATATTAAGAAATGATGCAACTAAATTTTCATCATAATATACATCTGGATTAGTGAGAAGTACATATTTACATTGGAGCTTATTTTTGGCATATTTAATACCAAAATTATTTCCAAATCCATATCCACCATTGTATTCTGTTTTTATTACAATAATTTTTTGATTGACATATTTTTGTAGTTTTTCATATGAATCATCAGTAGAACAATTATCAACCACTAAAATTTTATCAAAAGAATCATATGAATAGATTTTATTTAACATTCGTTGTACGTTATCTGAATCATTATAATTTAATATTAAGCAACAACAACGCTCTTTCATAATTATTTTATCTTCCTAATATTTGTTTTATTTTTAGAAATAGTTTTGTCAATTTTGCATTTTCCGCTAATATAACTAGTAATTGCAACATAAAAAGGCATTGCAAATGCACAAGAAGAATCATACAGTTCTGAAGCTAGACATGTTAAAATCGCATAAATTGATGTTGTTAACATAATCGGGTACAAATAGCTCTGTTTTCTTTTACAAAGTATTGTTGTCCTTATCATCTTTATAAATAGATAAGCATACAATAAAAATGTACATAAACCAAATCTAAAAAAGCTTCCTATTATTCCAAGATCACTGATATAATAATTCAACCAAGAAGTACGATAAAAAAGATATTCTGTTCCATACCCATTCGCAACAAAACCCAATCCAATTCCTTTTCCCATAGTTTTGAAAAGCTCATAAAAATGTTGTAACCCATCTATTCTAGCTAATGTAGAAGAACCATATTTCCCTGATAAAGAAAACGAATTATATAAATCTGGCAATATACCTATAATTAGTAATAAACAAGCGCCTACCCCAATAAGGGCTATCATCATTAATTTAGAAATATTTTTTTTCCTGGTCGCATAATAAGTTATAGTAGAAGTTATCAGTAAAACAATGCCCATATATCTCGATTGAATGACTATACAATTATAAATAAATAGAAAAATGATTATCCAATAATATTTCCTGTCTGTTTTAATTATTGGTTTTACAGTTTCTTTTGCCATCATTGCTTTCGCATTCGCAAGTATATATGTGATTCCGAAAAGACTTCCACCATTCACTCTTTGTAGCCCGTTTCTTGTCCAATTAGAATATTCTATTGCGAAATTCTCAAATAAATGAAAGGGAAAAAAGTTATATGTCAACCAGGCTAAGAACTTAATACATATAAAAAAGAAGGATATTTTCAAAATTGTATTTAAGAACGTTCCTGGTTTTTTTTCATGATTTAAAATATATATAATTCCTATTGCAGCTGGATGGTACAAATAAGCCGTTGCTAAAGAAAATGTTTGGTACAAACTATACCCATATAATTGTTTAGTATAAATAATAAAAAATAAAACAATTATTAATGTTATGGAAATATATCTGATTGCAAAATGATAAATACACACATTTTTAATCTTTTTTTCAAATACAAGTGCGATAATAGTTGATATCATACCCATAAATATAATCATATATCTTAAAAGATTTAAATGCGCATTTTCATTAGAAGTAAAGAACAAGTCTATACGAAGAGATAATAAGGTCATAAATATAAGTAGGAACTTTATTATTGAACTTACTTTTCTTACTTTAAACACTATTTATCACCACCAATCGTTTTTACGATTATGTCCTTCCGATTGCTCCATGAATTATTTTGAAGAAATCTTTCTCGTTGTTCTTTGCTATATTTTATTGTCTTATTCTTTGAGTATTTTTTTATTATTAAATCTAATTCTTCAAAATTTATATAAAAATCAACAAAATTAGCGAATCTTCTAACCTCTGGATAATCAATACAAATTATAATTTTATCAAAATTTATATATTCATATAATTTTACTGGGTCAACAGCTCTTATAGAATCATCTAAAATAAATGGCATAATAAACGCATCTGCATGTTTGGTTATCTCAAATAATTGGTCATGTTCAACCATTCCAAGATGTTTTAACCTTTTATGGCTTGGAACTACAATATTTCTATGTAATGGTCCAATAAGCCAATATTCTAAATAAGAATTATTATCTAAACTTTTCAATATTAAATCAAAATCAAACCAATCAGATATTGTACCAAAATAAGCAATGACAAACTTACTATTATATGTTACTTTCCTTTTTGTTGACAGAATTGTACCATCAAATCCATTCAGAAC
>CANAZY010000050.1 GCA_947365805.1 uncultured Clostridium sp. | reverse complement strand
CGCGATGCGCGAGAGTGACTGGAGTTCAGACGTGTGCTCTTCCGATCTTACTTCTGAAACAAGTGTTAATCTTGCTTTTTTATGTAGTTCTGGAATACTTGTTGCTCCACAGTTACACATAGTTGATTTGATTTTAGAAACAGTTACAGCTAAGTTATCTTTTAGAGAACCTGCATATGGAATATATGAATCGACACCTTCTTCAAAAGAAAGTTTGTTTTTATCTCCACCAAGGTCATATCTTTGCCAGTTTCTTGCTCTATTTGAACCTTCTCCCCAGTATTCTTTTACATAACTATTTCCTACTTTTAATACTCTTGTTGGACTTTCATCAAAACGGGCAAAATATCTTCCCATCATTACAAAATCTGCACCAAGTGCTAGCGCAATTGTGATATGGTGGTCATGTACAATACCTCCATCTGAACAAATTGGAATATACACACCTGTTTCTTCAAAATACTCATCACGAGCTGCTACTACATCAATTAAAGCACTTGCTTGTCCACGTCCAATTCCTTTTGTCTCACGAGTGATACAAATAGAACCTCCACCAACACCAACTTTAATAAAGTCAGCACCAGCTTCTGCAAGATATCTAAATCCTTCTTTATCTACAACATTTCCAGCACCAATTTTTACACTATCACCATATTTTTCTCTAACAAAATCAATTGTTCTTTTTTGCCATACAGAATATCCGTCTGAAGAATCCATACAAACCATATCAACTCCTGCTTCTACTAAAGCTGGAATTCTTTGTTCATAATCTCTTGTGTTGATACCTGCACCTACAATATAACGTTTATTTTCATCTAATAAAGAATTTGGATTATTTTTTCTTTCTTCATAATCTCTTCTAAATACTAAATATTTTAAGTTTCCTTCTTCTGTTAAAATTGGTAAACAGTTAATTTTATTTTCCCAAATAATATCATTTGCTTCTGCTAAAGTAATGCCCTTTTTAGCACAAATGGTATCTTCTGCTTTTGTCATAAATTCATCAATTGGAGCATCTTGGTTATCTCTTGTAATACGATAATCTTTATCGGTTACAATTCCTAAGAATTTTCCATTTGCAGTTCCATCATCTGTTACCATAACAGTAGAATGACCTGTTTTTTCTACTAATTCTATCACTTCTCTTAATGTTGTTCCACTTTTTACGTTAGAATCACTAATAACAAATCCTGCTTTATGTTTTTTTACATGATATACCATTTCTGCTTGTGATTTGATTGATTGTGCTCCATAAATAAAAGCAACTCCACCTTCTCTTGCAAGAGCGATTCCCATTTCTTCTCCAGAAACCGATTGCATAATTGCAGAAACCATTGGTACATTTGCAGAGTATTTTGGTTCTTCTCCTTTTTTGAATTTAACAAGTGGTGTTTTTAGTGATACGTTATTTGGTATACATTCTTCTGTGGTTAAATTTGGTAATAATAAAAATTCGTTAAATGTTCTTGAAATATCTTCTAAAATCTTTGCCATATTTAATTTCCCCCTAATAAATAAAATATATAAATGAATGAAGCAAAACTGCTTCATTCTTTTTAGCCATTTCTTATTGTTTGTGATATTTAATATTATACTATAGTTTTTTCTTTATGTAAACATTTTTGGATTATTTTGCTAACTTTTGCGTTTCTTTTGCAATCATTAATTCTTCGTTTGTTGGAATAACATATACCCTTACTTTGGAAGAATCTTTTGAAACTAGTTTTTCTTCACTTCTTATGTTGTTTCTATCTTCATCTAGTTCAACACCCATAAATCCTAATCTCTCGCATATTCCTTTACGAATACTAATTTGGTTTTCTCCAACTCCTCCTGTAAAAATAATCGCATCTACTCCGTTCATTGCTACTGCATATTTTGCAATAAATCCTGCAACCGAATATTTGAAGTTATTCATCGCAATGAAAGCCCTTTTATTTCCTTCTACAGATTCATTTTCGATTACTCTGAAATCTGGTGCAAGACCAGAAATTCCTTGTACCCCTGAAGCTTTATTTAATAAATTTTCTACTTCTTCTGCTGTTTTATTTTCTTTTTTCATAATAAATGTTACAACAGATGGGTCAATATCTCCACTTCTTGTTACCATTGGAACTCCTGCAAGTGGTGTAAGTCCCATACTGGTATCTACACTCTTTCCACCTTCAATTGCACAAACACTAGAACCTTGTCCTAGATGGCATGTAATAATTTTTAGGTCTTCTATTGGTTTGTTTTCAATTTCAGCCAATCTTTTTGAAACATACATATGAGAAGTTCCATGGAATCCATATTTTCTTACTCCATATTTTTCATAATATTCATATGGAATTGGGTATAAATATCTTTCTTCTGGAATAGTTTGGTGAAATGCTGTGTCAAATACACCAACCATTGGTTTTCCTGGCATTACTTTTTTGCAAGCTTCAATTCCTATAATTCCTGCTGGGTTATGAAGTGGTGCTAAATCGGTACATTCTTTTAATACCTCAACGACATGGTCATCAATTACAACAGATTTAGCTATTTTTTCTCCACCATGAACTAAACGATGTCCGATGGCTTCAATTTCATCTAAAGTATCAATTACTTTATATTCTGGGTTAATTAATTGTTTTAAAGTAAAGTCAACTGCTTCTTCATGGTTTTTAGCAGGATGGGTAATTTCTATTTTTTGTCCGTTTACTTTATGAGTAATAAATGCTTCATCTTCCCCTATTCTTTCATATTTTCCAGATGCTAATACGTCTTCTGTTTCCATATCAATTAATTGATATTTTAAAGAAGAACTTCCACAGTTTAATACTAAAATTTTCATTTTCAAACCTCCTAAATTTGTAACAAAATATTTTTTAGAATTATATCATAGAGCATTTTAAAAGTCTAGCAAAAATGATATTTTCTTACATCATTTGAGCTTGCACAGCAGTAATGGCAACTACCCCTACAATATCTTGTGCACTACATCCACGAGACAAATCATTTACAGGTTTTGCAATTCCTTGGCAAAGTGGTCCATATGCTTCTGCTTTTGCTAGTCTTTGAGTTAATTTATAACCAATATTTCCTGCATCTAAATTTGGGAAAATTAGAGTATTGGCACTTCCTGCAACACTACTTCCAGGTGCTTTACTTTTTGCAACTTCTGGAATAATGGCTGCATCTAATTGTAATTCACCATCTACTAGCATTTCTGGCATTTTTTGTTTTACAAGGTTGGTTGCTTCTACTACTTTTTCAGTAGAATCCGACTTTGCACTTCCATAAGTTGAAAAAGATAACATACCAACACGTGGTGTTTTTCCTGTTAATTGTTCAAAACTTTTAGCAGAAGATATTGCAATTTCGGATAATTCTTCTGCATTTGGATTTGGATTTAATCCACAATCTGAAAATACAAAAGTACCATTTTCTCCATATTCACAATTTGGCACAACCATTAAGAAAAAGGCAGAAACCAATTTTGTATTTGGTGCTGTTTTTAAAATTTGAAGAGCAGGTCTTAGGGTATCTGCTGTTGAATGAATTGCTCCAGAAACAAGACCATCACAATCTCCTTGTTTTACCATCATCATTCCAAAATAAACAGAATCTTTTAAGGTCGCTTTTGCTTTATTTAAATCAATTCCTTTTAATTTTCGAAGCTCATAAAAAGCATTTACATACTCTTCATACTTAGGAGAAGTAACTGGATTTATGATCTCTAGACCAGTAATATTATAATCATTTTCATTCGCTACTTTTCGAATTTCTTCTTCATTTCCTAATAATATAACATGTGCAAATCCTTCTTTTTCAATAGTAACAGCTGCTTCAATCACTCTAACATCTGTTGCCTCTGGCAGAGCAATCGTCTTTTTTGAAACACTTGCTTTCTTCTTCATTTCTTCAATAAAAGTCATATTTTTTCCTCCATTTTTATGATAAAACTATTATATC
>CANAZY010000049.1 GCA_947365805.1 uncultured Clostridium sp. | reverse complement strand
ATTGCTGTTACTGTCATGTCCCCTGTTACTCTACTAAAGTCTTTATCCCATGTTAGGGTATAGCCTGGTTTTGTAATGTCTGGTGCCATCGCTCCTTCTCCGTAATTAACGGTTTGAGTTTTTATGGTTTGTCCATCACTTACGAATGTTACCGTATATTGGTTGATTGTCCATTTTGCGTAGTATGTTTTTGTTCCACTATCTGTTTCACTAATCCTTGTTACTGCATTTCCAGTAAAGTTTTGGTTCTCATACCATCCTCCAAAGGTATATCCTGCTTTTGTTACATTGGTTGGTAAAATTGCTCCTACTCCATAAGCATAGTTACTTATATTCCCACTATTAACTGTTCCTCCGTTAGTGTTTAGTGTTACATTATATTTATTTCTATCATAATATACTTTTAATACTAAACTTCCATCTCCTGCTATTGTTCCACTTTTTATGCCAAGACTTGTATTTTGCATAAATCCTGTATACGTCCTTGGTGAGGCTGTTACCATTCTTCCTGTTGTTCCTGTTAAATTTTGTGTATCAGCTGTTACTATATCATAACCATTTAATGACGTATTTTGTTTATAGTGCTCAACTTTGTATGGCGTATTGGTATTTGCTGTCCATACAGCATTAACGGTTAAATTACTTGTTACGTTTGTAAATGTTTTATCCCATGAAAGAGTATATCCTGCTTTTGTTGGTGTTGGAGCTGTTGCACTTCCTCCCGATATAACACTTTCTGTTTTTAATGTTGTTGTTCCATCTTTAAATGTAACTGTATATTTTTGTCCTGTTATTTGAATAGGTTCTAATGCTTTTACTATATTTCCATTCTCATCTTCATAATTAAATCCCCAACGCCACATGTATCCATTTTCATCAATTCCTAATCCCTTTCCTATTATTGTATAATTTTTATATTGTTCAACTAATTGTGGTGTTTGTCTTCTTTCTGTTGAACCATCACCAAAAAGTCCATCATTATTTCCAAAGACATGGAATTCATTAATAAATCCTGTAAAATTAGAAGCACTAATTTTTGCATATGTAGTAGTTCCTCTACTATAAACATCTTTATATTTTGTAGTTGAATTGTTTACTTGTATTGGATTGCATAAAGATAAAGAAGTTGCATCATATCCAGAAGATGATGTAATAGTACTTTCTGCTACTCCTAAATATTCTTTTCTTCCCCATGTCCATAGATTACCAGATGTATCTATTGCAGATACAAAACTACCTCCTATCGAGAATTTAGTAAATTTAGTATTACTTTTTATTTGTATTGGTGTATTGCTTCCATAAAAATATTGCGTTCTATCAGGATAAGTAACTTGGCATTCGTATGTTTTAGGAGTTGCACCTAATTGACCATTTTGATTACTTCCCCACATATATAAATTATTATTTTGATCAATTGCTCCCGCTGAGGTACCATAAATATCAATATCAATGTATTTAACTCCACTAGTCAATTGAACTGGAACATTTTGATAATATTCACCATAAGTGGAAGACGATATTTGATTTCCTTGTACCTTATTTACTAAAACTCCAGTTCTACATTCACCCCATCCCCAAATATTTCCATTATTATCTAGGGCTAATGTAGAAAATTGTTCATTAGTTTTTATTTTTGTAAATTTAGTTCCATTGGTTATTTTAATAGGAGTACTTATACAAGGTGGTCTTTCCTTACTATTCCATATATCGCCATTTCCCAATGCAGTATATTCATTATCACCACATCCCCAAATATTACCATTGGTATCTATTGCTAACCAATAGCCAAGCCCTGTTGTTATTTGGGTAAACTTAGCATTTATTGAAAGCTTCTCTGGTAATCTTACAACTTTATCTTCTGAATAACTTGCATTTCCAAGTTGACGATAATCATTTGTCCCCCATGTGTATAAATCTCCATTTTCATCTAATGCTATGTACCAGTTTCCTTTGTTTCCACTTCCCACCTGTAAATCTTTAAATTTAATGCCATATGGTATTTCACTTTTTTTCCAAATAAAATCTGTTGCTGCTTGTGTTATATTGATTGGAATCAATGGTAGCATTATAATCACTAATAAAGCAATTACTAATATCCTTTTTTGTATCATTTTCACTTATATCCCCCCTACATAAGTATATAATCTATTAATTATACTTTAAAACATCCTATAAAATATTGCAATATCAACATTTTCCATATCTTCCAATTATTACAGCATTCGACAAAAATCCCTTTACGGAAGCTACTTTTCCTAGGTTTCTCCCCTTTATCATTACATTTATTTTTCATTTTTATGACATCTACATTTTTATGCAATTTTTTAAAAATTTTCTATTATCGAATCCTTTTTATTTCTCATTTTAATAATTGACTTTACATTTTTAATAAATAAAACTAAAAAAGAATCTGCCTAAACAGATTCTTTTTTGGTATATTTATTATTTAAACTTTATATTTCTATATTTCACATAAGCAATAACTGCCACTATACTAAGTACTGCAATGCTTGCCATAATCCAAACTTCTTCCCCAGTTTTTGGCAAACTTGTATTAGGTTTGTCTTGAACAGGTGGTTTTGTAGTTTCTTCTTTCAATACATTTACTTTTACATCTTGAACCACAATATCTCCAGTTCCTCCAACATCAACAGCTCCACCAGATGCTGTTATATCTTTTATTTTAATCTCTGTTGAATTAACATTGACTGGACTTTTTACCTTTAATACTATTTTTAACACATCGCTTGGTGTATTTACTTTTGCAGATTTTGTTATTGTAAAAATTTGTGTATCAGTAGCATATAAATTTACATTCCATTGATTCATTCCTGTAAAATTATTTTGCGAAACTTCCTCAAATACATTTTTATCATAATTTAATGTTGCAACAATTGCATCAATTCCTTCTCCTGCTGTTATATTAGATATTTTTAATGTTACCTCTACATTATCTCCTACTTTTAATTTAGAGGAACTGTTTAATGTCATTCCAACGGATGCTGCATTTACAACTCCTACATAACTAATCAATACCAATACAATCATTAGCATGATAACTATTTTTGTTATTTTTCTCATCGGTTGTTCTCCCTTCTCTTATGTAATAAATTTATTCTTCTATAAAGTACTATACCGTTAATCCTAAATTTTGTCAATATTTCCTTTGTTTTTTATTCTAATATATTTATTTTTTTATAAAAATTGGCAACTTCATTCACTGGTTTTTAAAATTTTATAAATTTTATTTTTATTATAAGCACTTCTTCCTTTTTTATTCTTTTAATTCTTTTTTTGCTATTTTATAATTTGGCATATGCATTTCAACTAAATTCCAAAAGTCTTGCCCATGGTTCATAAATTTTAAGTGACATAGCTCATGTAAAATAACATATCGAATTGCCATTTCACTATAACAAATTAATTTTTGATTAATTGTAATATTCTTTTTAGTAGAGCAACTCCCCCATGCATATCGAATTTCTTTCACTCTTATGCGATTTGGTTTTAACCCTGTTATTTGTATTAATTGTTTTACATTCTTTTCAATGACTTTTATAAATTCTTCTTGTGTATATTGTTCTTTTCTTTCCTGTCTATTTTCTAATTTTTTTAAACCATTTTCAATCCAACGCTTCTTTTTTCTAACTATTTCATCAATTTGAGTTTTAGAAATACTTTTGGGCGTTTTTACGATTATTTTTCCATCTTGTAAATGAATATATACATTTTTTATATTACTTCTTATCCATATATAGTCTTGTTTTTCTTGCATTCCTTTCTCCTATTTTTTGATTTATATCTTTCATACAGTAATTGGAACAGTATAAATATCTATTTGAAGTGCTTTAGCAGTTTCATTTGTTTTCTATTATTCTAGTATTATTATTTTACACTAGTTTTAATATTATATCAATGTGAAGATATATTTTTTAATCATTTTAATATACAAAAACAAAGGAACATTAATAAAAATGTTCCTTTGTGAATTATAATTCGATTTTCTTTACTATATATTGGTTCATCATGGATAAGTCTGTTACACTTGTTCCTCCATTGTAGTCGATATCTGCTGCTATTTTTCTCATTCCACTAAGTTCTAATCGTTTTACTAGGACTTGGTTTAGCATGGATAAGTCGGTTACAGTTACTTTTCCATTTCCATCTAGGTCTCCTCTTACTGCGATTTCG
>CANAZY010000048.1 GCA_947365805.1 uncultured Clostridium sp. | reverse complement strand
ATGATGGTTTTATTAATTGGCAAATCATCAAATATATTAATCTCTTGATTTTGTTCTATCCCATTATTATCCAAATACAGAAAACAATTTGATTTTACAATATCTAATGTGTATAATTTTGCCTCTAAATACAACCGTTCCATCATATCTGGTTCGATAAAGTCATCGCTTTCTACAATGCCAATGTATTCTCCACTTGCTCTATCAAGACCAACATTCATAGAATTTCCATAACCGGTGTTTTTCTTATCTATAACAACAATTCTTTTATCTATCTTTGCATAATGCTCTATAACCTGTCTGCTAGAGTCTGTAGAGCCATCATTGATACAGATAATCTCCATCTCTTGTAATGTTTGATTACAAAGACTTTGCAAGCATTTATCTAGATATTTTTCTACATTGTAGATAGGTACTAATACAGATACTTTTATCATATCATCCTCTAATTATTTTTCTTCTATGGCTGATAATAAATTTTTCTCAAATATTTCCATAGAAAAATATTTCTCATATATTTCTTTTGCTGCACTTCCCATTTGTCGAGCTTGTTCTCGATGGTCAATTGTCCATTTCATTAGTTCTGCAAGCTCCTCAATATTTTCGCTTTTAAAAATCAATCCATTTTTTCTATTTGTTATAAAATCTGCAATTCCTGCAACATCTGACACAATTACAAGCCTTTTAGTCATGCAACCTTCTGTTATTACTACAGACATAGCTTCTAATCTAGAACAACAAACTACCACATCTATCTGATTATATAATTCAGGCATTTTCTGATTTTCTATTTCACCTATAAGCTTTACAGAAGGAAAATTTCCCAATTGTTTTAGTTCTTCTGTCCATAATTCTCCTCTTCCCACTATCAAAAATTCAGCTTTTTTTTGATAATCATCAGAAAGGCTTTCCACTGCTCGAAGAAAAATATCTTGGCCTTTTATTTTATCAATAGCCCCAATAATAGCAAAAATAATCTTTTCTTGTTGAAAAGCATTTTTCAAAATGCTTCTATAAAATGGGAGTCCATATTTTAGTTCTCCAACAATAATATCTTTACTTGTCTTCTGAATAATCTTTCGTTTTACTAATGGACTAACAGCATACATGAATATATTCTTAGATTCAAAAATATGTATAAACTTATCTTTATCCAACTCCTGTAATAAACCTGTCTCATGAATCCACCATATCACTGGTTTATTACAATTCACTAACTCCTCTATCACATAATAAAGTAACAATGTATTTACAATTATTTTATCTGCCCAATGAATTAGCCTTTTAAATTCTTTTTCTTCAAAATAAGAATCACTCATAATGATTACAGGAATATCTAACTCTCGTATACGATGCCTCAAAACTCCATCTGTTTTAGAGACAACTACTAAATCATAATTCTTTTTCTTAAAAACCTGTATTGCTGTGTATAATACATTCTGTGCTCCTGTTGAATTCAATGCATGAGAATAAATTAATATTCTCTTTTTTGTATTGTCTATTGACAATTTACCATAATATTGTGCTGGATCACATTGACAAATTTTCTCTATATGATGCATATCAAATATCTTTTTATCTGATACACCTATACTTTTTAATTGGGCAACCATCTCAGTTTGATATACACTTAATACAACAATAAAATCATATTCATAATTATATATTTCTTGAGGAGATACAATTTCAACTCCATCTAGCTTATGTCCCCATTTGGAAGAATCATTATCCAAAAATGCAACAATCTCTAAATCATCCTGAAATTTTTCTTTCAACTTCTGATATATTTTTCCTGTACCAAATATAATAATACGCATATTTTTTTACTTTCCAAATGGCTTACCATTTCCAACTAATAGAATAGGTAATTCCATAATTTTATATTTTTGCTGTACAAGCCACACAGTAAACAAACGCTCTGCAAAAAAACCTATTACTCGTTTACTATAATTGTCCCATGCCTCATCAATAGTAATTCTTTCTATTAATTTAAATAAAATCGGAAATAACCAATCACAATATTCATCCAATATCTTTTTATATGTAATAAACATATTGCAAGGATACATGATATGTCCTTGAAAAACATATAAAAATGCTTTTTTCTCTTCTTCTCCTTTTGTATCAAAAATATCCTTAAGATGTTTCATAGTTTTGCTAAAAGCTTCCTTACATACTGCTTTTTGCAATTCTTCTGCAATAGTATGCTTTATTGTACAATGGCTTTCTGCAACTATGATATCATACTGTTGAAAAAATAATTGAATTTCCCATTCTTGAATCATATAATTATTAACTTTTGATCTAAAAAAACGTCGATAATGATTTAATCCTAATATCTCATAATTTGCATTTTTCCATATCCAATATAATGCTGTGCATTCATTAAGTATTAAATTCAAATTAGATATATGATCACCTATATCATCTCTTTGATATTTCAAAGTTGGACTTAAAATACTACCTGCATGAATTGGAAGATAATTGTCATCTTTTATAGGGATAAATTCTTTATGTGTTACTTCAAATATCTTTATTATAGAATCATCTTTTTTTATATATCCAAACAAATAGCCTTTCAAATTAACAACATTCCATCTCTTATTTTGATATGTTTTAATATTTTTAAAGTCAGCGAATGGAATAATAAATAAAATATTATCTGCATATGATATAAATTGTTCTAATAAAAAATCTTGTAAATAAACTTTATTTATTAGAAGTAAATCATATTTCTTATCAATTTCTTCACAAAGCTTATATACATTATTATATCCTTTAGTAAATATATTTTTATCTAAATAATACAATAAATCCACATTACAAATTTCTTTTAATTTAAATAATTGTTTATCAGCAACTATTCCACCTATATCTAAAATTTCTCTTATATTAGTAAATTTACAATATATGTAAACCATATTGGAGATATCTGAAAAACTATAATAATCTTCGCCTAGATAATACTCCCATCTTAGTATTTTTTTGCAATCCACACCTAATTCCATTACTAATTGATAGGATATTTCATCATAAAATTTAGAAGAAAAAATCACAATATATTCATATTCATATTCTGATAACTTATCTGGTGATATAACATCTATTTTCTGATATGTGCTTTTATTTTTACATGCATTATCCACTATACAAACTATATCATCAGATATTTTATTTCTATACTTTTCATATATTATTCCCAGACCCCAAATAGCAATTTTCATTATAAACCACGCCTTCAAATCTATTGTAATCATTATTTTACAGCTTCAAAAACCACTGGAATGTCACCAAAATAGCCCTTCTCTACTGAAAAATAAGCTATCGCATATGCATCTTTATATCCACATTCTCTCAAAACATCCAAAATCTCCCATCCAAACTCTGTAAATACTAAAGAACCATCTTTAGACAAAGGATTTCCATGATACTCTGGTTCCAACACATACTCCATCTTTCCTTTAGCATCAATTTTAGCTCGAGTCACATTATTATAACGCTTTTTAAAAATAGGAAGAGAAAACAACAAGACACCACCCTTTTTTAAACATCGTAATGCTTCCATAAATGCTTTCCTATAATCTGCGACATGTTCAAATACATCATTGCTAATTATAACATCAAATGAATTATCTTTAAAGCTAAGAGCCATTGCATCTTCATGAAGAATACCATTTTGTGCTTCTCCACTTTTTAATTCTTCTGAAAGATATTCACTTCCAATAATATTAGGTACAATAGCCTCTAACTCTCGATAAGTACTTGTTATTTTTTCATAGATATACATTTTTTTATTTGAATATTTATGACGAACACGCTCAACAATATAACGCATTCGACTATTACAATTACATATAGGACATTTAAACAATTCTCGCCAAAAATATAATTCTTCTTCAGGAACCGCCATAGTCTCAAAATATTGATTTTTTTGACAGCATCCACAGTATCCTTTATAAACGCCTCTCTCTCCAAAATTCTTCTTATATATTCCATTTAATAATAATTCATAATTTTCACAAACAGAATATTTTTCTTTTAATTTATCGTATTCTTCTTGGGTTCTTACCTCACATTCTAATTCAGACAAAACAATATTATTTCTAAAACAATATTCTATATAAGATTCTTGTAATAATTCTATATTAACAAAATTCACATAAAAATCTCGCACAGAAATAAAATCTAACCCATAATAAAGACCTTTATTTTCTAATTGTCTACCACTTTTTCCGCATATATATTAGGATAGACACGGAAGACGCCCCAGAGGCC
>CANAZY010000047.1 GCA_947365805.1 uncultured Clostridium sp. | reverse complement strand
ATTGGAATGGAATGGCTTTATAAAGCTTTAGAGCAATACACATATATTACCACACGTTCAATAATTTTTAAAATAATTGCTATATTAGCTATGTTTTGCATCATTCATAAAGAGTCAGATTATATTTTATATGGTGGAATTTCTATATTTGCTGCATCAGCCTCTAATATACTAAATTTTTTTAACGTTCAAAAATATATTAGTAAAAAAAACATAAAAGATTTGAATATTAGTAGACATTTTAAACCTATTTTTATTTTTTTTGCTATGTCATGTGCAACTACTATTTATACCAATCTAGATACAATTATGTTAGGATTTATAACTACAGATACAGAAGTTGGTTATTATAATGCTGCAATAAAAATAAAAATTATTTTAGTTAATATTGTTACTGCTTTAGGGGCTGTTTTACTGCCACGTTCATCGTATTATATCGAACATAACATGATGACAGAATTTAAAAAAGTTAATACAAAAGCTTTTAATTTTATATTCCTATTATCTATACCATTGCTTACATATTTTATACTGTTTGCTCAACCATGTATTTACTTTATATCAGGTTCTGCATATACAAAGTCTATAGTTCCTATGAGAATCATAATGCCTACCCTTTTAATAATTGGTATATCATATCAAATAGGTATACAAGTTCTTGTTCCAATGGGACTAGAAAAAATTGTACTTTGTTCAGAAATTACAGGAGCTTTTACAGATATGATATTAAATTTCACTTTAATTCCTCTTTTTGGAGCTTCTGGAGCCGCTTTTGGTACATTAGTTGCAGAAGTAGTTGTACTATTAATACAATTAAGTTTTTTAAAAAATAAATCATTTTATTTTTTCAAAGGTATTCGGATAGATAAATTATTGATTGCAACTACTATGGGAATCTTTTTAAGTATTTGGATTATTTTTCTAAAAATAAATTCTTTTACACAATTATTATTGTCTTCTGTTATATTTTTTGGGATATATGGAATATTTTTAATATTGGCTAAAGAACCTGCTATGTTAGAAATATGGAAACAAATATCGCAAGTATATAACCATTCTAAAAAAATTTAAGGGAAATAAATATGATTCTAATAAGAATTACTAATTATATCAAAAGAAATATTTTATATAATGTTCTTAAACTAAAATGGAAGAAAAAAAATCAACATAATTATACGTATATATGCAATTATTTTCCTCTTAATAAAGTAAATGTGGGAAATTATACATATGGGGGAATTCATATTTATTCTTTTAACAATCCATCTGAAAAACTTTCTATTGGAAATTTTTGTTCAATTGCAGAAAATGTTACTTTTATACTTGGAGGGGAACATCATTCAAACTATATTTCAAACTATCCTTTTAAGACAAGACTTAAAATAAATGACATAATCGACCGTGCCTCGAAAGGAGAAATAACCGTTGGCGATGATGTATGGATTGGTATGAATTCTATTATATTATCAGGCGTAACTATAGGACAAGGTGCTGTAATTGCAGCTGGAAGTATAGTTAGTAAAGATGTCCCTCCATATTCTATTTATACAACAAACAAAATTATTAAATATCGATTTGAATCTGAGATTATTGAACAATTATTAAAAATAGATTATTCAAAATGGACTTTATCTGATATACAAAGTAACATAGATTTATTTTATTCCGATGTAACCTTAAAAAATATAGATAAAATATTAACCTTTCAAAGCAAAAAGTGAAAACAGAAAATAATTAGGAGAAAATAATGGGAAATTATAAAGCTTCAAAGCACTTGAATATTACAACACCTAAAAATATTCATTTATTGTATATCTTAATAATATTCAATATTATGTTCCTATTTTTTACTCAAATACATCCTATCATTTTAACAGACCCCGATGACTGGACATATATTAGCTTTATTCGGCAAGCAATCCCATTACATGAACAATGGAATCCAGCTAAAATTTTTCCTGAAACTTTTATGGGATTATTAGGATATATTGCTGCATTTATAGTATATCCTATAACTCAAAAATATATCTTATCATTTACTTTGGTTTATGGATTTGCTATCGCAATTAGTATAAGTCTATATCTTTATGCTTTTGATAAATTAATTTCTGATTTATTTTCTTTGTCTATAAAATATATTATTCCTATTTCTATATTTTTCTTTTCTGCACATTTTTTAGTATTTAAAACAAATAGTGAAAATAACATCTATATGTTTGAAGCAAGCAATATAAATTGTTATATGAATTATGTAATTCCCTTTACTATTTGTGCTATTCTCTCAATGCAAATTATTAAATATAATCTTAATAATTACTATCAAAATACTAATAATTTTATAAAAGGACTTTTAATTTTAATTTTATATCTAGCTATATTTTCTAATATGGTTGACAATATACTTCTAGTAAGTATTGTATTTATAGATTTTATATATAATATAGATTTTCATAATATTAAAACATTTCTGACCAAAGATATGATATTAAAAAAATTTGGATTATATATCTATATCTTTATTTTAGAATTAATATGTTTATTTTATGAAGCAACTGGAGAAAGAAGTAATAGTTTACCTTTTGATTTTTATACGCAATTAAAAGAGACTGTTGAAGATATCCACATTATATATCAACAAATTAATAAACAGTTTTTATTATTTTCTATTTTCCTTATATTAACTGCATCTATATTAATGATAAAGAAAAAAGATTTTAAAAATTTTAATCTTATTATCAAATTGCTTTTATGCTTTATAATATGTTTACTCTACACCATACTTTTAATGATTCGTGTAGGTTATCATAAAATGCAAAGACCAGAAAATATTGCTGTTATATTCTTTTATGTGGCTTTATTAAGCGGATATTGTTTAGCTTATATATTAAAACAATATAAAAAATTATATATTTTAACTCCATTAGCAACCTATATTCTTATTATATTTTGTGTATCTAATGGTGAAATTGGACATATATATCGTGGAAACAACAATATTGATTATAGACTTTCTGTTAATGAAATCATTATACAACAATTAGTTGACGCAGATAAAAAAGGAGAAAATAAAATAATGTTACATGTTGACAGTGCTATTGGAATCTATGAATGGGGGGGGCAAAGAGTTGCTAATACTCTATACCATCATCATATAATTCAAAGAAAGATTGATGTTATCACATACAATGACCCTGATATTGAAACCTTTATACAAAGTTATGCAAATTGAATAATTTCAAATCAGGGGGATAAAAATGGATAAAAAAATCGTAATTATTGTACCATGTTACAATGAAGAAGCTGTATTACCATTATTTTATAAAGAAATATCTGCTATTTTAAATAAGATAAGTATTAAATATGAAATCATATTTATAAATGATGGTTCATCAGATAACACTCTCCAAATAATAAAAAAATTAACTAGCTATGATGAAAATGTATCCTATATATCTTTTTCACGTAATTTTGGAAAAGAAGCTGCTATGTATGCCGGATTCTGCAACGCTATTGGTGATTATGTTGCAGTAATGGATGCTGACATGCAAGACCCGCCTACACTTCTTCCTGAAATGCTTATACTTATTGAGAGTGGCCAATATGATAGTGTAGCAACAAGGCGAATAAGTAGAGAAGGTGAACCTCCTATACGTTCTTACTTTGCTAGATGCTTTTATCAAATAATCAATAAAATTTCTGATGCAGATATTGTAGATGGAGCAAGAGACTTTCGTTTGATGAAAAAAGAAATGGTTGATGCTATTATTAAAATGAATGAATATAATCGTTTTTCAAAAGGAATTTTTGGTTGGATTGGCTTTAGAACGTATTGGCTTCCTTATAAAAATATTCAAAGAGCAGCGGGAAAAACCAAATGGAATTTTGGGAAATTATTTAAATATGCAATTGATGGAATTATAAATTTTTCTAACACTCCACTAAATATTGCATCATGGTTTGGAATTTTAATGACTATAATTTCTTTTATAATATTAGGCATAATAATTATTCGAAAACTAATCTGGAGCGACCCAGTTGCTGGCTGGACATCAACTATTTGTGTTATTATCTTTATTGGAGGTATCCAATTACTTTGTCTTGGTATTATGGGTCAGTATATAGCAAAGACTTATATGGAAACAAAACATAGACCACATTATATTATTTCTGAATCAAATATAAGTATACATAGACAGAAAATAGATAATCAATTATAATAAATATTAATCGCCAAAAAGAGCTGTTTATTTTGATACTATATTTATAATAAGGGGAAGATTCTAGTGAAAAAAAATAATAAAATCTTTATAATTACATGTCTGTTATTTTTCATTAGTTTGGCGGGGGGGGGGTAAATTATATTTTCATGAAAAATGGCAATCAGAAACAATACATAATTTAGAAGTTACTATTGCTAAAAATGATGAAGATATAGGCAATTTACTTGATAAAACTCAATCTCTTGAAGCAAAACTAAATCAAATAACAAATTACTATGAACATGCCATAGAATACTCTGAGGATTCATTTAATTACTTAGCAATTGGAAATAGTATTACCTATCATGGCACCTGCGACTACTGGTGGAATGAAGGGGTAAGATCGGAAGAGCGTCGTGTAGGGAAAGAGTGTAGAGGATAGTGTA
>CANAZY010000046.1 GCA_947365805.1 uncultured Clostridium sp. | reverse complement strand
ACTAAAGCGACTGCTGATATTTCTCAAATAGCCTCTAAATTGGGATATAACTCAATTCATGTGCGCATGTTAACTACAAAAATTTCTAAGATAGCTATGTTGCAAAGACAATTAGGATATTTTGTTGATTGGCATCAATGCTATAAAAAGATTGTAGAGGATTCGATTGTTTTATTACAACATCCATTTCATTATAAACAATTTACAAGACAAATAATATTAAAGAAATTAAAAAATAAAAAACATGTGAAATTTATTTCTATAATACATGATGTAGAGGAATTAAGAGCATTTCGCTATAATAATTATTATAAAAAAGAGTTTGATTTTATGCTTCAAATTGCAGATATTCTGATAGTGCATAATGAATCAATGAAAAATTTTTTTGTGAAAAAAGGAATACCAAAAGAAAAATTAATTAATTTACAAGTGTTCGATTATTTACAGCCAGAGCAGAAAAGCAAGAAAAAGATATTTGAACCTTCAATTACTGTTGCAGGGAATTTGGATATTAAAAAATGTGGATATATCAATCAACTTGGGAATTTAGGTATTAAGGTTAAATTATTTGGACCTAATTATGAAGTTAGCTTAGACAAATATAATAATATAGAGTACCAAGGACAGTTTGCACCCGAACAAATGCCATCTAAACTGACTGGAGGATTTGGTCTTGTTTGGGATGGAGATGGTATTGATGGATGTATAGGACAAGCAGGACAATATTTGCAATATAATAATCCACATAAATTATCATTGTATTTATCTTCTGGTTTACCAGTTGTGATTTGGAATAAAGCGGCTGAAGCAAAATTTGTTAAAGAAAATAATGTCGGAATATGCGTTAAATCTCTTTTAGAGCTTAAAGAAATTCTGAAAGGTATGAATGGGAAGGAGTATGAAAAATATGTTAATGCAGTTATGATTATTGGAGAACGAATGAGAAAAGGCGAATATGGGATACAAGCAATTTGCTTGGCAGAAAAGTTGATAATTTCTGCCAAAAAAGTATAATCTAATTTTTGAGAAAGGCAATAATATGAGAGTGATACCTGAACCTTTAAAGTTAAGTAAATCAATTATGGAAAATGTAAATTCTCAAAGTAAAGTGGCATTTATAAGTACAATAATAGTAGGTTTAATTAACTATTCTTATTTTATAACTCATCATGTAGAATCTCCAGATGCCGTTTCTATTGGTCATTACCATATGTCAGATAGTTGGGAACTATCATTAGGAAGATTTGGTTTGAGGATTGTTGATGAGCTTAGAGGAGGAATTGTTAATGAAAATTTATTAATTATTAGTAGTATTATATTAATAGGTATTGCATCAGGCTTTTTAGTTTCAACATTAAATATACGTGATAATTTGATAGCAGCATTGATATCTGCATTATTTATTTCATCACCACATCTAGCAGACTCATATATGTTTATTTATTGTGCAGATTCATATAGTTTTTCTATTTTATTTTCTATATTATCAGTATGGTTTTTGAAGAAAAAAACTTATATGGGCTATATATTAGCAATGTTAATGCTTGCTGCATCTGCTTCTTTATATCAAGCATATATTGGAATAACTCTTGCGCTTTGTTTGATTTTAATTATTTTTGAATTACTTTTAAATACAGAGGTTAAAAAGGCATTTCAAACTTTAATACAATATATGTTTACTATGCTGGGCGGATTATTAATTTATTATGGAATAGAGCAGATGGTTCTTAACTTTAAAAATGTAGCTTGGTCTTCCTATAAAGGCGCTTCAGATTTTGGCATTAATTCCATAGTTAGTCAAATGACAAAGAGCATTCCACAGACATATAAAGATTTTTATCAATATTTATTTTCAGATAATATTCTTCAAAATGATTATTGGAAGCGTAAAATTATTCACATTTTATTGATATCAGTTATATTATTTATACTTGGAATTTTAATCTCTCAAATTAAAAGAACATGGTCTAAAGTTTTGGTGATTTTGTTATGTCTAATGTTGCCTTTAGCAATTAATGTGATGGATTTGATTGCACCTACAACTAATATATATTTAATGACAGGAACTCCATTATTGTGTATATACTTTTTTTGTTTTGGACTGTATGGATATCTGCGAGAAGCAAAAAATTTTTATATTTGTTTAAAATATAGTATTGTTTTTTTAAATATATGGTTAATAGCTACCTTTATTAATTCGAATAGTGCTTCTTTTAAATGTCGTGAAGAGGTTTATAGCCATTTTTATGCTACACATGCGAATATCATTAATAGAGTAGAAGCTTTGCCTGAATATAATACAGAATTAAAATGGTGTTTTAATGATATTGTTCGTTATCAATCGCCTCTTACACCTATGAGTAATGGTTTTATAGCATATGATAATGAAGTCTGGAATGCATATGGGGGATTAAGAGTGACACAAGCTTTTTATGAACAATATTATGGAAAGACTATTCAACTCTGTAGCTGGGAAGAGTATAATAGCATTGTGGAAGGAAATGAGTTTGCCAATATGGCAACTTTTCCTAATGATGGTTCAATTAAAATAGTGGATGGCATAGTGGTGATTAAGCTCAATGACTTTAGGTTTGAACAAGAATAGGCATGTAGAAATGAAATTAATTATGAGAAGATAGTAAATATATCAGCAATTCTATTTTTGCAGTTTTTATTTTTTTGAATGTATTTTTTATTTAGTAGTCTTTTTTTACATTTTCCATTTGTTTTGGGAAACAGATATATTTGTATGAAGCAGGAATGAGTATTTATGTAATTTTTAGATGCTTATTTTGTCTATGAGTATAGCTTTAGTAAGTAAATATTTTGCAAAGAAAAATTTTTCTATTTTATTTCAGATTGTATTTATTGTATGAAATGGTTTGTAGCTAGTAATCATCTAATGGTGTATGCAGGTACGAAGGATACTTTATTTTTGGCATTTTTTCTGTTATGAATTTTGCAATCAGCAATATTTGTATTAGATATGGATATATTTTTAAGTAAATGCAGAAATATTATTCTATATATAGTAACTGCATTTTTGATGGTTGTACTTAGAAATAAAGGATGGTATGTATTTTTATTTTCTATACCAGAATTTATTTATACTGGAAAAAAGTATTGGAAAAAGATTATTTTGATTTATATGGATTGCTGCTTTTGATGGGGACTGTACACAGAACCTATATTTAAAGGATTACATGTGGTATCTGACGATATGTGTGAGATGATGAGTGTTCTTTCTTCGCAACTTACACGTGCAATTCTTATTGATAAGGAACTGTTAACAGAAGAAGAAAAAAGTATGATAGTTGAGTATATTCCGCAATATTCTAATTATAAACCACGCATTACCGATGATGTAAAAAATACATTTAATTCTGAATTATTTAAAGAAGACCTAGCTAAATTTATAGTATTATAGATAAATATTAGAAGCAAATGTCTTGGAACATATAGATGCTTTTTTGAATCTAAATATTGGCTATTGGTATCCAGATATGATTTATAAGAACCCTGGAGTATAGCATCCTTATTTGGAATATACAAATAAGGATGTGGATAACCCTAATTGGATAATATTAGAATGAATTATTTTCCATTATTATCTAAATGCTATAATAAATTTGCATATAATACAATTCATTAATATATTTCTATATTTTTCCTGTTTTTTAGTCTGGGAATGGCAGTATGTTTTATTGGTTTTGTAATTGTATTTATAACTTATTATAAGCAGTGGAACTATATATTTCTTTGTCGGATTGTGATGAGATTACTTGGTACACTATTGTTAGGTCCAGTTGTTTTGGTGCAGTATGCATATTCTGTTATGACATCTGTACCAATATTTATGATGTTTCTTTTTCAAATTGAAATAGATGAAAGTCCTAAACAAGGAGGAATGCTAAAATGTTATCAATTATTGTACCTTGTTATAATGAAGAAAAGTCTTTGCCAATTTTTTATAAAGAAGTAATCTCTGTTGTGCAGAGATTAAATCGAAATTATGAACTTATTCTTGTAAATGATGGTTCTAAAGATAATACATTATCTGTAATGAGAGATTTATCTGTTCAAGATACTCATGTTATATATCTTTCTTTTGCAAGAAATTTTGGAAAGGAAGCTGCTATGTATGCTGGTTTTTGTAATGCAAAAGGAAACTATATAGCTGTAATGGATGCAGATTTACAGGATCCGCCAGAATTGCTTTCTAAAATGTTGGAGATTTTAGAAAAAGGAGAGTATGATAGTGTGGCATCTCGTCGTGTTGATCGGAAAGGGGAACCACCTATTCGAAGTTGGTTTGCTAGAAAGTTTTATCAACTTATTAATAAAATCTCAGATGCAGATATTGTAGATGGTGCTAGGGATTTTCGGTTAATGAAAAAAGAAATGGTAGATGCAATTATCTCAATGGGGGAATATAATCGTTTTTCAAAAGGGATTTTTGGATGGGTGGGATTTCGTACATATTGGATGGCTTATGAAAATATAGAGCGCATTGCAGGAGAGAGTAAATGGAATTTTTGGAAACTTTTTAAATATGCTATAGATGGAATCATTAGTTTTTCTCAAGCTCCTCTTAATATTGCATCATGGTTTGGAATTTCAATTACATGTTGTTCTTTTATAGTGATGCTTTTTATCATTATACGTAAATTGCTCTTTGGAGATCCTGTTGCTGGATGGGCTTCTATGATGTGTGGGATTAGTTTTATTGGAGGAGTGCAATTATTTTGTCTTGGTATTATTGGACAATATATTGCTAAAATATATATGGAAGTGAAAAAGCGACCTCATTATATTATTTCAGAGAGCAATATGAAGAATATAGAAAAAATAAAATAATGTGAAATGATAAAGTTGATAGTATTATAAAGAAGAATAGGTTGATTTTATGCATGTATAAAGATATAAGGTAGTTATAATTTGGAAAGCTCTATTGTCTCAAAATATTTTAGAAAATAATAAACATTGCCGACAAATTTTTATAACTATACATAAAATTTATATATCCAATGATATAATTAACACAGGTATTATCCATAGAAAGGGAAATTGTACAATGAAATGCAAATAAAAGGAAAAACTCACTCTTCATGAGGTTTTTTGTTTGTTAAGGGGAGTAGCAATCATACTTACTACGTGCTTGTTTGGATTTTTTTGTTGCTTATATCCTATTATAATATTTGTATCAATATTTATGATATTTCTTTTTCAGATTGAAACAAATAAAATTCTAAAGTATAGGGAGTATTAGGATGACTAAGAAAATACAAAATAACATGGTAAATGATATAATATTT
>CANAZY010000045.1 GCA_947365805.1 uncultured Clostridium sp. | reverse complement strand
ACCAATCAATATTGCAAAAATTGAGAATTAATTGAATACTAATAGAGAAAAAAAGAAAGATTTCTTTTTTAAATAATGTAATATTAAGAATTATACTAAAATATAAAATCACACAAAATAAAGTAGAAAAAAAATTTAATATGAACAATTCACTGAATATTTTATTTCTTTTCTCTTGTTCCATTTGTACACGAGCAATTTCTCTTGCTCCGTAGATTGGAATACCTAATGATGCAAAAACCAAAAAATAAGATAAAATATTTAAAGAATAATTGACTTTACCAATGCCATCAGGCAATAATACACGTCCAACATACATTGCTGTAATCATTGGAAAAAGAACATTAAGTAAGCGATAAATCATATTAAAAATAGAATTTTTAATTATAGATTTTTGCATCCGTGATACCTCATCAGAATTTTTGTTTTTTGAAAATAGTAACTATAATATTGGTGAGAAGTCTTCCTATGTATGTTGTATATAATGGACTAGAAAATATAAAACTTTTTAACCAATGAGTTGTGTTCAATGTATTATATATTTCCCCTGTGCTTCCTGATATTCCTCTAAATTCTATTTCTGCTAAAAATCTTCTATATGATATTTTATTATTATTCAAAGTATCATAATATACATGTTCTAAATAGTACCCATTTGAATCATTGGTTAATTTATATACATTTCTAAAATATTTTTTGTAATCACTAATTTTTAAACAATAAAATCGTGTATCAACATATTTTGCATTTGCCCTAAATAAAAATATATTTTCAGTTTGTTTATTTTTTATTAATGTTAGGATATTATTGATAGTTAAGCGTCCTGTGATTTTATAATAAACAGTTTCTGATTTTAATAATTGACTATTTTTATACACATAATCAATTATTTCTCCTTCACCATACCCTTTTCCTTTTAAATAAACCTGTTTTAAATTCCCTTGAAATCCTAAGAGTTCAAATCTTTTTCCAGTTTGTTTACTGAGTTTTTGAGTAATAGATAATTTATTTTTAAGCTCATCTAGAGAAATACCACTATTATCACAATATATAATTTTATCAAAAGGAGTATTTGTAAAAGCCCACACTAATGTTTCAATATATTGATTTAAACGGTCATTTTCATTTTTGACTGTTAAAAATGGTATTTTATTATTTACTTTTATACATGAAGTTATAATTAATAACATTTTTTATCCTTTAAAGCTCTGATTCTACAATTTCTTTTAATGTTTTCCAATTTTTTGTTGCTTTTTTCATTATTTTATTATGTCGATATTGAATAAAATGTTTAGGAAGAAATTTTCGTATAATTATTTGGATTTCAGCACTAAATAATTCCTTTTGATATCTTTTAATATCCGATAATCCATATTTGTATTTTATTTTTGCATTCTCTTTTTTAACTAAACCGCCATTATTAGAACTAATACCATTTTTATCAAATATTGAAATTATTTCTGGTATATAGTGAAAACGGGCTTTTTCTACATAAGCTTTTGTAAAGAAATCACAGTCTCCAGCAATTTCAAATGTTAATGTATATAAATGCGTCTGCAAATATTCTGTACGAATTGCACATGCTTGGTGACAAAACTCCATGCCATGTAAAAAATCAATCTCTGTTTCTGAACGAGATTTAGTTTTTTTATATTTATTTTTATAAGAATGTATGGCATCTCCATAAACGATATCATATTTCTCAGAACATCCAGAAGCTAATTTATTTAAAGCATTATTACAAAAAAAAGCATCTCCAGCATTAAGATATATACACCATTCAGCTGTAGAATGTTGTGCGCCTTTATTCATTGCATCATAAATACCATTATCTTTTTCACTATATAATTTGATTTTAAGATTTTTCTGTTTAGCATGATTTCCATATTGTTTTACAATTTTTGTTGTATTATCTGTTGATAGACCATCAATAATAATAACTTCTATTATGGATAAGTTATAATTTTGTGCCAGTATAGACTTCAGTGTAATTTCTATTTCATTTTCTGCATTTTTACAAACTGTAATAATTGAAAAATTTTTCATTTTAACCCCTTTTAAGGTATTTTATGTAAATTATTTTTAAGCAATCTATAATAATGTTTTTGCAACCTATTAGATACATTTTATTTCTAAATACATATTGGTTATTTACAATATAAACTAGTGCCTTATAATCTTTAGAATTCTTGATTTTTGGAGAAAATACACTATTTAATTCAATTTTTAATTCTTGGTATAGTTCCGTATAAATTGTTTTATTTTCTTTTATAGAAAATGTAGAAATAATTTCGCCCATTAAGCTTACACAACATTTAGCTGGTTTAAGTGTTACAATATCTTGTAATTTAGGATAATTTTCAATTATAAAATTTCTTAATTCTCTATTAGCTTGGAGTGAGTATAGTTTAGATGTAGAAAAGATTGAGCGTTCTGTACTTCCAGGTCTGACAAATTGAATATATTTTTCATCTTTTATATGAACGGCTCTTTTAGAATTAGCAAATACTTTATATATAATAGCCATGTCTTCTCTAGATGTAATAACGGGAAACCTCAAATTTTCCCATAAAGTACAATGATATATTTTGTTACATACACTTGATGTAATAACAGGAGTATTTAAATATTCATACATAAGTGTTGAATTGTCATATATTTTAATGTCAGTAACACTTTTTTGCTTTATTAATTTGACTCCATGATCTCTATACCAACCACAAATTACAATATCTGCAGTATATAATATAGCAGAAGACATCATACTTTCATACATATCTCTTTTTATCCAATCATCACTATCAACAAAAGCAATCCACTCTCCTTTACATTTATCCAAACCATAATTTCTTGCCTTTCCTTGTCCACCATTTTTAATATGATAACATTTAAAGCGTGAATCTATTATACAATATTCATCACATATTAATGAAGAAGAATCTGTTGAACCATCATCTATTAATAATACTTCTAAGTCTGTATATGTTTGTTGTCTTATACTATCTAAACATTTTCTAAGATATTTTTCTGTATTATATATAGGAACTATAACGGAAAGCATTTTATTATTTCCTTTCAAATAATTCTATTACATTATAAATAATAAAGGATAAAATAATAGAATTAGAAGTCATATTTTGAGAAAAAACCATCGTAAATAATGCGATACATTTGATAATATTACTGCCCAAAGAATTATATTTATTAAAGGCAGTTAATCCAAAACCTATATTGCAAATTATTCCATAAATAAGCCCATAGGAGGCAAGCCATTGAAGTGGAGTAAAAGTTGATATATTTCCATTATAAAAAAAACTGATTCTTGTATTAGTTACACCAGTAATTGGATTATACAAGAAAGTAGACCATGCATACTTAAGAGCTGAAATGCGTTCATAACCAGAGCCTGAAGTAGATGCGGAATTTAACTCTCCAAGTTTGGAAATAAAGAATCTCCATCTTTCAGGATTATTTATAAAAAAAACAATCATCAATAATGTTATAAGACAGCTAAAATGAAATATCCAAAGCTTTAAATTCTTATGTTTTCCTTCATTATATATAATATTATTTTTTTGAAGAAAAAAAGCAATTATCATAAAAATAAAAGAAATATATCCATTTGTTGACATGGTAGTTATCAAGGCACCTACTAATATAATAATTTTTTTTTGGTTTTTATTTTTAGAAATGAAGAGTTCCATAAAAATTGCCAAATTTAGATAAAAAGCAAACATTCCAGGTTCATAGAAAATTCCCCAATTACGTTTATTATTAGCATTCAATGCTACAACACTAACAAATATATTTCTTATATTTCCTTTTGTTGCATCACCAATCCACTTAGTAGTAGTAATATAGGGAAAATTTTCAAGAAAAGATGGATAGGTTAATTCCAAAAGAAATATTATAATGCTAAATAAAGATAATACATATAACACATTAATATAGGAACTGCAAAATTCATATCTGCTTAATGTATTAACTAACCATAATGCAATTATCCATTGTAGTATAGTCCCCAATTCTAGATTACTTGAAGAACCATTTACTATACATGAAAGTATAATAAAACTAAATATAATAAGTATAAAAATTAAACTTCTTTGCTTGAATACTATTTTTTTTTCAAAAATCAACTGATAAAAAACAAATAAAAAAATTGACAAAATAGTTTGGAGTGTTTCACTTGTTCCCAAAAACCACAATGAAAAGCGTATATATATGAATAAAAACACTAGAATGAATGACCCCATTCTTTTGTTGAGTTTTAACATAAATAATATTCCTCCAAATATTGCGGATAAATCTTACTATTTTATAGATTTAGCAGAAATTTTTTTATAAGAAAATGTCTGCATTCCTTTTTCAAAAGCAATTTTTTCCATTAACTTAAATTTTTCTTTATCATTAATAACTTTTTTTATTTGGTAAACCATTTCTTCCACACTGTCTTCCATTAAAAAAATTACATTTCCACCAAGGTCTATATGTGTTGTCCCTTCCCAATACTTACAAATTAATGGTTTTCCCTGACCAGCAGCTTGTTCCCAATATACAGAATGACGTCCAGGAAAAACCACAAGATTTGCAATAGCAAAATATTCATAAGATTGTGTGGAATTTGCCCAATTGATATGTATGATTTGTTTTGTATCTACCAGTGAGTTAAATTCATTTTTTATATTGTCAGAAACAGGTCCAAAAATTAATAATTTAAGCTTATCATTATTAATTTTTTTGATGGCTTGCATTAAAAGTAATGTTTGCTTTTTCCAAATATCAATCTTTCCTCCGGTGACAATAACAAAATCATCTGTTGTGTAACCGAATTTTCTTCGAGTTTCTTCTAACCTTTCTTTTTTTGAGGCGTTTTTGACTTCTTCGTCATCTGCTCCCATAACAAGTAATTCGCATTTATTGGCAGGTAATTTATATATATTTCTTAAAAAATCGACTCTGGCTGGTAAAACACCATAAAATTTTTCCACACAATGGTTAGCAATAGTGGCATATTTTTTCCAGTAAAATTTATATAGAATATATTTAGAAAGCCAATTTCTTGCACTATTAGAAAAATCCGTATGACTATCAGCTAATATTCTGGTGTTTTTATGTGCTTTTTTATATGAATTTATTAATTTGATATCTCTAAACTGAAGATTGTGAATAAAAATTAAATTGGGTTTAATATTATTTAATAATTTATCCAATCCTTGGAATTTTCCTACATAAGAGTTTATTTTATAAGGCAATTTTACTTTATAGGGTAATCTAATAATATGCACATTATTTTTATTCCAATAATCTATTTCTTTACACTTTCTCCATTTATTATGATTCCAACAATATTCGGTAGTAAGAATAGTTACATCATGACCATCTAGAGCATGATATTTTGATAAATAATTTTCTTGATAT
>CANAZY010000044.1 GCA_947365805.1 uncultured Clostridium sp. | reverse complement strand
ATCCAATATTTTGCATGGATTCGATTTCATCTGTAATGGCATTGATTTGTTGTTTTAATTCTTCTTTTAAACAATTTATAGTCTCCATTTTTTGGTTTGCTTGTTCATTATGTCCTATTAAAATATCTTCATCAATTTTTATTTGTGCTAATTTTTCTTTATATGTATCGATATTATGAAGAAATAAACCAATTTCAATTCCTTTTAGTTCTTCTCGTAGGTCTAAAAATTTCTTTGCTTTTTCGGATTGTACCTTTAATGGTTCAATATTAGCTTCAATTTCTGATAAAATATCGTTAATTCTTAATAGGTTTAATTTGGTACTTTCTAATTTTTTCTCTGATTCTAGTTTCCTTACTCGATATTTTACAATTCCTGCTGCTTCTTCAAAGATATGACGTCTATCTTCGGATTTATTGCTTAAGATTTCATCGATTTTTCCTTGTCCAATGATACTATAGCCGTCTTTTCCTATTCCCGTATCCATAAATAGTTCTAGTACGTCTTTTAATCTACATGGTGTTTTATTAATAAAATAGCCAGATTCTCCCGTTCGATATATTTTTCTAGTAACGGTTACTTCTTGGTATTCAATAGGAAGTTTTCCATCGCTATTATCAAATACAATGGAGGCTTCTGCAAATCCTAAGGATTTTCTACTTTGTGTTCCTGCAAAGATAATATCTTCAGATTTGGAACCTCTTAGGGATTTCATACTTTGCTCTCCTAATACCCAACGAATGGAATCCGATATATTACTTTTTCCAGAGCCGTTTGGTCCAATAACTGATGTAATTCCTGGCATAAATTCTAATACGGTTTTATCTGCAAAGGATTTAAATCCTTGTAATTCTAGTCTTTTTAAATGCATGTTTACCACCTTTTTTCAAAAATTCACTTTACTATCATACCGTAATTTCGACAAAATAGCAACATTTTCACTCGAATTTTATTTACATTTCTTACTGTTTCATGGTATGATGGTTTTATATGAGAAGGAGAGACATATGAAAGAAGAAAAGTTTGATTTTTATAGTAAAACAAGTTTAAAATCTTATAATTTGGATGAGGCAATGCGATATCAATTAAGTATGCTTGATAGTTTGGATGCTTTTACAAGAGTTCACTGTGAGAATGTAGCTAATTTAACTTGCCGTATTTGTGAATATATGAATGCGTCCAATAAATTTACGGTATATTGTACGATTTGTGCTTATTTACATGATATTGGAAAATTATTTATTCCACCAAAAATTTTACAAAAAAAGGCTCCTTTGACGGATGAAGAATATGAGATTATGAAAACACATACAACTATTGGCTATAATATGTGTATGAAGGATTTAAAACTTAGACCATATGCTGCTGGAGCTATTTATCACCATGAAGCTTTAAATGGGACTGGTTATCCTCATGGACTTACTAAAAAGGATATTCCTATTGAAGGACAAATTATTCGTGTTGCAGATGAATATGATGCTATTGTTAGTAAAAGACAATATAAGTCTCATGTGGATATTTCGGATACGCTTTTAATGTTAATAGATGATGCTACTCCTCAAAAAGGTTATAAGGATGGTAAAATTAATCCTAAAATTTTAAAGGCGTTAATCAAAGTGGTTATCGATGATATCGAATATGAAAAATATTGTGTACAAGAATATGTAGAATATTTGGAAGAAAATATTGCAAGATTAAAGGAAATTGATAAGTACGCTAACAAAATGAACCAAGCTAAGAAAGAAAAAGACCGAATTTATTATGAAAATGGCGTAAAATTATTATTAATACAAGGAGAAACAATTCATAATTATTTTGATGTTCTTACTGAATATGAACAGGCTCTTGTTGTTAGACGTGATATTTTAAAGAAATTAGATTCTGAAATTAAGAAGATTAAAAAAATGAAGGTATAGAAAGAACCCCCAGTTAGCTTCGCTGACTAGGGGTTCTTTCTATACCTTCATTTTAGTTCGATAATCAATATAATCCTCTATCATAATTTTTAATACCGTGAATATTGGTACTGCTAAAAACATTCCTAGTATTCCAAAGTATGCTCCTCCGATTGTTACTGCAAAAATAACAAGAAGTGGACTTACTTTAAGGGAATTTCCTACAATTTTTGGATTAATGATGTTGGCATCAATTTGTTGTAAGATGATAACAACAATTGCCATCCATACCGCTTTTCCAATTCCTCCTGTAAAAATAGTAATAATAATTGATACGCCAACTCCTACAATGGCTCCAAAATATGGTATTAAGTTTGAAATTCCAATTAAAAATCCTAATAATACCGCATATTTTACACCTAAACACAACATAGCAATAGAGGTTAATACCCCTACTACTAAAGCATCTAATAATTGACTTGATAGAAATTTAAAGAAAATTTCATTGGTATTATTAAAGTATTTTCCAATGGTTTGATAAGTCTTATCTTTAAAAATAGCTTTCACTAATCTTCGTAAGAAAGATATAATTTGTGTTCTTTCTAATAAGATATAAATTGATACAATCAGTGATACAAAGAAGTCGAAAATTCCTCCTGCTACTCCAATAACTCCTTTTAAAGATTCTAAAATTGTTGAAATATTAATGTATTCTGCTATATTTATTTTATTTAAGCTATCTGCAACAGCTTGTATATCAATTTGTCTTAAGAAAGAATCTTCTGGAATGTTTTGTAAACTATTCATTGTATTTTGATAATATGTTCCAATATTGTTGGCCAAGTCTGCAATACTTTGTGCTAAATTTGGTATAATAAACTGGAATGCTAAAATAATGATAACAAGTGCTAATACATAAACAGTAAAGACACTAATGACTCTTGCTTTTTTCTTTAAAAATTTTAATTTTGATGTTTGGTATAACTTTTCTATTTTTTTACATGGAATATAGAATAAATATGCAAGTAGAATTCCAATAATAAATGGCATTACTACTGTTAGGATATCTTTTATCCAATTGGTAATATCGTTAAAATTATCTAATGTTTTGTATATAGCAATGACTGCTACTGCAAACACGAACCAATATAACCACTTTCCCCATATGTTTACTTTTTTCTCCATTTGCTTCCTCCTTTATTATTTTATCTCTAATCCTACTGGACAATGATCACTTCCCATGATTTCTTTATAAATATACGCGTCTTGAATGTTCGTTTTTATATCTTCTGATACGATAAAATAATCAATTCTCCATCCTACGTCTTTTGCTCTTGCTTGTCCCATATAGGACCACCATGTATACCCTATACGCTCTGGATAAATATATCGAAAAGAATCTACAAATTTAGCATTTAATAGTTCTGTCATTTTACCACGTTCTTCGTCTGTAAAACCAGCGTTTCTTCTGTTAGTTTTTGGGTTTTTTAAATCGATTTCTTGATGTGCTACATTTAAGTCTCCACACATGATGACTGGTTTGTTTTGATTTAAGTGAATTAAATAGTTTCTTATTTCATTTTCCCATATCATTCGGTATTCTAAACGTTCTAATTCTCTTTTGGAATTTGGTGTATAAATGTTTACTAAGTAAAAATCTTCAAATTCCAGAGTAATAACTCTTCCTTCTTTATCATGTTCTTCTATCCCAATTCCATATGTTACGTTTTGTGGTTTTATTTTTGTAAAAATAGCTGTTCCAGAATAGCCTTTTTTTTCGGCACTATTCCAATATTGGGTATATCCTTCTAGTATAAAATTCTCAATTTGTCCTTCTTGCATTTTGGTTTCTTGTATGCAAAAAATATCAGCATTTACACTTTTAAAAAAGTCTTCAAAACCTTTTTTTAAAACCGCTCTTAATCCATTTACATTCCATGAAACAAGTTTCATCCATACGTCCTCCTTTTCGTTTTTGTATTATAACATGTTTTTTGGTAAAAATAAATACAGTATTTTCAAGTTTTTTCAAAGGTACTTTACTTTTTCCAAAATAACATAGCTTT
Organism: uncultured Clostridium sp.; assembly: GCA_947365805.1. GTDB lineage: Bacteria > Bacillota > Clostridia > TANB77 > CAG-508 > RGIG8482. Next base: position 1,491 of record CANAZY010000044.1, on the reverse strand, counting down.
TTGTTTCTTATCTGTGTACAAAAAAACTGCACTCTAAAGTGCAGTTTTTACATATAATATACATAGCATTCTAAATTTTTTCTACCAAATTGTAGTGCTTGTGAGTGTGTTCCCATGTATATATCTAATTTATTATTGGAAATTGCTCCACCTCTATCTTGTACAATAAACCACCCACCATTTGGCTTGTTACTTAGTGATGGTATATAGATAATTGTTCCTACTGGATAAGCTTTTCCTGCAGCTAATGTACACCATGAAGATGCTTTTACTCCAGAAGATGTAATTCCATTCGTTTTTCCACAACATTTCACACATGCACAATATGCTGACGTATTAAAGTTCTTAACTGTTGGTGTTTTCCCTACTACTTTTTGTGCTAAACGATTGGTTGATGTTGTTGCAGGATTTGTAGATGTCGTTCTTTGAGTATTTGCCCTTGAAGTGACTGTTTTTTTATTTACTTGAACAATTTGGTTAACTGGATTTGTGATAATGGTTTCTGCTAATACAGTTCTTTCTATTTCAATGTCATTTTTAAATTTAGCACGATATGTGATTTCTTTTAATCCATTTTTTCCTTTGGTAAGGATTTTATTAGTTCCATCTGCTCCATTAGAAGAATCTTTTGTAATGGTTTCAAATGGTATTTCTACTGTTTCTGTTATCACTTTTTCAATTACTGGTGTATAATCTCCTAGTAATTGTTCCATCGAAACTTCGCTATTTGCTTCTGCAAGCTTTATCACATCTTGTCCTTCTTCTAGTGTTTTGGTAATCGTAATGATTCTATTTTCTGAAATTTGTGAATCCACATTAGGAACAACGTTTTCTTCTGGTAACAAGGCAATATGGCTTTCTTCTAAAATGTCAGATACCTTCGTTTTTGTTGTTAATACGTTCATTTCATAATGGTTGGATAACACAATTTTTACATTATTAACTTTAATGTTTGTCGCCATAACACCGACACCACATAAAAAGATAAGTAATATAGCAATTCCTGCAATTCTTTTTATTGATAACGATGCTTTCTCATTTTTCATCATTTGAATTCATATCCCTCCTTCAAGTGATATGGTTATTATATACTAAGCTATTATTTTTGTCAAATTTTAATACAAGTCTTTAAACCTTAGTATCTATCTATATTATATGCAATTTGCTCACAGATTATGCCAAATATTTCCTAGAAAATTAGGAAATATTTTTATAAAAAGAAGAGCAAATTGAACTGCTCTTCTTTTACCTAATACTATTCTAGTTTTCTAATTGCTTAATTTCTTCGACACTAAACTTTGTTAGTCTACTAATCATTTCTTTATCTATCCCAGCTTTTAGCATTTCTTTTACAATTTCTTCCTTGCCTTCTTTTATTCCTTCCTTTATTCCTATTTCTCTTCCTTCTTTTACTCCCTGTCTTCTTCCTTCTTTTATTCCTTCTTTTCTTCCTTCTTTTAACCCCTTTTCTCTTGCTTGATGTTTTGCTGA
>CANAZY010000043.1 GCA_947365805.1 uncultured Clostridium sp. | reverse complement strand
TTATTGTTAGCACTTGCAGTATTTAGTGTGAAGTCATATAAAAATATGCTGTTTTTAGGACTTGTTATTATTAATACAGCAATTAGTACATTACAAGAAATCCATTCTAAACGAGTAATCGATAAATTATCTGTTGTTTCAGAGAGTAAAATTCATGTCATAAGAGATGGCAATGAAGAAACAATTGGAATGAATGAAGTTGTATTAGACGATATTGTTGTTTTTGGAGCAGGAAATCAAATTGTAAACGATTGTATAGTACAAGAGGGAGAAGTAGAAGTAAATGAATCGTGCATTACAGGGGAATCAGATGCGTTAGTAAAGAAAAAAGGAGATATGTTATTATCGGGAAGTTACATTATTAGTGGAAAATGTATACGGAAAAGTAGAACATATTGGAGATGAAAATTATACCTATCAGATTTCAAAAGAAGCAAAACAGGTAAAAAAGATTAATTCAGAAATTATGAAATCATTAAATAGCATTATTAAGACAGTTTCTATTGTTATTATTCCAATTGGTGGATTGCTGTTTTTTAATCAATTAGGATTAGAAGGAAATACGTTTCAAAATGCAGTAGTAAATACGGTTGCAGCAATCATTGGAATGATACCAGAAGGACTGGTACTACTTACTAGCACGGTTCTAGCTGTTAGTGTAATACGATTATCGAAAAATAAAGTATTAGTACAAGAATTATATTGTATTGAAACATTAGCAAGAGTAGATGTACTATGTTTAGATAAAACAGGAACCATCACAGAAGGAAAAATGGAAGTAACTGATTTTATTTGGGAAAATTCGAAAGAAGAAATGGAAGAAGCGTTATCTTTACTTGCAACTTATTCACAAGACAATAATGGAACAATCCAAGCAATTCGAGAAAAATTTACAAACCGAGTAGAAGGAGATGTTGTAAAAGAAATTCCGTTTTCATCCGATAAAAAGTGGTCTGGTATTTCATTTGCAAATGGAAAAAGCTATGTAATTGGTGCACCAGAATATGTATTGCAAGAGCAGTTTCCGAAATATAAAGCTAAAATTGAAAAAGAAGTAGAAGATTATCGTGTTGTTGTGCTTGCTCGCTCAAAAGAAGTGTTACAAAAAGAAGCATTACCAAAAGATATTGAATTTTTAGGAATGGTTTTATTAACAGACTCCATTAGACCACAAGCAAAAGAAACATTAGCCTATTTTAAAGAACAAGGAGTAGAGATTAAATTAATTTCTGGAGATAACCCAGTAACAGTATCTAAAATTGCAAAACATGCAGGTATTAGTGAATATAAAAACTATATAGACTGTAGTAAAATCCAGACAGGAGAAGAGTTAAAAGAGGCGGCAAAAAAATATACGATTTTTGGTAGAGTAACTCCAATACAGAAAAAACAATTAATTGTAGCATTAAAAGAAGAGGGACATACGGTTGCTATGACAGGAGATGGGGTAAATGACGTGATTGCATTAAAAGAAGCAGATTGTAGTATAGCCATTGCAAGTGGAAGTGATGCAGCACGTAATGTGGCACAACTAGTATTACTAGATTCCAACTTTCAATCCATGCCTAAAATTGTAGCAGAAGGCAGAAGAACAATAAACAACATTGAACGTTCTGCAAGCCTATTCTTATCCAAAACAATCTATGCAAGTATTCTTGCTATCATTTTCGTGTTTGCACATATGCCATACCCATTTATGCCAATTCAGCTAAGTTTGATTGCATTAGTATGTATTGGAATTCCATCCTTTATTTTAGCATTAGAGCCAAATAGAGAAAGAGTAAAGGGAAGTTTTATTAAAAATGTGATTAGCAAATCTATTCCAACAGCATTAACAACAGTTGCAAATATCATAATTGTTGCTATTATTAGTTGGTATGCAAACATTCCACAACAAATATATTCTACAATATGTGTTGTATTAACTGTGTTAACGGGATTTATTCTACTTGTTAAAATAAGTAGACCATTTAACTTATTAAGAACAATATTATTGGTTAGTATGGTAACCTTATTTACCACATGCTTTATTATACTAAAAGATTGGTTTTCTATTGTTATTACAAAACAATATATAGAACTAGTATGTTTACTAAGTGTTATTGCAATTGTTAATTTTATTATATTGAATTACATTACAAAAAAGGTATTACACAAAAATAATACATAAAAAATTCCTAATAAAATCGGTAGGAGAACAAAAATCTTCTATCGATTTTATTGTCATAAAATAATACTTATGATACAATAAAGTCAAAATAAAGGAGAATGATAATGAGAATTAGAAAAAGAAGTTGGACTGAAAAAGAATTAGAAGAAGCAAAGTTTTACATTGATACACCACAGGAAAATAAAGGAAAGTGGAAAAGCGCTTTTCAAGTGGAAAGACCAATGCAGATTGAACTTGGATGTGGAAAAGGACAGTTTATTGCAAATCTTGGTGTTAGAAATGCTAACATAAACTTCATTGGAGTAGATTTAATTGATACCATGTTAGGCCTTGCTAAAAGAAATGTAGAAGAAGTATATGTAAGTCAAAATAAAGAAATAGACAATGTTATATTAACAAGATGTAATATTGAACAAATCTTAACTATGATGGATGAAAATGACCAAGTAGAACGTATTTACATTAATTTTTGTAATCCATGGCCAAGAGGAAAACATCATAAAAAAAGATTAACACATACAAGACAACTAGAGTTATATAAAACCTTTCTAAAACCAGGAGGGGAAATTCACTTTAAAACAGATGATGATAATCTATTTTCAGATAGCCTACATTACTTTGAAGAAGCCGGTTTTGAAATAATATGGAAAACGTATGATTTACATAGCGAAAATGTTCCAGATAATATTGTAACAGAACACGAAACCATGTTTTTTAGCCAAGGCATTAAAATAAAAGCACTAATCGCAAAAAGATGATTTTAGGGACGGGGGTAAAAATCATCTTTTTATTAAAAAAGTATTAAATATTATGCAATTATCAAAAACACATTGACGAAAAATGAAAGAAAAGATACAATAATAACAGAGAAAACAAAAGAAGGTGATATACCGTTATGGCAAAAAGAATGGCAAAAAAGGTTGTAAATAAGAAGAAGTTTGTAAGAGGAATTAGTATTATCATTGCTTGTTTAATAATCATTATTATACTAATTATTATGATGGTAAAAGGAATAATTTATCTTTTTACAAAGCCAAAAGATGATGAAAAACAAGAAAATAAGATTGCAAAAGTAGATAATTCAGTACAGGAGCCAAAAGATAATACACTTCCAACATCAACAGTGCCATCTAACCAAGGAAATTCACAAAATGTAGAGGTATTAAATGAATGGAACTTGAAATTAGTCAATAAAGATAATTCAGTCGATAGAAGCTATGTACCAGAATTAGAAGAATTAGATGATGGAATTATGTTTGATAAAAGAGCCATTGGTTATTTAAGAAGTATGATAAATGCTATGCATAAGGTGGGAATTACTAAAATATGGGTTCAATCTTCTTATAGAAGTTATGAAAAACAAGAAGAGTTATTTAATCGAAAAGTAACTTATTATAAAAACCAAGGAAAGAACCAAGAAGAGGCAGAAAGGTTAGCCCAAACAGTAGTACAAAGACCAGAAATGAGTGAACACAATTTAGCACTTGCTGCAGACTTTAATACAGTAACAAATGACTTTGAAAACACAAAAGCATTTGAATGGTTACAAAAAAATGCATGGGAATATGGATTTATTTTACGTTATCCAAAGGACAAGCAGGAGATTACAGGAATTATATATGAATCCTGGCACTGGAGATATGTAGGAAAAGACCATGCCAAGGTAATGAAAGAAAAAGGATATTGTTTAGAAGAATATATTGACTACCTAAAAGGAGTACAATCTGTATAAATTTGCAAAGAAAGAAAAAACATGTTATAATAGACAAATCGTAAAAGAGATAGAAAGTTAGTATATTGAATTTGTTTTTTTATATTTGTCGATTATATAATTAGTTAATAAATGTCGTTTGGTCTAGAAACAAGTTTTATATATTTGTTTCTAGACTTTTTTGCGCTTAAAATAAAAGATAAAGGAGATTAAAAATGACATTTGAAGAATTACCATTAAACGAAAAAACAAAAAGAGCATTAAAAGATGCGGGATATACCAATCCCACGCCAATTCAAGAACAGGCAATTCCTGTAGTATTAGAAGGAAAGGATTTTATTGGACAATCGAAAACGGGAACAGGAAAAACAGCGTCTTATAGTTTACCAATGATTGAGAAGGTTGATGCATCAAAGAAAAAAGTACAAGCTATTGTACTTTGCCCAACAAGAGAACTTGCTGTTCAAGTAGCAGATGAAGTGAGAAAATTTTTAAAATATCAAGAAGGAATTAAAACAATTGCTGTTTATGGAGGGCAATCGATTGAAACACAAATTAAAATGCTAAAAAAAGGAGTTCAAATTGTAATTGGAACACCAGGTAGAATTATGGACCATATGAGGAGAAAAACATTAAAGTTAGACCATGTTAAAATGTGCGTATTAGATGAAGCAGATGAAATGCTAAACATGGGCTTTGAAGAAGACATTGAAACTATTTTAAAAGATGTTCCAGAAGAAAGACAAACCGTACTTTTTTCAGCAACCATGAATAAAAGAATTATGGGCATTACCAAAAAATATTTAAAAAACCCTAAAAAAGTGAAGATACAAGCAGAAGAATTAACTGTAAATGAAATAGAACAAATATCAATTTCAATTAAAGAAGCAATGAAAAGTGAAACATTAATGAGATTAATACAAGTATATCAGCCACAAAAGGCTATTGTATTTTGTAATACCAAAAAAAGGGTAGATGATCTAATAGAAGTTTTAAAACAAAACCGTTTTAAAGCAGAAGCTTTACATGGAGATATTAAACAAACGATGCGAGAAAGAATTATGAAGCGTATGAGAAATGGAGAATTTCAAATTCTGGTTGCAACAGATGTAGTAGCAAGAGGAATTGATATTCAAGATGTAGAATTTGTATTAAACTATGATGTGCCACAAGAGGAAGAATACTATGTTCATCGAATTGGAAGAACAGGAAGAAATGGAAATAGTGGAAAAGCCTTCACATTTGTAGTAGGAAAAGAAAAATCGAAACTTCAAAGTATTAAAAAATATTCCAATGCAAAAATTAAAGAAGGAAAAATTCCAACATTATCAGAAATTAATAAAATCAAAAACAAAGTTGCAATCCAAAAAATACAAAAAGTAATTGATGAAAAAGAATTTGCAAACGAAGATTTATTAAAACAATTATTAGAAAATAATAAAATAGAAGAAGTAGCAAAAGCCTTAATAACCCTTTTATATGGAAAACCAAAAGAAGAAAAAAACGAAATCACTATAAAAACCAAAACAGGAGAAAACGTAAAACTATTCTTTAACTTAGGAAGAAAAGACAATATGAAAGTAAAAGACTTTGTAGGAAGCATTGCAGCAAACTGCGGAATACAAGGTGGAGATATTGGGAAGATCAATATCTTAGATAAGTTTTCTTTTGTAGAAGTACCAGGAGAATTGGTAGAAGATGTCATAAAAGGGATGAAAGGAAAACAAATAAAAGGAAGAGATTGCAACGTAGAAATAGCACAACATTAAAAATTAATAAAACATTAAGAATAAAGAAAAAATGAAAAAGCTGTAAGTGTAGAAAAAATAAGCAAAAAGGAAGCTAAGTCAAAATTAGTTTCCTTTTTCACATTATTTGACTACATATGTAAAAATATGGTATAATTAGACGTATGTGTTATACAAGTAATTATATATAAAACAAAGGAGAATGAG
>CANAZY010000042.1 GCA_947365805.1 uncultured Clostridium sp. | reverse complement strand
CGAGATGCGCGAGAGTGACTGGAGTTCAGACGTGTGCTCTTCCGATCTCCCTTTAATATAAATATTTTTATGGCTCAATAATTTTCTCTTTATCAATTCCTATCAAACACAATTCATTAACAATATTGTATCTAATCATTTTCTGTTCAATAGCAATTACTATATAGTCGAAAGAATAATCTCTAATTTCACTAGGCAATATCTTATGAATAGATGTTAAAATATCCGAAAAAATTTTTTCATTTCTGTCGGCCCAAGCAGTAATATTACAATAATTTATCTGTTTGATTTGTTGATAGAGAGTAATTCCCATCTTTCCCATACCATAAAGAATTATCCTAGAGCCTTTTTCTATTTTATGGAATGGAAAAACAAACGAATTTACCATCAAATACTTTTCTGGTTCCTTTTTCCAAATCAGACGACGCATATATTGGTCTAATTGTGGAATAAGAAGCTCTTTGTATTTACTATTGAAAAAGCAATGATAGAGCTCTTGATAAAGATACGTCGCATTAAGATAAGCATCTTTTGCATTTTTCATTGAAGCAGAATTATTATGAAGAACATAATGATATTTGCAATTATTTGTAACCATAATCTCCTTTGCCAATAGAAGATATGGATATACTACTGCTGCATCTTCTCCATCATAAATCCGTTTATCTACTTTTTCTAACAATGTCTGTATCAAATCTTTTTTAAATATTTTGTTGCACATATATGGCAAAATGCCAAATTGATATGGTGCATCACAGTACAACATTTTCTCATATAGTTCTACTTTTTGATGTTCTGACACATAGCTTCCTACAGAGATGCCATTATATTCATATTCACTATTCGTTTTATCATATATACGCTCTTTACAAATACCGCCTACAACAATATCCGCATTTTTTATATCTGTTAACATAGAAGATATATAATCTTCTTCCACCCAGTCATCTGCATCTACAAAAGCAACATACACACCTGATGCCTTTTTTACTCCTAATAACCTTGCATTTGTTACTCCCACATTATGGGTATGTATAACTTTTATCAATGATTGATAAGATTGTTGATAAAAATTACAAATATTTCCTGTTTTATCCTCTGAGCCATCATTTACTAAAATAATCTCAATATTTCTGTAGGTTTGCTGAATCAAACTAGAAATGCATTTATCTATTGTTATTTCTGCATTATATGCTGGTACTATAACACTAATGGTATGTTCTAAATTAGTTTTATTCATACCATCATGCTCTCACAAATATTTTTCTCAAAAAGAATTCTTCATTATCACATACTAATATTTTATCTTTTCGTACTCCCAATCCTATTAACTGCTTTTTCATATCATATCCATGTTCTACATTCGCAACTATATAATGTATATTGGAAATGCTTTTCACTAGCTCCTCTGGACTATATACACGTTTTCCTCTAATACCATTCTTTTGTAAATCTCTATTATTATCCATAAAAATCACTTCTTTTTTACAACGCTCTAAAAACAAGTTTACAATGTTTCCCATATGTCCCATCCCAAATAAAACAATCTGATGTTCTTCTGCAAAGGAAGATGTAATGTAATCTAATAACTTATCACATTGTTTACTTTCTGATAATATATTACAAATAAACTCATCTTCTCCTAAAACAACACTTTGAGCCAGATTTTTCACTTTACCCATAACATTTTCTAAATTATATTTATTTTTCTCGTTTTGTTCCTTTAAACATTTGTACACTTCTCTAGAATTACTATCCCTTTGATGTTTTGGAAGTTGGTGTAAAAACCATTGATAACTAATTAATTCCCAGCTAAAAAAAATATCCTTAATTTTTTCCCATTCTCCCAAATTCTCTAATCGTTTTTTTAATTCTTCATATTCTTGCATATGTAATCTAATTCCATTTACAGAATTAACAGAAGCATCTATATTGTCCATCCGATAGCAGTAAAAAGCTTTTTCCATAAACCATATCTTATTTGCATACATCTGAACCAAAAAAGAAAATGAAATATCTTGATATGCTGCTCCCCTTGTTTCATTCATCCATATTTCGTTATCTAATAAAAACTGTCTTCTATAAAGTCCATTCCAAAATCCTTTAATACCTTGTTCTAAAAAAAATGTCTCATTATAAGGTTGAATCATGGTTTCTGTTTGTAAGTTTGTAATAAATGGTTTTAAATCAAATTTATATTCTACTCCATTTATTTCACAAATCTGATAATATCCAGCACGAATTACATCTAACTGATTTTCACATGCTATTTTATATTGTTTTTCAAACATATCAGGAAGTATATAATCATCTGCTTCACATATACCAATATATTTTCCTTTTGCGTTTTTCAAGCCTAAATTAAATTGTGCTCCTACGCTAGCAGAAGTATATAAAACACAAATACGTTTATCTTCTTTTTCCAATTTTTGAATAATATCAAGAGTTCCATCTGTGCTACCTCCATCAATAACTAAAATTTCAATTTCTTGAAGAGTTTGCGACATAACACTTTTAATACATTTCTCAATATATTTCACTGTATTTTTCACATAAATGATTGCTGTTACTTTAATTTTTTTCATTTTTGTTCTCCAACGTATCTACATAATGTCTCAATGCACGATATATATATTGATCAAATATTTGGAACTTATATACTCCAAATTTTTTAAGAGTATTAATCATATCTTGTTGTGATTGATTATCAATTACTGACAAAAATATCACTCCAGGAATTTTTATGGCTTTTTCAATTGGAAAAACTGGAATTTGGTTAAAATATACTTCTTTTTCTGTATTTTTACTTGTAGCATAACACAATACTTTTCCACTTAATTCTTTGTCTTTTAGAAATTCAAAAAATAATTGACCAATATTTCCAGCCCCATACAAAATAATACCATTGCTATCTTTTACAATTTTTTCCAATCCACTTAAAATCACATATTCATTGACTTCTCTCCGATAATCACCAAGTTCTAAAGATTTTAAAAGTAATAGTTCTAAAGGTTCTAATATTTCATCAGCTTGTTTATCTACTCTGAATTCATCCAAGTATTTAGCATGAAACATAATTAAAGATATATACTCTTCCATAACTTTCTGTAACTTCAAATTATTGTTTTCTGGAAGTATAATCAAACGCAAAAATTCTTTATATAAAATAAGTCTGCTACGCACATTAACCCATTTAGTTTGTGTGGTCATAATTGATTCTTCTCTTATTCTATAAGTATAATATTTTTCAGACAAATGTTCCATTTTTTTTGCCTGAAGAAAACATTTCATACAAAACAAGCTATCCTCATAAAGAATTCTTGGATAAAACATGATTTCAGAATCTAAAAGCCATTTACGTTGTACAAACAAAAGACATGCTGAATCACAGTATTCATGATTACATATCATATCAATTAATAAATCTTTTCCTGATTTGACTCCTTCATAAATATGTTTTTTATAATAATAAAAATCTTTATTATGTGTTTTTTCCATGAAGTTTTCATAAATTAAATTTGTCTCAAAACTTATAAGTTCTAGACTATTTTTCTCTGCTCTTTTATACAATGTTTCTAATACATATTCATGTGTTAAAAAATCATCAGAATCTAAAAAAATGATATATTTTCCTTGTGCTTCTCTTATACCCACATTTCTGGTTTCTGCAAGTCCATAATTTTCTTGTCGTATTAATCTAAAACGCTTGTCTATACCTTGATATTTTTCTACAATTTTATAAGAACTATCTATAGAACCATCATCTATACAAATAAATTCACACTCTATTAAAGATTGATTTAACAAACTATCTAAACAATCTTCTAACCATATTATTGTATTATATATTGGTATTACTACAGATACTTTCAACATACATTCTACCCCTTCTGGATTATAGAAAAAAACTATCTACCTATACAAAATATCTTCTATATGAATTATTTTACATGATACTTTATTTTGTAATTGTTCTTTTATTTTATCATATTTTTCTGCAACTGTTATTACAATTACATCCACATTCTCCAATTGTTCTTCTATTGTTACTATTTTAAAATCAGATAATAATATATCCGAATTTCTATCAATGATATACTTTATTTTTATTTCAGTATTTCTCATTTCTTCACACAAACGATTTGCAAGACAGCCTAATCCATATATTCCAATATACTTATAATTGTTCTCTCGAAAGTAATCTAAAATAGATTTTCCATATTGAATATTTAGAATCCATCTTTCCAGCAACTTAATTACTTTTTTTTGTTTCTCATTATTCTCTTTATATTGATTTTTTGATGGTTTTGCTAATAAATCTTTGGGAAATACTATATTTTTTTCTTTTAATTTCCATAATATCTTAATAATTCCTAATAAGTATTTTTCCTCCCAACATATTTTTAAATATTTATAATAATAAAATTTTATACATTTTATTTGTTCCTCTTTTGATAAATATTTAAGATACTTATTCAAAGTTTTTCTATCAGATATCATCCCAATTTTAATTTTTCTATTTATTTTTCCTTTGCTAAAATTTGTTAAAGAATTTACAGTTCTCCTATAGTAAACTAAACACTCATTTAAATAATAAAACTTTACATTTTGAGAACTTAGTCTAAGCCAATATTCATAATCCTCATATGAAATTGATTCATCTAAAAACCCATATGTTTTTAAAATATCTTTTTTTATTAAAACAGACGGCGCCATTATATGATTACTAAACATTAATTTTTTAAAAAGGTCTTGTGATTCAATTTCAGATTTTCTATAAGTATATAAATTTTTTGTTTTTTCAATAATATCCTTTCTCCTATAATTGTCATGAACAATGAATCCATTAGAATAAATTACTGAACATTGTGGATAATTAAGTAAACATTCTACAAGCTTAGAAATACAATTATAATTCAAAATATCATCTCCACTTAGCATTTTGCAGTATACTCCATTACATTTTCGTAATATGCAATTCATGTTATGTGGTATATTTCCTTTATTCGTTCTATTTTTTAAGAAAAAAATATTCTTATATTTTTTTCTTAAAATTTCTAAATATGATTCAATAAATAATACTGTTTTATCATTTGACGCATCATCCAATATTACAACTTCCAAATTTGTATAACTTTGTTCTAATATACTTGTCAAACAATCCTTTATATATTTTTCATGATTATATGTCAATAATGCTATTGACACTAATGGACTATCTTTCATCAAAATAACCCCTTCGATTTTATTTAATACTCTTAGTTTGCTTATACCTACTAACTATTTTTTATTAATAGAATTTATTACTATTCAATAATGCTCATGAATCCTTATAAGATACAGCTTATTCTTTATAGCGATATACCGCTATAAATCAACCCATTCTTGAATATTTTTTTTAGATATTTTCCATTCAATATTTTCATTTATACTATCTACATCACAATATTGGCAAAATGGTATCGCACTAGAAAGAAATTGAAATATTTCTTCACTTGTTTTAACTTTAGAAAGGTCAATAAAATCCCCCTCTGATAGATGAAATCCTTCTCTGGTTAATCCCTCTTTTCTCATTTTTTTATTAAGTAAGTAGGAAAAAGCAGATGCTGGACAACGATAAAGTTTTCCATCTCGTATTTGTGTACAATCCGTATATGGACATCGAATAAAAGAATGATATATATTAAAAATACCTTTCATATTTAAAGGTATTCTTCTAAAATGTTTTATACCCTCTTGAGGTCCTGCCGAAAACACATTAATCCCCTTTCCTTTTATATAACTCACCATTTTAGAATAGTCAAACTTCAAAGGATATTGTGTATATTTTATTGAAATATTATTTTCTTTTAAAACATTCCAAAACATATCTGACATATCATAAATAAGCAAGCCATTTGTAGTTATATCTATTTTCGCATTCTTAAATATTGACCTGCAAATTTGAGCAAACCATTCTACTTTGG
>CANAZY010000041.1 GCA_947365805.1 uncultured Clostridium sp. | reverse complement strand
CAAAAGCAATGAAAAAATTAGCAGATTGTCCTGAATTAAGAAAAATATATGGTACAAAAGCTAAAAAGCGTGTGGAAGAAAATTTTTTAAATACACAATTTAAGAAAAATGTACATTCTGTAATTGATATTTTGTAAATTTATTTTTTAAATTTTTATTCTTAATATATGTTAAGTATTATCCATTTTTTATTTAGAAAGGCATAAATAAATGCGACAAATAAATTTTAATAATAAAATAATACTTGTTACTGGTGTAGCAGGTTTTATTGGGGCCAGCTTAACTAAACAGCTTCTTACCGATTTTAAAAACATTAAAATTATAGGCATTGATAATATGAATGACTATTATGATATACGACTTAAAAACTCACGTCTTGCGGAGCTTTTAGTAAATAAATGTTTTATTTTCATGAAAGGTAATCTTGCAGACAAAACATTTATTAATTCTATTTTTCAAAAGTACCGACCCTCTATAGTTGTCAATCTTGCTGCACAAGCAGGAGTACGTTATTCCATTATAAATCCAGACGCTTACATTGAAAGCAATTTAATTGGTTTTTTTAATATTTTAGAAAGCTGTCGTCATTACCCGGTAGAGCATCTAGTATATGCAAGTTCCAGCAGTGTATACGGTTCTAATACTAAAATACCTTATTCTACAAAAGATAAAGTTGATCATCCAGTCAGTCTTTATGCTGCCACAAAAAAAAGTAATGAATTAATGGCACATGTCTATAGCAAATTATATGATATACCTTCTACAGGCCTTCGCTTTTTCACAGTATATGGCCCAGCTGGAAGACCAGATATGGCCTATTTTGATTTTACAAATAAACTACTAAAAAAAGAAACTATTCAACTATTTAATTATGGAAATTGTAAACGTGATTTTACATATATAGATGACATAGTAGAGGGTATAATTTGTGTTATGCAAAAAGCTCCTGAAAAGTGTAATGATGATACAGATACGTCCACTTCTTCATATGCTATTTATAATATTGGTAATAATACTCCAGAAAAATTACTCGATTTTGTGGAAATTTTGCAGGAGGAGTTAATTAATGCTGGCTTATTGCCAAATGATTATAACTTTGAATTATATAAAAAATTAGTTCCTATGCAACCTGGAGATGTAATAACTACCTATGCAGATACATCTGAACTAGAACATGATTTTAATTTTAAGCCCAATACTAGTTTACGTGAAGGGCTTCGTAAGTTTGTAAAATGGTACAAAGAATTTTATGAAAATATAGATGAACCATAATTATTAAAAAAATTAGAGATAAGATAAAAATTATTAATAGGAGTCATAATGAAAATATTAGTAACAGGCGCAAATGGCTATTTAGGCCAAGGTATTGTTAAAACTCTTTTAAACTACGGTCATAATGTAATTGCAACTGATTTATCAACACAATATATTGATAAACGTGCTATAAGTAAAGCATGTAATATATTTGAAATTGATAATCCATACCTATATTTCAATAAGCCAGAGGTGGTTCTTCATCTTGCATGGAGAAATGGTTTTGTTCATCATTCTGAAACTCACATTGAAGATTTGCCAAAGCATTATAATTTTATAAAAAAGATAACCGAATCTAACATTCATAAAATTGTAGTAATGGGAAGTATGCATGAAATTGGATTTTTCGAAGGTAGTATTCAAGAAAATACTCCCTGTCATCCTTTAAATCTATATGGCATTAGTAAAAATGCTTTAAGAGAAATTACTAAAATTTTGGCGAAGCAAAATGATATTCTTTTTCAATGGTTAAGAGGATATTATATAGTTGATAACTCATCATTTGGGAACTCTATTTTTTCGAAAATTGTTAGTGCTGCTGAAAAAGGAGTGAAAGAATTTCCTTTTAACACAGGACAAAATCAATATGACTTCATTAGCTATTCAAGTTTCTGTGAACAAGTAGCAGCAACTGTTAGTCAAGATGAGATTACAGGAATTATAAATATCTGTTCAGGAAAACCAGAAAAACTTGCAGAATGCATAGAAAATTTTATAAAAGTTAATAAACTTAATATACATCTTCAATATGGAGCTTTTCCAGAACGTCCCTATGACTCAAAAGCAATTTGGGGTGATAATACAAAAATAAATAAAATCATGAAACAATTAAACAGCAAATAAGAAAGTATACATAAACATCTAATAAACTTGAGGATAGAAAAATGAAATTAGTTTTTGTACATGACGGTCCGATATTTTATGATAAAAATAATAATTACTTCGAATTTGCATATCATGAATTATTTGAACGATATTCTTATTTGGCTGATGAAATTACTTTTATGATGAGAACTAAGCCAATTGAAGGAGAAAAGAAATTTACGCTCGTTCCAAAAGCAATCAATATAGTAGATATTCCAAACTTCAAAAGTCCTAAAACATATATTAAGAATAGAAAAAAGGCTGAAATTATTATAAAAAAATGTATATATGAAAATGATTATATAGTCTTACGTTCTCAAAGCTCTATTGCACAAATAGCAATAAAATATATTAAAAAATACAATAAACCATATATTATAGAGTGTGTAGGATGTTCTTGGGATAGTTATTGGAATCATAGCTATCTAGGAAAGATTGTTGCACCGTATATGTATTATAAAACTCGTAATATTATTAAACACGCAGATTTTGTGTATTATGTCACAACGAAATTTCTTCAGAAAAGATATCCAACAAAAGGTACAACTGTCTGTTGTTCAAATGTTGTACTTGAACCAATAGAAAAAAAAATACTAAGTGAAAGAATCCAAAAAATAAAAAATTTTAATCCTTCAAAAAAACTAATTCTTGGAACTGCAGCTGCTATTGACACTAGATACAAAGGACAAGAATATGTGATACAAGCTATTAAGCATTTAGAAGCAAATGGATATAATGTCGAATATTGGCTAGCTGGAGGCGTTACAGGTTTAAAACCAAATACATTCTTACATGATTTAGCTTTATCTTATGGTATTTTAGACAAGGTTAAATTTGTTGGAAGTTTATCAGCAAAACAAATGCCAGAGTTTTATGATTCATTAGACATTTATATACAACCAAGCAAACAAGAAGGTCTTCCAAGAGCGGTTATTGAAGCAATGAGTAGAGGCTGTCCTGTAATAGGTTCAAATCTAGCTGGAATTCCAGAACTACTTCCACCTGATTGTCTTTTTAAAAAAGGAAAATATAAAGAAATAGTGTCTTCTATTAATTATATCATCAAAAGTGATATGGAAAAATTAGCAATACGAAATTTTGAATATGTACAAAAGTATGAAAAAAATCTATTACAATTAAAGCGTCAAGCGTTTTATGATGAATTTTTGAAAAATGTAAATTCTAATGTATAAATACTTCTAATATGACAATCATTATGCATAAGTTAATTAAAAATTATTTACCTATTATTATATTAATCGTTTGGCTATTTCCTGTTTCAAATCAATTAAATACATTAAATAATAACTTACTTCGTTATTGTTATTTATTAAATTTCATTATATTAATAGTAGTATTTTTGTTTGAACGATATATTTATAAAAGACAATTAATTATTGCTGGACTAATACTTACTATTTTAACAATATCCACAATTTTATTTTATGTTCTCAATAAAGATGAAGCCTATATTGCTTATGGATATTTAATGAACTATTTGCCCTTTTGTGTTTTAATCAATATAAAAATATCAATACTTAGTAAAAATAATACCCTTGATATCTTATTTATTGTCATTTGTATTTTATTAATCATTGTTGGTATACTAACTCTTTTGAATAATGTTTACTTGGAACAATTATTAAAAAAATTCTATGTTATCCATTATCCGCATATTTATTCTGTTATGTGGGAAAAACATAAAACAGTTACATTTTTTGGTACACATTCTATTTCTTGTTATATCTATTTCATCATATGGTGGTTATTAGATTATAGAATGACAATTAAAAAAAGCATATTAAATTATATTTTTATAGTTGGAATATTGCTGAACATTATTATGTGTACAAGTGTTTCTGCTATATTATGTGTTGGAATAATTGTTAGTTATTACTATATAAAATGGATAAAAACTCCTCAAAAATACAATATATTAAAGGGATTGATAGGTATCTTAATAGCATTGACTTTAGTGTTCATAAGCAAAGATATCATTATACAAATTTTAGGTTCAGACAAAAATGGCATTTTAGGACGGTTTGGTTCAACCGGGAATTTAAATTATACTCTATTATATGCAATTACTCAAATTATTCCATTTGGTTTTTGTGATTTAAATGAACTTTGGCTAACCGATGGCGGATATTATGTTCATTTTATAAGAGGCGGATTTTTTTTAGTATTTTTGTTTTACTTTGGCCTTTATCGCTATATGAAAATAAATATCAGAGATATAAAAAGATGTAATTTTTTATTTCTAAGTCTTTTATTATTTGAAGTAGGATATCAGTTTACTATATCACTAAGATTTTTTATGATTATGCTTTTTGCAGTTATATATTTTAACTATTTATATAATGAAAAAACAAAAAAAATTAAAATTTGCGGAATGGCAGGTATTTCTGACATATGAATACATTTGTTATAGTTCCTAATAAAAAACATTATTTTTTTAGTGAAATTAATCAAGAAAATATTTTTATTGAAGAAGAACCTTTTTTAACCGAAACTAATAAATTTTTATCTTTACTTCAACGCATTTTAAAAAAGATAAATTGGGGGAAATGTTATAATCTTTTTTTAAAAAAGTGGAAAGCAAATCTGCTAATTTGTAAAAATTGTATTATCTTTGACCAGGCTTTTTCTCCATCTATAGTCAAATATATTCATACAATTAATCCCCACCTAAATATTTATATATATCTATGGAATCCAATATTCAAGAATTATAAAATAATAAAGAAATTAAACAGTGTTAAATCTTTTACTCATGTATATTCTTTTGATAAAAATGATTGTAAGAAATATGGCTTTTCATTTTCACCTATGATATATAATTTCGATTCCAAAAAAGTCGAAAAAAATTTTAATAAATATGATGTTATATTTGTAGGCTATCTAAAAAATAGAGGAATGTGGCTTACAAATATTTATAATCATTTAGAAAAACAGAAGACTTGTAATTTTTTTTATGTACAGAGTAATCAGATAACAGAAATATTACCTTTTAAATTACATAAAAAATATTTAGACTATCAAGTATATCTAGAGAATATGCTATCTTCTAAAGCTGTCTTAGACATTGTACAAAATGGTCAAATAGGATTAACTATTCGCTCACTAGAAGCTCTTTGTTATGAAAAAAAATTAATTACCAATAATCAAGATATATTAACATACAATTTTTATAATAAAAACAATATTTTTATTTTGGGAATTGATGATATAAATACACTTATAACTTTTATTAATACTCCTTTTGTAAAAATTGATAAAGAAATAATTAGACAATATAATTTTGTAGACTGGATTCAATCTTTTTCTACTTTAAAAGGAAATTAAACTAATGTTTATAATAAAAACTAAAAATAAACTAAAAAACTTTATAATTACATATCAATTAAAACTAAAAAATAAAGGAATAAATAAAAGTGTTCGATTTAAAGAAGCAGCAAATATTACTATTGGCAAAAAATGCAATATTGGTGCTAATAGTTATATATATTGTTGGAATGAATATCAACATGGATCTACAAAACAAAATTTAAAAGGGACAATTTTTATAGGAAATAATTTTAATGCAACTAGAGCTCTTACTATTCAATGTTGCCAAAAAATATCAATTGGTAATGATGTTTTAATAGCTTCAAATGTTTTTATTTGTGATTATAATCATGGAATACAAAATCTCGAAATTCCATATTTAAACAACGAATTATTCCTTGCTGAAGTTATAATTGAAGATGGGGTTTGGATTGGACAGGGTGCATCTATTTTAGCAGGAGTACACATTGGTAAAAAATCTATTATTGGAGCTGGTAGTATTGTTACAAAAAATATACCAGAATATTCAATTGCTGTAGGAAATCCTGCTAAGATTATAAAAAAATATGATTTTAATTTATTAAAATGGATAGATATAGAATGAGGTAAGTATAAAATTGGATAATAATAGTGAAACAAAAATGTTTAAAGTCTCCATTATATATATTCTTATCAATTTTTTTAATAAAGGAATAGGAATCATTACTATTCCTATATTTACACGATTTTTATCTGTTGCTGAAATGGGAACTGTAACTATATGGACTTCATGGTTGACATTACTCACACCAATAACTACAATGTCCTTAACTACAGGTTCAATGTATATTGCAATGAATGAATTTAAAGACAAACGAGATGAATATCAATCATCTATTTTATTTCTTTCTTCAATATCATCAATTGTATGCTTTATTATATATTTGATTTTACATAAGTATTTAAACATGCTATTTACATTATCAACTCCATTAATAGTATTTTTATTTATATATTTGTTATTTTCTCCTGCATTTGATATATGGATGTTACGACAAAGATATGAATATAAAATTAAAAAAATGGCTTTAGTTTCGTTAACTTCTACTTTATTATCTTCTGGTATTACAATAATATTTATAATAATTCTACGAAATTCCTTTTATAATATAGGAAACATAAGAATATATACAACTTATTCTGTTCTAGGAGTTTTTGCTATCTACTTCTATATAAATATCTTTAGAAAAGGAAATCTCTAT
>CANAZY010000040.1 GCA_947365805.1 uncultured Clostridium sp. | reverse complement strand
ACGAGATGCGCGAGAGTGACTGGAGTTCAGACGTGTGCTCTTCCGATCTGAAGTAGATAAGAGTTATAAATAGAAGAAAGACTAAGTAATTTGTATGCAAAATAAAAAATTGAAATTATCAGTAAAAATCTTAATTGCCATTATTATACTTTTAATAATTATATTTATATTAGCATATATGTTTATTAGAAGCAGATTAACAATACGAGGTGTTGTTATAAAAAGTAATGAAAAAAATATACTTATTATGGATGTAAAAGATGAAACTCCATTATATATAAGTTTACCAGATAACATTAATGTACAATTTAAAGAAGGACAAGAAGTAATAGTAAATATAACATATGATACAGTTATAGAACTAACATATCCAGGATCTATCGGTTCTGAATTTATAAAAGATGTAAAAATTGTAAAAGAAAAAAGTAATATTCAAGTACCAGAAGAAATTTTACAAAGAAAACCGAGAAAGAAATAAAGTAGTAAATAAAAACAAGATTCATTTGAGTCTTGTTTTTATGTTGCAAGATATGTCGAAATATGGTAGTATAGATGCAGTAAAACTAAGAGTTCAGAGCAAAAAGAAAGGAGTTTTGTATGAAACCCATGACAACAGAAGATGCAATTAGAAGAGGCTTAAACTCACGGAAAATTGCACAAATTGCTAAAAATCAATTTAGCGAAAATGCAGTAACGTTGAGGAGGCTTAACGGTAGGATTAGTGAAGCAGAAAGAAAAGTGAAAGTTTTTTAAAAAGGAGAACATCATGTTAGAACAACAGGTAATACGTTCAATTTTATGTGATTTAAAAGCTGGAACAATCCAACCATTTGAAATTGAAAAGCATCTTCGAAAAAAGGGAATTTCGCCTTTTGAAACCAAAAGATTAGAAAGTGAAATTACCTAGATGTACCAAAAAGAATGCTCTCGCAATTAAGCGAGGGCATTCTTTATATATTATTCCCATTCAATTGTTGCTGGTGGTTTTCCTGTAATATCATAAACCACACGATTAACGTGATTTACTTCATTTACAATTCGGCTAGATACTTTTTCTAAAATTTCATATGGTATTTTACTCCAAACAGCTGTCATAAAGTCTGATGTTGTAACAGCACGAAGAGCGATTGTATAATCGTAAGTTCTATCATCACCCATAACACCAACACTTCTTAAGTTCGTTAAAACAGCAAAATATTGGTTAATTTCTTTATCTAAACCTGCTAATTTTATTTCTTCTCTAAAAATAGCATCGGCATCTTTTAAGATATTTAATTTATCGTCTGTAATATCTCCAATGACACGAATAGCAAGTCCTGGACCAGGGAATGGTTGACGATATACTAAGTTTTCTGGAATATCTAATTCTAAACCAGTTTTACGTACTTCATCTTTAAATAAATCTCTTAATGGTTCTACGATTTCTTTAAAATCAACATAGTCAGGAAGTCCTCCAACATTATGATGACTCTTAATGGTAGTTCCTTTTCCTAAACCACTTTCTATAACATCTGGATAGATAGTTCCTTGTACCAAATAATCAACAGTTCCAATCTTTTTTGCTTCTTCTTCAAATACACGAATAAATTCTTCACCAATAATTTTTCTTTTTGTTTCAGGGTCTGTAACGCCTGCAAGTTTTGCTAAGAAACGGTCTTTGGCATTTACACGAACTAAATTAATGTCAAATTGATTTCTAAAGATTTCTTCAACTTCATCGCCTTCGTTTTTACGAAGAAGTCCATGGTCAACAAAGATACATGTTAAATTCTTTCCAATTGCCTTATGAATAAGTATGGCAGCAACTGAAGAATCTACACCGCCAGATAGGGCACATAGTGCTTTTTTATCACCAATTTTTTCTTTTAAAGCTTTAACAGTTTCTTCTACGAAAGAAGACATTTTCCAATCTCCAGAGCATCCACAAACATGAAATAAGAAGTTTTTAATAATATTTGTTCCATTTACAGTATTGTTAACTTCTGGATGGAATTGAATTGCATAGAATTTCTTGTCTGCATTTTCCATAGCAGCAGTAGGGCAAGTAGCTGTTTTTCCAATTACTTTAAATCCCTCTGGAACGGTAGATACGAAATCAGTATGGCTCATTAAGCAATCATTTACATCTCCAAATCCATCAAACAATAAAGATGAATTATCGATTTCTACAGGAACAACACCATATTCACGTTTATCAGCTCTTGTAACAGTTCCTCCCATAACATGAGTCATAAGTTGCATACCATAACAAATTCCTAAAATAGGAATCCCAAGCTCGAAAATTTTAGGGTCACACATTTTAGCATCTTCAACATATACACTAGATGGACCACCTGTAAAAATAATTCCTTTTGGATTTTTTTCTTTAATTTTTTCAACTGAAATATCATAAGGTACAATTTCTGAATACACACTACATTCTCTAACACGTCTTGCAATTAATTGATTATATTGACCAAAAAAGTCAAGTATTAAAATCGTTTCATTTGCTTTCACTATTTTTTCCTCCTAAATATACAAATTTATATCTATTCTAACACGATTTTCTAAAAAAGTACAGATTTATTTTGCTTTTTATATGGAAAGAAATATTCTTATCACAAATTCACAGTAATTATTGTAAGTTAACAAAATAAATGCTATAATCGAAACAGAAATGAGAAAAGGAGAGATAGAAACTGTATGGAAGAAATGATAGATGTTTTAGATGAAAATGGGGTAAAGACAGGAGAGGTTTTAACGAGAAAGGAAGTACATAAGCAAGGATTATGGCATAAAATTATTGCAATTGCAATTATAGATGAAAATAACCGAATTTTAATGCAACAACGTTCTTTCAAAGTAGAAACAAATCCAGGTAAATGGGATATATCGGCTGCAGGACATGTGTCTGCTGGGCAAACATCTCTAGAAGCTGCCATAAGAGAATGCAATGAAGAAGTGGGTATTCAAATAAAAGAAGATGATTTAAACTATGTTCTTACTTATAAAAAAGAAAGCTATGTAAGAGAAGATTATACAGATAAGCAATTTTTCGACTGTTATATTGTAAAAGTAAAAGAACTTATGATAGATAGTATTCTTTTGCAAGAAAGTGAAGTAGCAGATGCAAAATTAGTAACAAAAGAAGATTTTAAAAGTATGACAGAAAGTAACAATATAATAAAAAGACCTGAATTCTATGAAGCACTATTGGATTATTTATTTTAAAGATAGGAGATATTTGATATGGAAATAATGAATAATTGGTTAATATATGTAATTGCATATCTAATTTTTGCAACTATATTTACACAATTCTTTAAGGTCGCAACAAAAACATTAAAAAAGGCAGGAGCACTAACAATACTATTACAAATGACAGCAGGATTAGTAGCATTACTTTTATGTCCTTTGTTTGGATTTAAATTTCCAACAGATATAAGCGTTTATATTATGCTTGCTATATCAATTGTGTTTTATGCAATAACCGATAGGGTAAATACAACAGTAAGAAGCGGAATAGAAGCTTCTACTTTTAGTATGTTAAAACAATTATCAACTACATTTATGATATTTGCAGGACTAATTTTCTTTAAAGAAGAATTTGTCTTAACAAAATTTATTGGTGCAATGTTAATTATATTTAGCAATGTTATTATATTTTACAAAAAAGGAAAATTTGAGTTTAATAAATATGTTTTATTAGGAATACTAGGAAACATTTCCTATACCGTAGCACTATTCCTTGATGTCAACATTTCAGACAATTTTAATTTACCATTCTATGTAGCACTAACATTAATGATACCAGCGCTTCTAATTATGATTTTTGAAAGAATTAAACCATCTGAAATTAAAAATGAATTTGTAAACGGAAATAAAAAAGCAATTTTTATAACAGCTATTTCTTGGGGACTTTCTATTATTATGCAACTAAGGGCTTATCAATTAGGAAATGTAACGGTAATTGCACCACTTTGTGCATTGACTGTAATGACAAATGTAATTGTAGGCTATTTATTCTTAAACGAAAAAGACAACTTAGTAAGAAAAATTATTGCAGCAATCTTAATTATAATTAGTATTTTATTAATTAAGATATAATGGAGGTATTATATGGCAAAGGTATTAAAAATAAGAGAAATTGGAGATCCTGTTTTATTTGCAAAATGTGAGAAAATTGATATAGAAAATATTAACGACGAAGTATTAGAAGATATTGAAGATTTAAAGGAAACCCTAAATTTTACAGAAGGTTTTGGAATTGCAGGTCCACAGGTAGGAATTAGCAAAAGAATCGTTATTATTCAAGTAAATAAAGAAAAATGTACCTATAAAGACGCAGAAGATGTTCCGACAACAGTGATGCTAAATCCAACTTGGAAACCACTATCAGATGAAACAGACATTGCATATGAAGGATGTTTAAGTGTACCTTCTATGCGAGGAAAAGTAGAAAGATATACAAACATTGAAGTAACTTATTATAATCAAATGGGAGAGAAAATTGTAAAACAAGTAAAAGGATTTACAGCAAGAGATATTCAACATGAATGTGACCATTTAGATGGAATTGTATTTTTAGATAAGGTTGCAAAACCAAACGGATTTGCAACAAAAGAAATGATGAACAAGTTTCAATTAAATAAGATATAATTAATTAGAACCAGGTGGCAAAATTTACATAATTTCATAATATATATAAAGATAACAAAGGAAGGAGGCTATATATTTTGAAATTAGAAGGTAAAAAGGTCGGTTTTGCTATGACTGGTTCTTTTTGTACATTTAAAAGCACAATTCCTAAAATAAAAGAAATCGTAAACCAGGGAGCAGAAGTTGTGCCAATCATGTCATTTAATGCATATAACTTAGATACAAAATTCGGAAAAGCACAGGATTTTATAGATGAAATCGAAGAAATTACAGGAAAAAAAATTATTCATACAATTCCAGACGCAGAACCAATTCGGACCTAAAAAAATGACGGATATTATGATAATTGCACCATGTACAGGAAATACCATTGCAAAACTTGTAAATGGAATAACAGATACGCCTGTTACTATGGCTGCAAAATCACATTTAAGAAACAACAACGCATTAGTAATTGCAGTATCAACAAATGATGCGCTAAGTGGTAATGCGTCAAATATAGGGCATTTATTAAATAGAAACAATTATTTTTTTGTTCCTCTAAGGCAAGATAATCCAATCACAAAACCACGTTCATTAGTATTTGATCCAGAATATATTGTAAAAACATTAGAATGTGCGTTAGAAAAAGAACAAATTCAACCAATTTTATTATGAATATAAGAAAAGAATGTAGATAGTATTTTCTACATTCTTTTTATTGTACGAACATTTTTTCACTTTTTTTAAGAAAAGTATTGACAAGAAACCTTTGTTTGTTTATAATAAGCTCATAAAGAATGAATGTTCGGTATGAAATAATACAAAAAACATTCATAAAAGGGGGAAATATCAATGAATTTAAAGATTGTTAATAGAAGAAAATTTGTAAGGAGTATATTACTAATATTTTTATTGATTATTGGAATTAGCTTTATCATAAGTAGTAAGAGTTTTTCACATACAGAAAGTAAATATAAAACAATCTATGTAGCAAGTGGAGAAACTTTATGGAGTATCGCAAAAGAAGAGCAAAAGTCAAATGATTATTACAAAGATAAAAATATTCGAAACATTGTAGATGAAATAAAAAAAATAAATCATATGACAAGTAGTGATTTAAAAATAAATCAAGAACTAAAAATTAAAGAATTGTAACATATTGCATAATTTACATAAATATAGTATAATAGCAAAAGAACCATTCACAAAGCATATAATGCTTTTAGTATCTATATTACTAGAGGCATTAATATCCTCTGGTAATATTTAAGGAGGAGTTAAAATGTTAAAAGATGTATTGGAAGCACGGGAAATGCTTGAAAAGTTCTATGTAGATGTTTGGGATTCTATTATGATAGAGTTTCCGAAATTTGCAAAGAATGTAAAGCCAGAAGAAAAGTACAAGACGACCGCTATTAATGCAACATTGGATATGCCTATTACAGTAGACAACGAAGTGTTGCAAGTAAAGCTTGATTTCATAAAAGCGGATGAAAATGTGGGAAAAATTTTATCTATTGAAGTAGAACAATTTGGAAAAGTTCCTGTTCTTGCAAGTGCTTATCTACCCGTAAAATTTTAAAGAGAAAAACCACCATTGGAACCAGTTTGGTCCATGGTGGTTTTTTGTTGATTTATAAATTAGCCAAAGGGTTACTTTCTACAGCATTACGAACTTGTTCATTAGCGACATGTGTATAAATTTCTGTAGTAGAAATACTAGCATGTCCCAATAATTCTTGAAGAGCACGAATATCAACATTACCATACTGGTACATTAAAGTTGCAGCGGTATGTCTTAATTTGTGAACAGAGTATTTATTAGTATCTAGTCCTGCTTTTTGTAATTCTTTTTTTACAATATATTGAACCGTTCGATTAGCAATACGTTCACGTCGTTCACTTAAAAATAGGGCATCTCTGGACTTATAATCAATTCCTTCTTTCGGGCGAACTTCTAGGTAGTTTGCAATTGCTCTCATGCAAGCATTGTTTAAGTAAATAGTGCGTTCTTTATTACCTTTACCAATAACGGTCATTTTACAATCATCAAATTGAATATCTTTTATATTTATATTAACAAGCTCTGATAAACGCATACCGCAATTTAAAAATAGGGTAGTAATAGCATAATCTCGTTCATTATTTCGATTATCTTCATTGCTTGCAACATCAAGCAACTTTTTGCTATCTTCTAATGTTAGATACTTTGGTGTACGTTTATCTAGTTTTGGCGTTTCCAAATCTTGTGCAGGATTTGTTTCGATTAACTTTGCTTTTGAAGATAAGTATTTAAAAAACACACGAATGCTTGAAACCTTTCTGGCTCTAGTAGCAGATTTACTATGGAGCTCAGTTGCTAGATAAGAAATAAAAGCATGAATATCATTTAATGTAATCTTTCTAATAATAGCAATCGGTAAATCTTTAATTTCTATTTTACTATAATCTGATTCGTCAGTTAGTCCAAAATGGATTTTAATAAACTTTAAAAAAGTAGCAAGGTCATAATTATATTCTTTAATGCTATTTGGCGATTTATTTAATATTGTTATTGAATAATCTAAAAAAGAATTTAGATAATCTGGATTATCTTCACGTTTTATCATATTGAAACCTCCTATATAAGATTATACATCAAAACAAGAAAATTTTGTACAATGTTTTAGAAAAACATATAAATATTTTAGGGTTGGGGAGAGAATATAAAAATGATTTATGGGAAGATGGTAATTATGAATT
>CANAZY010000039.1 GCA_947365805.1 uncultured Clostridium sp. | reverse complement strand
GCTCCTTTTAAACTTTGCAAAAGTACTATATTTTATATGGTTATTTAATGCCAAACTGTTTTTTTCATTATAAAAATATTGGTTTTCTACACAAAAAACTCCTTTTCCAGTATATTGATATATGATTTCTGCTTGTTTCAAATCGCTTTCAATAAACCAATAAGCATCTTTTAATTTTTTATATATTGTTGCTTTAAATTCTCCATGATTGCCAAGACGTCTTCGTTCCTCAGCTGTTGAGAGATTCATCATTATAAGCTTTCCATATTCAATATGGTTTTTTTGCAACCATTCTTCTGTTTCCTTTCTGTATTTTTCTAATCTAGAAGTTACAATATAGCCTATTTTTTTGGTTGGAATCAATTTAGGTTTTGCTGTTAGTAAAAAATTTATATAATTAACTCCATCATCATTTTCATGTTCTGATGGATCAACGCACAATACACCATCTATATCTACACATGCATGTTCTAATAAATTGTTATGTATATAATTCCATTCAAAAACACGCTTATCATCGATAATTTTAATAAAACTATCAACTAAGTTAACACTTTCTGTTCTTGTGTAAGGTGAGAAATAATAAACAGGAATATTGATGTTTGCATGATTAATTTTTTGTTTAACTTCTTGTAATGCTTTGCCAGAACTAACAGTATCATCGACAACAAGTATTCTTTTGACCTGTTCTATATTGGTAATAATATTTTTAGTATTTTTAGTAGTTCCTGTAGAATATATTTTCATATTTAAAAAATTATCTAAATCTGTTAGCGGTTTATTTAAATATAAAGCAATAATGCTTGCGACCATAATACCACTACGAGGGACTCCTACAATTAAATCAATATCTTGAGGAAGTTTATATAAATTTTCGATAATATCTTGATTTAATTCTGTATAAGTTACAAATTTCATGTATTTATATATGATTATTGAAACTAACCATATTCCTTTCCTCTATATTTTTAGAATAAAAATTAGTTACTTATATTAATTGTTATTTTTTTTAGAATCCAAGCATACAATATATACTTTCCATAAAAAACGATTTGACATAAAAACGAATAGGTATAATCAGAGATGGGATGCATAAATAGTGCTGGTCCATAAATCATATAAAAAAATATAAACCAATTATAGCCATCTGATGGATAAAATTTTCTCTTTTTTATTTTTTTATACAAAATTGCGAAAAAAAAGGAAGAAAATAATGTTAAGATTAACATGCCTAGAAATCCGAAATCTTGTAAATAGTATCTAAATGTACCATATACATTTCCAATTTCAACACCATTCGATGACCTAAATTCCAAGTGTGTTAAGTATATCCATTCTGGCTTATGAAGTTTATTTCCTAGCCATATGATAAAAGGAGCAAATGTTTCTTTTCCCCAAATTGTAGATTTAGGAATAGGATTTTTTACGTACAAGTCAAATAGTTGAATAGACCCTCCGACATAAGATGTTATATAATCAATAATATTTGAAGAATCGATTCTGCCTACTAACGTTCTACTTGTAGAAAATAATAACAATAATAATACGCCAGCAAGTACAAACCATTTTACAAATTTTATGGTTCTTTTCTTTTTCCAACTATATTTTTGTCCAGCTATTACATAGATGGCTAAGACAACACCTCCTAGATATAGCAAGATATTTCCTCTACCAGCATTTAATAAAGTATCAATAGAATATAAAATTCCTGGTATAAATAATAAAAAGTATCTCTTTTTTTGTGTAACTATTAGATTATTTACACCAATATAAGAAGTAAATAATGAATCTACTCTTAACAAAAATTCTAAATCTACGATGAAAGAAGGTTTAGATATTAATGAAGTGGTTCTCCAGGTGGAATTATATTTTCTGTATGACCACATCATATCTAGCCAAGAATCACTATCTGAAATCTTAAAAATCCAGTTTAATTGAAAAAAAATGGTAATGACACCTAAAAAAATTAATATCCAGATAATAATCCAATTTACTGATATTTCCTGGAGACTTATATAATTAAAATTTTTTGCTTTTTTTTTGAGAGTTATAGTTTTAATAGGAGTTCGGTAGAAACAAAAAAATCCAATAGAAAATGTGGATATACCTGTAATTATTAAAAATAAAGTTTCAAAACTTAGATGTATATTCCATTTGTCAATATTGTAAATAGCGCATATAGTTGAAAATAACCACATAGCACATACGATAGAAGGAGGACATAATAAATCTAAGTTTTCTGTGTATGTGATAATTATTAATAATAACAATAGAAGTACAAATAAAAGATAAATCATCTTATATTCACTCCAATTTTTATAGTGTATTTGTTGTGCTAATAAGAAATTTATATAATTGTTCAAATTGCTTTAATTGATAGTCTGAACTAAACAGATGTAAATTCTTATCAATTTTTTGTATATCAGCTTTAATTATATTTCTATTTGCATATAATTTTATAGAATTAAGAAGTTCTTTTTTGGAATTGGAAGAATATATTTTCCCATAGTCTAACATTTTAATAATCTCTGGAATACCACCACGGTCACTTCCAATTGTAGGTAATGCATACTGTGCACCTTCGATTACGATTCGACCAAATGGTTCTTCCCATATAGAAGGAACAATTAATACATCTGCATCTTTATATACTTGCTCTAATTCTGGAGTTTTTAATTTTCCACAATATATGATACGTTTATCTTTTTCAGCTATTTTCTTAACGTGACTTTCCATAGGCCCATTTCCACAAATATGCAATGATATATTGGAGTTTTTATAGGATGTAAAAGCAGATAACAAAATATGGATACCTTTATGTTCTCCTAGTTTTCCTACATATAAGAACTTTATATTGGTAGTTGTTCTATTTATCTTTTCTTTTTGACATTGTAATAAAATATCGCGATTTAGATTTACAGCATTATATATACATTTTTGAGAGCTATATTTAAAATAATTTTTTGAGGTAAATATTTCTAATACTCTTTGCGAAGGTGCTGTGACAAATGGTATATATTTATTAGAGATATTTTTAAAGAATATAGAATGTATTTTTCTAATTATAGTATTACTCTCATCTATAATGGTAGAAGGGTCCATCATCCAATAATCCCTTAGAGTGTGAACTACAGGTATATACATTTTTTTTGCTATTTTCCAACTTCCATAAGAAATGGACATTAAATTATTGGTATGAATTATTTCGATATGCTCTTTTTTTATTATCGAAAAAATGTCTCTGTTTGATTTCAAATTATATAAAAAATGCCATCTATTAGTTATGATACTTTTTATGGAACGCTTGTTATACTTCCAAGTATTATAAGCTTCTTTTGAGTAACCTCTATATATTTTTACTTTGCTAATTATTTCTGGATTATTTAAATCTAAGATTTTTTCTCCATCAAGTGTATAAATTGTTACATTATTACCTAATTGTACTAAATTTTCGGCTAATATTTTAATAGAATTTTCTGTTCCACCTATAATATTAGGATAATAAAATGCATTGATAATTAATATATTCATTTCTTCATCCTATTAATTCTATATTTTTCTAGTATTTCTATCCATTTAGATGCGGTTATTGTCCATGTGAATTTATTTAATACTTTTGATGCATCATCTACTTTTTTATTACTCATTATTTCATCTAAATTAACGCGTGGATTATTTGGATTAATATAGTACGCAGTATTTTCATAAATTTCTGGAAGACATGAGCTGTTAGAAATAATTATTTTGGAGCCTACAGATAAAGCTTCCATTGGAGGGATTCCAAAACCTTCATAAAAAGACGGAAAAATAAACGCCTTGCAATTTTTATATAAACTTTTAACTCTTTCATCTGATTGGTATCCAAGATAAAGAATATTTTTCTCTTTTTTTAATGTACTAGAAGATATACTAGTTGAACCACCTACAATTATGAATTTAGATTCAGGATTAACTTTTGCAGCTTCATATATCCATTTGAAATTTTTATTTTCGGTGTTGCTACTTAAAGAAAAGAAATATTTGCCAGATTCTATTTGATTTTCAGCTAAGACAGAATCATCTTCATGAATCAGTTGGAAATGTTGCCATGCATTACCTGCAACAATAATTTTATCTGGATTAATATGGTAGTGGTGGATTATCTCCTCTTTCTGAAATTCAGATACGGTGAATATTGGGTATTTACTTCTGGCAAGGCTATAGCAGTATAGTTCTAATTTAATTCGTACAAGCCATTGACGAATATTTTGATTAAAATAATTTTTGTTTATATGAAAACTTATATCATGTATAGTTGATATACCTGGAGAAAAAACAGGTGTAGAAAAGTCAAAATTGACAATAATACCATTATTTTTATGAGCATATATTGGCAATGATATTTGTTCCCAAAGAAAATCTTTTTTGATGCCCTCTAGTTTAATTATTTCAAGATTATTATAGTGAGGTAGTTTGGTATCATCATAATGAGCAGGAATAACTAGTTTGTATTGATGATATTTAATCTTTTTATCAATCTCTAAAATAGTTTCATGTGCATATCGTTCAATACCAGTTATTTTTCTAAAAAGTACTTTTCCGTTTATTAATATTTGCATATTTTCACCATCAATACTCATTTAACAGTTCTTCTACCATAATTCTTGTGTCTTGTTCAGAGAGTTTTTTGATTATTTCATTTCTTTCTAAAACATATCTTTCATATTTGGAAAGAATTTCTTCATTGTCTAATATTTTAAATCCTTTGCAAATAGAATTAATATTAAAAGGGTCAACATAATATAAAGCGGCACCTGCAACTTCTGGAATGGATGTAGTTCTAGAAGCTAAAACAGTTTTTCCATAGTTCATAGCTTCACGTATTGGCAATCCATATCCTTCCCCTTTAGAAGTAAATACCACATATTTACAAGATGCATATAGTGAAGCTAATTCTTGATAGGAGACATAGGGAAGAAATTCTACAGATTCATTTAATACTTTCATATTGATTTTATGGCTTCGCAAAATATTATTTTTTTCTTTTTCATTAATACCAGTAACTTTAAGCTTGGTTTTAGAACCTGTTTGAATAATGAAAAGGCTAAATGCTTCTAAGGTTCTAAGCAAATTCTTTTCTGGCCTGCCTCCACCAACAAATAAAATATAGTCGCTATAAATTTTTTTATTGGCTTGAAAGTTTTCTACAACATTTCCTTGGATATAATATTTGATTTCTTGTATATTTTTGTGCATAAGTTTTTGCATAGAAAAATTTGAGACAGTAAATATCTTATCTATATATTTTACACATTTTCCAAATTCATGTGAAAAGGCTAATTTCTTTATCCAATATTCAGTGAAATGTGGCAAGCCTGTTCTTTGAATTCCATCAAAATAATAGCGGTCATACCAATCAAATTTATAGTAGTTATGTTGCCGGTCATGCAACGTTGCATAAATTTTTATATGAGGATAGCAGGCTTTAACTTTAGGTATTATTTTTAATGTGGAGCCATTTACTTGAGGGAAAAATATTACATCTAGTTTTGAATAATCATATTCTTTTAAATTGGATACATATTCTAATTTATAAATATTTTTTAAAAATAGGTCTTCATCTTCTACAGTTGGTTTAAATCCTGTGGGAACGATTAAGGTAATATTTATATCTTTATAAAGAATGGTTTCTTTTAGAGCCTTTAATATCATTTTGGCATAATTTGTGCCACCAGTGTACATGGCTATACTATTAATAATTTTCATACTTGACACAAACTCTATTCCAATATGCATAATTATTAGCTTCCTTTCCTGGACTTCTTTTAAAAGATTAAATTTATCTTTTCACTGAAATCATATTTATAAATAAATCGGTATGTTCCTTAGCAGTACGTTTTACATCAAAATATTTATAAACATCGTTTAGTCCATTTTTTACAAGAGTTTTGCACAATTTGGTATCCTGATATAATTCCATAGTTGCCTTATAAATTTCATTGATATTATCCACTTCAATAAGTAAACCATTTATACGATTATTTATGATATTAGGGATAGCATCTATTCGACTTGCAATAATAGGTTTAGCAGCTACCATATATTCTGGTAATACTAAACCAAATCCTTCCCATCTAGACAACAACATTGCGATGTCAAAGATTTTTATGTAATTCATAGGGTTATTTACCCAACCTGTTATTAAAAGTGAATCATTAAATTTATATTTTTTTGCATAATCATAAACGAAAGTTGACAAATCACCATCGCCAACGATAATAAAATATGCATTAGGTATATGTTTTTTAATTATTTTGGCAGCTTTAATAAAGTTGTCAGGTGCTTTTTGGCAACTTACACGTCCAACCATACCAATAACAAATGCATTTTCTGGAATATTTAAAGATTTTTTAGAAAGTACATGTTGATAGTTTTTGTATTCAGCGATATCTATTCCATTAAGAATTACTTGCAATTTTTTCTCTGGACAAATTCTTAGATTTAAAGCTGACTGTTTTTCTGCCTGAGAAATACATATAATCTTCTGACAAAATAAAGCAGCTATTTTTTCAATAAGGATATAAACCATTTTTTGAAATTTTGAGCAATTCATATTGAAAGCCCAACCATGTGGATTGTATATGCAAATGTTATGCAGACCCATATTTGATATTCTGGCAATAGCACCAGCCTTGCTAGAATGAGCGTATACAATATCTGGTTTATATTTTTTTATTAGTTTCCTTACTAAATAAATAGCTTTTAAATCATATAGTCCATTGATAGCTCTACACATATCTACCTGTTCAAAGGCAATCACTAAATCATCATATTTCTGTTTTTCAAAACTATAAGAACAAACAATAATATTTTCAAATATATCTTTGGATAGATACTTTAAGAGCGATTGGATAAACTTATCTACTCCTCCAGCAGCTTGCGCAACATGAAGTATTCTTATTTTTTTTTGCATTTATTTTTGTTTAGAATAGTCAATTTTTAATTCGTTAAATCCGCCCTTTAGCGAATACTTTTAAATTTCTCATTAATTCAGCACCTAATTCTATTCTTTCGACTCCTCATCTGACCCTTTAAAACACAAAAAATAGAGCCTGATTGCTATTAAGAAATGCATTATTTTTCCATCTCTTAATAACAAACAAACTCTATCTTCCCTGTCTACTATCCCCATACAAATAAAACTATAAACTTATATCCCTGTCCTCACCAAACTTTGATTTCTAACCCTAATCTCTATTACTTTAATCCTTTATTTTCCATCTTCTAAGCAATACATACTATCATTTGGAACTTTAGCCTCAATAATGAACTTCCCTTTACCACAGTCTATAATCATATCCAATTCATTCTGATAATAACCTTGTGTACGCCTTTCATATAACTTTGAAATAGTTTTTGCATAGTTTTCTATTCTAGTTGCCA
>CANAZY010000038.1 GCA_947365805.1 uncultured Clostridium sp. | reverse complement strand
ACTCAGCAAAACATCAAGCAAGAGAAAAGGGGTTAAAAGAAGGAAGAAAAGAAGGGATTAGAGAAGTTGTAAAAAACATGATACAAAAAGGAATGAGTATAGAAGATATACAAGAACTGACCAATATGTCAAAAGA
Source organism: uncultured Clostridium sp. (assembly GCA_947365805.1). Lineage (GTDB taxonomy): Bacteria > Bacillota > Clostridia > TANB77 > CAG-508 > RGIG8482. Next base: position 10,445 of record CANAZY010000038.1, on the reverse strand, counting down.
AGAAATAAAAGAAATAGAAAGAATAGAAAAATAGAAAAAAAGAGTATAATGTATTTTAATTTACGTTATACTCTTTTTTTAGATTTCCCTAGTAGTTATGCAAAATTAATCGACAAAAGTAACAAAAAAGTAACAAAAAAATAACATATGGGTAGAGAACAACAAAAACACATATATCCGTAGCAAAATCCTTGAAATATAAGGAAAAAACCATATTTTGGAGTGTTCAAAAGACTTTTAATAAATATTATAATATATATAAATAAATATTTAATCAAAAGGGGAATGTTAGCATGAAACCAAAGAAAAGTAAAGTGAATATTTTTAGAGGATTAAAACTATTAGTGGCAGTATCTGTTATTTTTGTAATAGCAGTAGCCATACAACAAGCAAACAAAAGAACTAGACAACAGCCTATTGAAACACAAATACAAGCCGAAAGACAAACTACTGTGCCAAGTGGATATACAGGGATTTATGATGTTAATGGATTAAAAAAGATGAATAATAATCTTTCTGGCAAATATATCTTGATGCAAGATATTGATATGACAGGTGTAGATTGGACACCAATAGGCGTTACTTCTAGTGTAGCATTTAAAGGTATATTTGATGGTAATTTATATAAGATAAGCAATTTAAATATAGACTCCAATCTACAATGTGTAGGAATGTTTGGATATACAAATTCAAGTACGATAAAGAATGTAACATTAGAAAATATAACAGTGAATGGCAAATATAATACAGAAATAAACAATTATGCTTGTGTAGGAGGATTGATAGGTAATAATAGTGGTACAGTTAATAATATAATAATAACTGGAAAAGTAAGTTACTCAGGAGCATTAACTAATGTAGCAAGCAATTTATCAATTGGAGGGATTGTTGGGACCAATACAAACGAAGGTAGAATAATTGATGTGACGAACAAAGCAAATGTGGAAGTATTTGCAAATGTTTATAGCACAAGAATAGGAGGAATTGCTGGGTATAATATAGGAGCAATTCAAAGAGCAGAAAATTTAGGTGATGTTAGTATAGATACAAATAATAGTGCTAAAGTTGGAGGGTTAGTGGGATATAATGAATATTATAAACCAAGTATTGGAACGATCAACAATTGTTACAGTATAGGTAACATAGTTGCGTCAGTTTACAACAATTCAAGTAGCGTAGGAGGATTAATTGGAAGAAATGAAGGAACAATTAATAATTGTTATAGTGCAGGTAATATAGAATCAGAAGCCCTTGATACAGGAGGATTAGTAGGATATAGATCAGGAGGGACAATTAATAATTGCTATTGGAGTATAGAAACAACAGGACAAACAACAAGTAATGGTGGAATAGCAAAGAATATACAAGAATTACTATATCAAGATACTTATGAAACATGGGATTTTGATACTATTTGGACAATTGAGCCAGATGGAGGAAGTTTAGCATATTTAAGAGATAGGGGAATGCCAGAAGGAATACTAAAGGAAGATTTGATTCATGAAACGAAGGTCCCTGTGACAAAGACAGATGAAAATGGTAGACATTTATTGGGGGCAACGTTTATTGTAAAAAATGAAGTAGGAGAGACGTTAAAAGAAGGAACAACAGATGCTAATGGTGTGTGGATAATAAGTGCTTTGGAACCTGGTATATATACAGTAGTAGAGACAAAGGCACCAATAGGACATAAGAAGGATACGAAAGAATACACATTTAAATTAACCGAAGAGGAAAAAATTGTTAATGTTGAAACAAATGAAGAAATTAGCATTGTCGTGAAAAATGAGTCATTAAAAGTTGATTTAAAAGTACAAGATAGTCAAACAAAACGCGGGCTTAGAGATGTTGAAGTGGGATTATTTGATGAAAGTGGAAATGCTGTTATTGGAAATAATGGGGAGCAGATAAAAGGAGAAACAAATGAGAATGGACAAGTTACTTTTACAAAAATACCAGCAGGAAATTATCAATATAAACAATTAACAAGAGCAATAGGGTATCATCAAAATACTAACACCTATACATTTACTTTAACAGAAGATGGAGAGGTTGCCTATGGAGAAGAAAATGAGGGAATTATTTATAATGACCCAGTACAAGCCAATATAAAGGTTACAATATACAAAGGAGGAACCAATAAACCATTACAGGGAGCTGTATTAGGATTATATGATGAAGAAAAACAACCAATCATTGGAACAGACGGAGAACATATTACAGCGGTAACAGGTCCAGATGGAGTAGCAGAATTTACGGGGGTAACAAGTGGAAATTACTACTATAAAGTACTAACAGCACCAGCAGGTTATGTGCAAGACGATACTATCTATGGAGTTAACATAGATGATGAAGGCGCAGTAGAGTATGAGACTGGAAGTGACACAATTTATAATGAACCAATTAAAGTTAATGTCAGAATTAGAAAATATAGAAATGGAACTGAAATGCCAGTTCCAGGAGCAGTGATAGGATTATTTGATGAAGAAGGAAATGCATTATTAGGGGCCAATGGAGAACAAATTAAAGGAATAACAGATGAAGGTGGACGAGTAGATTTTAGTGATATAGAAATGGGAACCTATCAATACCAAGAATTGATAGCACCAGAAGGATACGTTAGAAATGAAGGAATGTATAGTTTTGTTGTAGATGATAAAGGAAATGTAACATTTGGCAACGAAACAGGAATTATCTATAATGCTAGAGTAACAACACCACAATCGTTTATTGTTACGAAATATAAAATCAATTCAACCATACCATTAGAAAATGCAGTGATTGGATTATTCGATGGAGAAGGAAATAAAATAACAGAAAAAACAACAGGAGCAAATGGACAAGTAGACTTCGGAAAACTAGAAGTAGGAAATTACTATTATCAAGAACTAGTAGCACCAGCAGGATATGTGTTAAATAATACTCAATATCATTTTACAGTAGAAAACAATGGAGGTATTACCGTTGGAGAGGGGACTACAAGAATTATTTACAATAATCCAGTCATTATGAAAGAAAGTTTTACAATCACAAAAAAACGAGTAGGAACACAAGATAAGTTAGCAGGAGCAGTCATTGGAATTTATAATTCAGATAATACAAAAATAAGAGAATTAACAACAGATAAAAACGGAATTGTTGAGGTTAGTGGATTAGAAGTAGGAGAATACTACTATAAAGAGTTAACGCCTCCAGTAGGATATGTATTAAATAATAAAGATTACCATTTCACAGTACAAAATGATGGAAGTGTAACATATGCAGAAGGAACAACAAAAGTAATCTTTAACGAAAGAGTAACAACAGCAGAAAATTTTGTAGTAACAAAATACAGAACCAATACCGAAAGCCCACTAGCAGGAGCTGTAATCGGATTATTCGATGGAGAAGGAAATAAAATAACAGAAAAAACAACAGGAACAAATGGACAAGTAGACTTCGGAAAACTAGAAGTAGGAAACTACTATTATCAAGAAATGACAGAACCTACAGGATATGTATTAAATAATACTAAATATCATTTTACAGTAGAAAACAATGGAACGATAACATATATACAAGGAGCAAACGGAATTATTTATAATACACCAGTAAGGTCAAATGTAGTCATTACAAAATATAGAGAAGGAACAACCACACCACTAGCAGGAGCAACGATTGCCCTATATGATGCAAATGGAAACAAACTAGATGAAAAAACAACAGGCTCAAATGGAAAAGTATTATTTAACAACCTAGAAGTAGGAACTTATAAATATCAAGAAATAACACCACCAGCAGGATACTTACTAAATAACACAATGTATCAAATTACCATTAACAATGATGGAAGCATTGACTATGGAGAAAACAATGGAATTATCTATAATGAACCAGTAAGGTCAAATGTAGTGATTACTAAGTACAAAACAGGGACAACCACACCACTAGCAGGAGCAGTGATTGGACTATTTGATAAAGACGGAACCCCAATGCTAGCAAATGGAGAACCAATAAAAGGAGCAACAACCAAAGAAGGAACCCTAACTATCATTAACCTAGAGCCAGGACAATATGCTTACCAAGAACTACAAGCACCTTTAGGATATATAAGAAATGAAACAATGTATCGTTTCACCATTGCAAACGATGGAAGTGTAACATTTGAAAACGATACCAAAGGAATCATCTACAACGAACCAATAAGAGTAGATGTAACCATCACAAAATACAAAACAGGGACAACAATTCCAGTCGCAGAAGCAACCATTGCACTATTTGATAAAACAGGAAATAAGGTAGACCAAAAAGTAACAAATGCAAATGGACAAATAACATTTACCAACTTAGAAGCAGGAAATTACCGTTATCAAGAAATGCAAGCACCGGCAGGATATATGTTAAATAGCAATGTATATGAATTTAGTGTAAATGTAGATGGAAGTATCAACTATGGAGAAAATGAAGGCAAACTGTATAATGACCCTGTAAAAGCAGATGTAATCATTACAAAATACAAAACAGGAACCGAAACACCACTAGCAGGAGCTGTAATTGGATTGTTTGATGAAGCTGGAAACAAACTAGATGAAAAAACAACAGGTTCAAATGGACAAGTTACATTTGTAGGACTAGAAGTAGGAACTTATAACTATCGAGAATTACAAGCACCAGCAGGATATATATTAAATAATACTGTTTATACATTCATTGTAAATATAGATGGAAGTATCAACTATGGAGAAAACAATGGCAATTTATATAATGATGTCATTAAATCAAGTGCAGTTATTACAAAATATATAACAGGAACAAAAGAACCAGTAAAAGGAGCAGTAATAGGATTATTTGATGAAGCCGGAAACAAACTAGACGAAAAAACAACCGAGTCCAATGGAACCGTTCTATTTGAAAAACTAGAAGCAGGAACATATCGTTATCAAGAACTACAAGCACCAGCAGGATATATACTAAATAATACAGTATACACATTTACTGTAAATATAGACGGAAGCGTTAACTATGGTGATAATAATGGCAATTTATATAACGATACTATAAAAGCCAATGTAATTATTACAAAACGAATTACAGGAACTGAAACCCCACTTGCAGGAGCAACGATTGCCCTATTTGATGCAAATGGAAATAAACTATATGAAAAAACAACAAATGAAACAGGAACTGTAGTATTTGAAAATTTAGAAGTAGGAACATACAACTATAAAGAACTACAAGCACCAGTAGGATATGAATTAAATCATAACACATATATTGTCTCAGTTAATCCAGATGGAAGTGTTAATTATGCACAAAATGAAGGTATTATTTACAATGACTTAATCAAAAAAGATGTAACAATTACAAAATATATAACAGGAACAACAATTCAAGTAAAAGGAGCGCTAATCGGATTATTTGATGAAGCTGGAAACAAGCTAGATGAAAAAACAACAGAGTTAAACGGAACTGTAATATTTAGTGGATTAACAAAAGGAAACTATTATTACCAAGAGTTAACAGCACCAGCAGGATATATATTAAATAATACAATCTATACCTTTACCATAAATGCAGATGGAAGCATTGCATACGGCGAAAATAATGGAATTATTTATAATGATGTCATTACGGCAAATGTTACTATTACCAAATACGAAACAAATACAAGTATAAAACTTGCAGGAGCAACCATTGGATTATTTGATACAGCGGGAAATAAATTATTAGAAGCAACCACCAATGAAAATGGAACCGTAACATTTAATGGATTAACAAAAGGAAATTATTATTACCAAGAATTACAAGCACCAGAAGGATATGTATTAAACAATACAAAATACAACTTAACAGTTGACGAAAGCGGAGCTGTAACATACGAAGCAAATAATGGTAATTTGTATAATGATAAAATCGTAATTGAAGAAATAAAAGGAAATGCAACCATTTTAAAATTAGAAACGAAAACCAATAAGCAACTTAAAGGAGCAGTAATTGCACTATATGATGCAAACGGAAACAAACTACGTGAAAAAATAACAGATGAAAATGGAAGTGTAACATTCACTGGCTTAAAAGCAGGAACCTATTATTACAAAGAATTACAAGCACCAACTGGATATGTGTTAAATGACACGATGTATCAATTTACTGTAAATGGAGATGGAAGCATATCTTATGCAGAAAATAAAGGTATCATTTATAATGACAAAAATGTAGTAGAAGAAACAAAAGTAGATGTTGTTATAATCAAACAAGATACAAAAACAAAAGAACTACTTGCAGGAGCAAAAATTGGATTGTTTGATAACGAAGGAAATAGCATTACTGAATTAGAAACAAACCAAGAAGGAAAGATAGTATTTAGAGAATTAAAACCAGGAACTTATCAATACAAAGAATTAATTGCACCAGAAGGATATAAGTTAAAGGAAGAAACATATACATTTACAATTGATGAAAAAGGAAAAGTCAAATTTGAAAACGGAGAAGGAATTTTATACAACGAAAAGATAGAAGGACCGGTAAAACCAGTAGAACCAAGTAAGCCAGAAGAACCAACAAAACCGGAACCACCGAAGGACAAACCAACTAGTGATAACTTACCAAACTTCCTTCCACAAACAGGAGAGCAAATGGCTATTGTTATACTAATCACAATAGCAATAGGTTCAGCTACATACTATGGAATGAAATTATACAAACAAAAGAAACAATAATAAAAAACAGCATAACGCTAAAATTAGCGTTGTGCTGTTTTAAAAATAAGCGAAAACTATTGACAAAATAAGAACAATGGAGCTATAATAGTAATGTTAGAAACGCGCCATTAGCTCAGTTGGTAGAGCAGGTGACTCTTAATCACAAGGTCGGAGGTTCGACCCCTCTATGGCGCACCAAACTTGCCTTACGGCAAGAGTGAAGCAATAAGAGTGAATAGTTAAGAGTATAAGCATCCATTGTACTTTTCACTATTCACTTTTTGCTTAAATAAAAGGGGTGAAATCGATGGTTAAAGTATATCATTCAGATATGGAAACGAACCAATTAAAAGTAGTAGAAAAAATAGAAAAGGGAAGTTGGATTAGTATGATAAACCCAACAGACCAAGAAATAAAAGAAGTATGTAAAAAAACAAAAATTGCAGAAGACTTTATTCGATATTCATTAGACTATGAGGAAAAAGCGAGAATTGATAGTGAAGAAGATGATGGCACCATTCTTTTCATTGTGGACGTACCAATTATCGAAAAAGAAAAAGATTCTGAAAGTTATACAACCATGCCACTTGGTATGATAGTCGTGAGAGATGATTATTTTATAACTGTATCCTTAAAAAGAAATATTGTTATTGATAATTTCGAGCGAAAAAGAGTAAAAGCATTTTCAACCTATAAAAAAAGTAGATTTCTATTTCAAATCATGTTAATTAATGCATCTTATTATTTAACATACTTAAAACAAATTAATAAAGAAACCGAAATTGCAGAAACTATATTAAAAACATCAATGAAAAATAGAGAATTATTAAAATTACTAAGCTTAGAAAAGAGTTTGGTGTATTTTACAACATCATTAAAATCAAACGAATTAGTTATGGAAAAAACCTTAAGAGGAAAAATATTAAAATTATACGAAGAAGATGAAGACATTCTAGAGGATGCTATCGTAGAAAACAAACAAGCAATTGAAATGAGTGGGATTTATCGTGACATTTTAAATGGAACCATGGATGCCTATGCATCCATCATTTCCAACAACCTAAATGGAGTGATGAAATTTTTAACATCTATTACTATTATCCTTGCCATCCCAACATTAATTTCTAGCTTATGGGGAATGAATGTACCAGTACCATTTCAAAATCACCCATACGGATTTCTAATTTTATCGGGAGTCTGTATCCTTGTTACCGTTATTGCAGTGCTAATCTTAAAACGAAGAGATTTATTAGATTAAGAACCTACGGGTTCTTTTTTTGTTAAAAATTGCCAAATAAAAAAAGAATAAAACCAATCAAAAAACAAATACTAACAAAGAAAAAATATAATCTATTAAAAACGAATAGGAGGAAGTATCATGAAAGTAATTGATAGAATTGCATTAGTATTAGTCATTATTGGAGCAATCAATTGGGGTTTAATCGGATTCTTTAATTTCAATCTAGTAGAAATGATATTCGGAAACATGACAATCATAGCAAGAATTATCTATGCACTAGTAGGAATTTCAGGACTATGGGCAATTAAATTATTATTTGATAGAGACTAAGAGGTGGGAGACCATCTCTTTTTTTTAACCCATTGCCAAAACGAAAAAAAGCGTGTATAATAGGTAAATGGAAAAATAAGGAGGAGAAAATATGTTAGCTGCAAATGGAGTAACCATTCGTTTTGGGAAAAGAGTATTATTTGAAGATGTTAATATTCGTTTTGGAAAAGGAAACTGCTATGGTATTATTGGTGCCAATGGAGCAGGAAAATCAACTTTTTTAAAAGTATTATCTAGAGAAATAGAGCCAAGTAAAGGGGAAGTTACCATCGAAAAAGGAGAAAGAATTTCGGTATTAAAACAAGACCACTTTGCTTATGAAGAAGAAAGAGTAATTGACACTGTTATTATGGGAAACAGTGAATTATATAAAATTATGAAAGAAAAAGATGCGATTTATGCCAAACCAGACTTTAACGAAGAAGATGGAATGAAAGCTGCAAAATTAGAAGAAAGATTTGCTGAACTAGATGGCTGGAATGCAGAATCCGATGCCGCAGTGCTTTTAAATGATTTAGGAATCGATTCCGAAAAACATGACAAATATATGAAAGAACTAGAAGCAAGAGAAAAAGTAAAAGTATTATTAGCACAAAGTCTATTTGGAAACCCAGATGTTTTATTATTGGACGAGCCAACCAACGATTTAGACCTAAAAAGCATCGATTGGTTACAAGAATTTTTAATTAACTTTGAAAATACTGTAATCGTCGTATCACACGACCGTTACTTCTTAAACAAAGTATGCACCCATACAGCAGATGTCGATTTTGGAAAAATAACCGTGTATCCAGGAAACTACGACTTCTGGTATGAATCCAGCCAACTTGCTTTAAAACAAGCAAAAGAAGCAAATAAGAAAAAAGAAGAAAAAATAAAAGAATTGCAAGACTTTATTGCAAGATTTAGTGCCAATGCATCTAAATCAAAACAAGCGACATCAAGAAAAAAATCATTAGAAAAAATTGAATTAGAAGAAATTAAACCATCCAACCGTAGATATCCATATGTCGATTTTAAACCAGACCGTGAGCCAGGAAAAGAAATCTTACAAGTAAAAAATATCTCAAAAACAATTGATGGAGAAAAAATATTAGACAATATTTCCTTTACCGTAAAACAAGGAGATAAAATTGCATTTTTAGCAGATAACGAAAATGCAAAAACGGTCTTATTCCAAATTATTGCAGGAGAACTAGAACCAGATGCAGGAGAATTAATTTGGGGAACAACCATTACGAATAACTATTTCCCAAAAGATAATAATTACCTATTTAATGACGACTTAAATCTAGTCGATTGGTTAAGACAATATTCAAAAGACCCAGACGAAACATTCGTAAGAGGATTTTTAGGAAGAATGCTATTTTCCGGAGAAGAAGCATTAAAAAAAGTAAATGTCATTTCAGGAGGAGAAAAAGTAAGATGTGTTCTATCCAAAATGATGCTTTCAGGAGCAAACTTCTTAATCTTCGATGAGCCAACAAATCATTTAGATATGGAAAGTATTACTTCAGTAAATGAAGGAATGAAAAACTTTAAAGGAAATATCCTATTTACCTCACATGACCACCAATTAACACAAACCGTAGCAAACCGTATTATTGATATAAAACAAGACAAAGTAATCGATAGAGAAGTAACCTATAATGAGTATTTAGGAATTGAATAAAAAGGAGAATACGAAGGAGAATACGATGGAAAAAATCATACAAACAATTGCATTAGAATTAAACATAAGAAAAAGTCAAGTAGAAGCAACGATTAAATTAATTGATGAAGGAAATACGATTCCGTTTATTGCACGTTACCGTAAAGAAGCAACTGGTGGGCTTTCTGATGAAACCTTAAGAGATTTAGGAGAAAGACTTACGTATTTAAGAAATTTAAGTACAAGAAAAGAAGAAGTAACTAAATCAATTGAAGCACAAGGAAAATTAACTGAAGAAATTATAAAAGAGTTAGAAAATGCAATAACACTTGCAGAAGTAGAAGATATTTACAGACCATATAAACAAAAGAAAAGAACAAGAGCAACCATTGCAAAAGAAAAAGGCTTAGAACCACTTGCTGTCATCATCATGGAGCAAACTGAAACAGAAGATATTCATATGATTGCACAAGCATATCTTAATGAAGAAAAAGAAGTAAATACACAAGAAGAAGCAATTGCAGGAGCATTAGATATTTTAGCA
>CANAZY010000037.1 GCA_947365805.1 uncultured Clostridium sp. | reverse complement strand
TTTTTTTCTGCATTACCCACATCATTTACTACAAATTCGTATGTTTTTCTATCTTCCATTTCATAATCAATAGCAACTTTATTTTTTCCATTACAATAAATCATATAATCCTTATTGTCTTTCTCTTTATATCGAATCGATTCAATTCCATTTTCATTATAAAATGTAATTAGCGCTGTTCCATAATTTCCATTTGTTTTATAGGTCTTATAAGTAAACTCTTCTTGTTTTTCTGCTTGTCTTAATATTGCATTTCGAATACTATTGGTTATAAGCCCTCCTGTTGCAAGTATGATTATGCAAAGAAAAATCAACACTATGATTATTACTATTTTTTGTTTCTTTTTACTTAATTTTTGCAGTTTTTTCAACATATTTCCTCTATCCTTTAACTGTTTTTATCTATTACCAAGATGATACTACTTTTTCTTTATTCTATCCATAATATTATTAACTGTCAATATCATTCTAATCATTTACTTTATTTTTTTACAAAAATGAGGATGCTTTAACATCCTCATTTTATATCTCTTATTTAATTCCAAAAATTCTATCTCCTGCATCTCCTAATCCTGGTACGATATATCCAATTTCATTTAAATGGTCATCAATACTTGCACAATATATTTGTACATCTGGATATGCTTCTTCTACTCTTTGAATTCCTTCTGGTGCTGCTATTAAACATAAGAATTTAATTTTTGTTACTCCATCTTCTTTCATCATTTTAATAGCATCTACTGCAGAACCTCCTGTTGCAAGCATCGGATCTACTAAGATTACTTCCCTATCTTTAATATCTTTTGGAACTTTATAGTAATATCTAACTGGTTCTAATGTTTCTTCATTACGATATAGACCTATTACCCCAATTTTTGCATTTGGAATAATTTTAGTTATTCCATTAGACATTCCAAGCCCTGCTCTTAAAATTGGAACAAACGTAAATTTGTCTTCATTTACTTTTGTTGCCATTGTTTTTCCCATCGGTGTTTCTACTTCCACCTCTTCTGTTGCTATATCTCTCATAGCTTCATAACAAAGTAACATTGCAATTTCCTCTGCAAGTTCTCTAAATTCTTTTGTTCCTGTTTTTTTATCTCTTAAAATAGCAACTTTATGTTGTATTAATGGATGTTTTACTTCTATTGCTTTCATTTTGTTACCTTCTTTCCTTTTGATGGGCGATGCTCGCCCCTACATTCTTAAACATTTGCTTCTACTTTTTCTTCTTTTTTAGCTTTTTTCTCTTTTTTTGGCGTTTCTTCTTTTTCTTCTGGTAAAAATAGGTTAATTAAAATTCCTACGATTGCTGCTAAGCTCATCCCTGAAATAGTAACAGCTACATCTCCACTTACAATTGAAATAGCAGCTCCACCAAGTCCCAATACAAGCATTGCTGATGCTACAACAACATTTTTTGTTTTACCAAAATCTACTTGGTTTTGAATTAATACTTTTAATCCATTAACAGCAATGAATCCATAAAGAAGTAAACTAACTCCTCCTAATACTGCATTTGGAATTGTTGAAACTAGAGCTGTAAATTTTCCTAAAAATCCTAAACAAATTGCAAAAATTGCAGCAAGACCAATAACCCAAACAGATGCGATTTTTGTCATTCCTACTACAGATGTATTTTCACCATAAGTTGTGTTTGCAGGTCCTCCAAGTAATCCTGCTACAAGTGTTGCAATACCATCTCCTAATAAAGTTTTATCTAATCCTGGTTCTTTTAATAAATCTTTTCCAATAATATTAGATAGTGATGTATGGTCTCCAATATGTTCTGCCATAGTTACTAATGCAATTGGTGCAATGGTAAGAATTGCAGAAAAGTTTGGTACATAGCTTACAAATGGAATTGCAAATTGTGGCATACTAAAGAATGCAGCTTCTACTACTGGTGTAAAATCAACTAATCCTACACATACTGCAGCGATGTATCCTGTTACAATTCCTACTAAGAAAGGAATAATCTTTAAAAATCCTTTTCCTCTTACTGCTACAATTGCTGTTACTAAGAATGTAAGGGCTGCAACAAAAATCCCTCTCCATTCAACTTCAGCTCCACTTACAAGTCCTACTTGTGAAATAGCAGATGGTGCAAGTCCTAAACCAATAATCATAATCATTGGTCCAATAACTACTGGTGGTAATAATTTATCAAGCCATCTTTTTCCTGTAAATCTGATAATAGTAGCAAATACCACATAAATAAGACCTACTACCATAACTCCTGTCATAGCTCCACTTAATCCACCTTTTAGGTAAGCTGCTGCAAGTGGTGCAATAAAGGCAAATGAGCTTCCTAAATATACTGGTGATTTTCCTCTTGTGCATAAAATGTAAATTAAAGTTCCAATACCTGATGTTACTAATGCTACTGGTATGGTAAGTACTGTTTCACCAGCTCCTGCATTTACTAAAATAGGTACTAAGATTGTTGCACCAAACATTGCAAATACGTGTTGGATTGCTAAAATAATCCATTTTGCAACTGCTGGTTTTTCATTAACGTCTAAAAGCATTTTACTTTTTTCCATAAAACGTTCCTCCTAATATTTTCTTTTAAGGTGTGAAAACTTACAAAAAAGCCACTAAACAATAATTTTAGTGACTAAATTTATACCATATATAATAGAAACAATTGTAGCAAACACAAAAACTAGCAAATTTGCTTTGCCATTCATAGAAATAATAGATTGTGTTTTTTCTACAAATTCTTTCATTTTTTTACACCCTAAAAAATATTACTATATTTTTTTAAGAAATGCAAGTACTTTTTTTAATTTCCTATTTCTACTTGTAAAAACTTTTCTTTGGTTTTATTTACTACCTGCTCCACTCTTTTGTGATAATAATCGTTCATTGCATCAGTTTTTAATGTACTAATCGTTTCATATTCTGGATAGTGCTCGTCTATATATTGTTTCATTTCTGACGTCATTTCTTTTGATGGAATTGCAAGCTTAATATCCACACCAGAAACTCGTACTCCGTTTCAAAAATTTACGATATACATTTCTAATTTCAGGCATTTCACGTTCATCGTATAATTCTATTTTATCCTCATCTGTTTTTCTATCAATTGCTCTTCCATATTTCGTATCTAAAAATAGAGTATAATATTCTTGCTTATTTTCTCTTTCTAACTCTTCTAAATAGAGTAATATCTCATATACTGCTTCTCCCCAGTTCGTATTTTCACTATATTTTAACCACCCCAAATACTCTCTTGCAGAATACATTGCAATATTCTTGGGATAGCTTTGTGTATTAAAAAAGATTCCTGAAACTGGTCTATATTTTACAAAAGAAAGTGCTCCATACTTTTCTATTTCCATTGCAATTCTTTCAAACATCTCTTTTATTTGTTCTGATTCAATCGTTATATCATCGTAGAAATATTCTTCATGCGAAGGTAGAGAAGCTATCGGACAAGGCACTGGATGAACTGTATCTTCATAGAAATATTCTCGATTCAAAGAAGCATCGTGTTTTGGCTTATTATGTTTTGGTTTGTCATGTTTGGTCGTAAATCTTTCAAGTTGTACAATCAATTTTAGCATTTCTTCTTTATCTTGTTCATATCTCGTTTTTCCTGTATCACTATCTAACTCTTTATGTGTTCCCTGCAATCTTTCAGCTGTTTTCATGATAATCCATTTTACAACTTGTTCTTTATTTTCCATTCCATGGAAAAAGTATTTTTCAAATTCATCTTTATTTAATTGGTTTTGCATTTATCACGCCTCCTGTTGAAAATGTTATCATTCGTATACTTTTATTGTATCAATACTTCTATCTTAGTGTCAATCATTTTGTCTTATTTTGTCATTTCTTCTTCATTTTTTTAATAAAATATTTTAAATACTATACAAATTTGTCGTTTTTTGTTATGATATACGTAAAATATATAAAAGGAGATTTGAATATGTCTATGGAATTTTGGTTTTCTATTTGTTTTACCTTTATTGGTGTAGCATTATCACTTTTTACTTATTTAACTAAAAAGGAAAAACATGGTGCAATTATTGCAATTATAATAAGTTTTTTGATTGCAGGAATTTGTTTCTTTGTTGGAATAAGTAATAACAATCAACAAAAAAATCCTGAAACCTTTAGTAATCAATTATCTGATACCATCGCTTCTCTTCAAAATAATGAATCCCCTCAAAGTTTCTCTTCTACCATCATGTTTACAAATTATTTTGAAACTCACACTTCAAAAAATAATAACATTGATTGTGTTTTGAACATGTGGGATTCTACTAGAGATAAAGATATCCGAGGTTCTTACCATGAATATGAACAAGGTTTTAAACTATATGCTGGTAAATATTTTTATATTAATGATTACACCGTAACTTCAGATATTCATCTTATTTATAATAAGAATTATAAGGGAAATCCTAATTTTTCCGGTAAAATCGTGGTTGGAAACGTTAGTAGTGGTACAAAATCAACTGCTGATGTAAGTATCTTAATCGATGGCGTAGAAGTTTGGAAATCGGAAGAAAAAATCACTGGTTTAACATTATCTCCTGTTGAATTTAATATAAATACTAAAAATTGTAAAGAAGAAATTATTATTCGTACCAATTTCTATTTGCCTGATAATTCACTAACTCTTGGTTTTTTCTAAGAACGAATTTTTTTAGTATTTCATCTAAAAAATTACCTATCAAAATGGAAATCTGTAAAATTTACTTGGTATCATATACTTATGCTTCTATTAACATCAAAAAGAGAGTTTTTATTTTTAGGAACTCTCTTTTTTCTATATTTTTTCTATGCTTTAAACATAGTAGTTATTATTAATTTACTTTTAACAAGCTATGTTAATGATAATATACTTACTTTTCTACGGTTTAGTAGGAATAACTATTATAGCATTTAATATTAAAACAACTACTAATACTATGATTAGAGTTCGTATATGTATTTTTGGCATAATAACTTGAATTTTATGTAAATATATGTTAAATGAAAATGTAAACTTTGTTGGTGTCCCCAATATTTTAAAATTCGGGGGGGCAACAGCCTCCGAAAAATTAAGGAGGTAAAGTTTTATGAGCTATTTTACAGACACAGAATGTCCCAAATGTGGGAAAGTACAACATCATCATCTTGGAGGATTTGGCTTTTGGGGTCAGAAAACTACAAAATGTTCATATTGTGGTTATGAATACGAGAGTGTTCCTAACTGCATAGATATGGTTCCTGACCGCGATGCCCCTCCCGTACAGAGTTCACAGAGTCGTTTTTCGAAGTTTACGACTAAAGAACTCGAGGAAGAATTGAGGAGACGGAAGGGCTAACAAAGGAAGAGCATTCGTATATTCAATATGCGAATGCTCTTTTCCTGATTATAGATTAATATACCCACAGTCTTCGTGATCTTTGATTTCTCTTATCCAACATATGGGATTGTGCGTTGATTAAATTGAAAAATTAGTATAGCATAAAATAAAAAAACTGGCAACTAATTATTTCTAACTAGTTGCCTTCCATAGCAATTACCGGAACTTTCGTTCCTCCCACAGCAATCTTAATTGATTACACTTGGATAACTTGAATTTCCAACAACTCCTCTCCAACAACACCTGGTATACCTGTTAATAGCGAAAAATCATACCCCATCTCTTTTGTATAGTTAACAAGTGCACTTACTGTAAGATTAGATGTTACGATAAATTCTTCTGTTTCTTGTTTAAATTTTATTTTTGAATTTTTTATATTTACATCAATAAATAAACCATCATATCCGTTAGATGTTATGTATAAATTTGTATGTAAACCGTAAATTCTAAAAGGCATATCGTTTTTATACATTTTATGCAATACTTTTAAATCTTCATCTAAACTGTCATCAAAAGCTAATTGATAATATCCTTTTGCTTTTCCTGCTTTTTTCTTATAAAGCTGTTTATTCTGTAAGTCATAATCATATTCAACTTTACGAGAAAAACTATCTAATAATTCTTTCATTAAAGGTATATTTTTCGCAAACAAAAAAATCAACCTTTACAGTTGATTTATCAATACTTCGCCAAAGTGCGACGATTTTACTTAATGGTTGGAGTGCTCTTATAGGATTTTTCACGAAATGTTGAAAAATCAATAATTACACGGCACACAAAAAAGCATATTTACATTTTTAATTAAACTTTTATAAAATATAGCAAATTTTTGATAAATATAGTATAATCTTGTTAAATTAAGAAGATAAGGAGACATTATGAACAAAGAAAAAAAGATTATAGAAAATGAAAGACTAAATACTTCAGCGAAATCATTAATGGTTTGTGAAATTATAAATTCAATAATTGATTTATTTCTGAGCACTTTTTTAGTAGCTTATTTGTTAAATATAACTAATGAAAATATAGGTTCGATTGCAATTTATTATGTTATTGATTATGCTGTAACTGGTATTTGTATGTATATAATTGGATACTTTTTAAAAAAATATAATATTGCAAATATATATAGATTTGGAATACTAATAAAATGTATATTTGTAATATTAATTGTGTTTTTAAGAGAACAAATTCAAGATTTCTTAATTCCAGTTGCTATTGTTTTAGGAATTGCTGAAACTATTTATTGGGGTGCTTGTGACAATATGGTTGGTTTGGTAACAAATGAAAGTAATAGAAAAAAGTATACTACAAACAAGAAAATAATACGTAGTTTTACTAAAATAATAATGCCAATAATATTAGGTACTTCAATTGAATTATTAACATTTTATAAAGTTTCAACTTATATAATGATACTTGCATTTACTCAAGTCATTCTATCGTTTTTTATTAGAATACAAAATCAAGATTATAAAAAATTTGATTTGATATTATTTCTTAAAAATATAAATATTAAAAATAATAATAGATTAAAAATTATATATAAAGCATCTATTTTATATGGAGTATTGTTAAATCTAATTCCTACACTTGTTACTATAATAATTGTTATGACATATAAAACAAACTTTAAATTGGGTTTTTTAAATACAATATTTGCTATATGTTCTATGCTAACATTATTTATATTTAAGAAAATAAAAAACAAAAAGCTTCAAAAAAATATATTAATTGGTGGTAGTTTAATTTCTTTGATTAGTGTTATAAATTTAGTAATAAAATTAGGAAAAATAGAACTTGTTATCTATAACATAATTAGTTATAGTTTCATTGTTATATTAGAAATACTTTTCAACATTGAAAGATTTAATAACAGAGAAAATAGTATTAATGATGAATATTATATTGAAAACCAGATATTTATAAATATGATAATGCAAATTGGAAGAATTATAGGTTATGGACTACTATTTATCATTGGGTTAAGTGGTAATATTATTTATTTTAAAATATTACTATTATTAACAACTATTATCATTCCAATTTATAGTTATTATATGTACCAACTACACTATAAATAGTATTATTAAATCAAAAATGTTTAGGAGATTTTATGTTTCAACTCTTCTATTTTATTTTATAGATAAATAATTCTAACTTTGCGAAAGTAACTCTTTAGAGCTTTATTCAAATACTTTTACAATGAGGACGTGGCGATGCAAAGCATAAGCCACGTCACTCCCGTAATGTAATACGGGGGTAACATTTATAATAAAAAGTGTCCTTATAAGACACGAAATCCTATAAGAACACCCAGACTGGAGCGGATGGCGGGAATCGAACCCGCGCTATCAGGTCGGAAGCATGACATTCTACCACTAAATTACACCCGCATATATATTTTTAAGTGAAAAATGAATAGTTAAAAGTACAAACTTGCCTTTCTGCTTCTACTTTGAAATGGCTTATATACTCTTAACTATTCACTCTTATCTCTTCACTCTTGCGAAGCAAGTTTGGAGCAGGTAGCGGGAATCGAACCCGCATAGCCAGCTTGGAAGGCTGGAATTCTACCATTGAACTACACCTGCATTTCTATGATAGTACTTATTATAACGACTATCATAGGTTTTGTCAATACATTTTTGAAATTATTTTAAACAAATTCCTCTATCTGCTATCTTTTTATCTGCCACATAATATTGATTTCCTATATAGGTAATTAAATTTGTTTTTGTAAGGTCTAATTTCCCATCTTCTATTAATTCAGATTGTGCATTAACCGATACAATTTCTGCTATAAACATATGATGTGAACCTAGTTTTTTTATTTTCTTTACTTTGCATTCTAGACTAACTGGACATTCTCTAATGGATGGAACTCTTACTAGTCTACAGGCTTCTTTTGTAAGATGTGCTTCTTTAAATTTATCCATATCTTTTCCTGATTTTGTACCACAAAAATCAGTTGCCCATACTAAATTTTCATCTGGAATATTGATTACAAATTCTTTTGTCTTTTTTATAATTTTGTAAGAATATCTTGATGGTCGTATTGATACATACACAAGTGGTGGCTCAGAGTTTAATATTCCTGTCCACGCAATTGTTGTTATGTTGGCATGTTCCATATCTCCACAAGATACTAAAACTGCTGGAACTGGCGCAAGTGTTGCCGATGGTTTTAAAAAATCTTTCATTTACTTTTCTTCCTCCTTATTTAAAATATTGGCAAATGCAATTTTTCTTGTTTGTTTATTTGCCTCAATTACTTGTACTTTTATTGGGTCTCCCAATTTATAAATTTTATTGGTCTTTTCCCCTATTAGATGTTTATGCTCATCATCATAAATAAAATACTCATTTTCTCCTAAATTTTCAAAACGAATTAATCCTTCTACCGTATTTTCTAATTCTACAAAAATCCCAAAATTGGTAACACTACTAATAATTCCGTCATAAATCTCTCCAATTTTGTCTTGCATAAATTCTGCTTTCTTTAAATCTATACTGTCTCTTTCTACTTTTTGTGCTATTTTTTCCCTTTCTGAAGATTGTTCTGCAGCTTTTTGTGCTATTTCTATGTATTCTTCTTTCCAATCTTCCTTTACATCATAGCCTTTTTCTAAATACTTTGAAATCATTCGATGAATCCACAAATCTGGATATCTACGAATTGGTGATGTAAAGTGGCAATAATATTTACTTGCAATTCCAAAATGACCTTTATTTTGGTTTTCATATTTTGCTACTTTTAACGTCCTAAGAATTAAAGTGGATATAACTCTTTCTTCTTTTTTTCCCTTAATGTCTTCTAAAATTTTACTAAATTCTTTTGGGTGTAAGTTTTCTTTATTCCCTTTTATGGTATAGCCAAAGTTAAATAAAAAACGATTTAATTCTTTTATCTTGTCTAAGTCTGGTGTCTCATGTACACGGTAAACAAATGGCGCTTCTAACCAATAAAATTTCTCAGCAATTGTTTCATTGGCAGTTAGCATGAATTGTTCAATGATGGAATTTGCAAAAGTTAATTGATATTGCCCAACATTAATTGCTTTTCCATTCTCATCTAGGGTAATTTTACTTTCTGGAATGTCTAAATCAAGACTTCCTGCCGTCTTTCTTCTTGTTTCTAATATTATAGCAAGTTCTTCCATTTTTTTAAATTCATCTATACAGTCTTTGTATTTTGTTACAATTTGTTCATCTGAATTTTCTAAAATTTTGGTAACGTCTGTATAGCTCATTCTTTTGGTAACATTGATTACTGCTTTAAATACATCGGAATCAATTACTTCTCCAGATGGATTAATTTCCATTTCAATTGATAATGTATAACGATCTTCTCCTGCATTTAGGCTACAAATTCCATTTGACAACTTTTGTGGCAACATAGGAATTACCCTGTCTAACATATAAATACTGGTTCCCCTCAAAAAAGCTTCTTTATCTAATGCAGAACCTTCTTTTACATAGTAACTAACATCTGCTATATGAACTCCTAATTTGTAATTTCCATTTTCTAGTCTTTCCACACAAACGGCATCGTCTAAGTCTTTTGCATCTTCTCCATCAATCGTAAAAATCCTTTTATCTCTTAGGTCCACTCTGTTTGGAATATCTTTTATTTCTATTTTCGGATTAATGTTATTTGCTTCGTCTAAAACAGGCTCTGGAAATTCGTATGGTAAATGGTAATCTCTTATTAAACACATCATGTCCACACCTGCTTGGTCCATTTTTCCAATTACTTCTAAGATTTCCCCTTCTGCACTTTTCCCTTTTTCTGGATATTTCGTAATTTTTACAACTACTTTATCTTGATTTCTCGCACCTGAAAAATTCTTTTTAGAAATAAAAATATCGGTTCCCAGTTTTGCATTATCTGGTACAACAAATCCAAAGTTTTTACTATTTTGAAAGGTTCCTACTAACTCTCGAATCTCTCTTTTTAAAATTTTAACAATCTTTCCTTCTTTTGTGTTTCCCGTTTCTTCATCTAATATTTTGATTAAAACCGTATCGCCATCAAATGCACTTAACGAATGGTTACTTGCAATATGAATCTCTTCTCCATTTTCTAGCATAACAAAGCCGAATCCTTTTGGGTGTCTATTATATACACCTTGAAAATACAGCTCGTCCATTATGATATATTGATTTTTTCTGTTTTTTCTTATTTTATATTCTCTTTCTAATTCATCCAAAACAGATTGTAATTCTTTTTCTTCTTCTTTTGGAACCATTAAAATTTGTACCATTTCTTTCTTTTTCATTGGCACATAATTTTTGTCACAAATAAAATTCCAAACCAATTCTTTTTTATCCAAATTATCCTCCTATAAACAAAATGGAGCAACTTAATTTGTTGCTCCGTTTATCACTTCATTTTTTAAATTACATACATAATTGAAAGAACAATGGTAAGTATTGCAAACACAACTGCTAATATAATTGTCCATCTTTTCATTTTTCCTTCTTTAGTTCTTCCTTTATTTTTTTCATAAAAATTACTTGAAGCTCCTGTAATCGTAGCACTTGCTCCACTATCGTCTTTT
>CANAZY010000036.1 GCA_947365805.1 uncultured Clostridium sp. | reverse complement strand
CTTTGGGCAGCAGGCTGAGTTCTTCTTTCTTTTGTCTTATTTCTTCTTGTCTTACTTTATTTTTCTCTTCCTTTTTATCTTGCATCATTTTGTTCATTAGGTTATTTGCTTTTTCCATTAAATCTGGCATGTAATCTAATAAACGGTCAAGGGAAGAACAATGTTCTACCGGTAGTAATTTTACTCCGTTTCCTTGAATCACTAAAAATGCAACTGGATTAATATTAACTCCTGCTCCAGAACCGCCTCCAAATGGTAAATTATATTGAATTTCCTCTTCTTTTTCTTTTTTGGTATATTCTCCTATGGTTTCTCCTTTAAATTCACTTCCTCCTGCTGCAAACCCGAAACACACTTTAGAAATTGGAATGATTACTACATTATTGGAAGTTTCAATTGGCTCCCCAATAATGGTATTTACATCAATCATATCCTTAATATTGTTCATAGCTGTAGTCATAAGACCTTCTATTGGATGTTCGCTCATGTTTTTTACTCTCCTTTCTTTTCCTTACCAATGTAAAAATTATATTTATAATATGTATCACTTTTACCTGAATTATACAGTTTAGTGATAGTTTTATTACATTTTGATTTTGATAAATTGGCATCATTTTGTACCTATATTTTTCAAAATGATATCGTTTTATGCATTTAGGAAGTAAGATTCCAACTACACTTGCCAGTATTGCAATAATAGCAGATGTTATAATAACATCTTTTGTTCCAATTTCTAAATTAAGATGAAACTCTTCTAATTTTAAATTTAATTTTTTTCCTAATTCTTTTATTTCACTCTTATTCGGTAAGTCCTTTTTTATATCTTTTACATCTATCTTTTGTAATTTTTCGTTTATCTTTACTTTTTCATTTAGGGCTTTCAGTTTTTGTGGTGTTAATGTTAATTTCATTATTTTAATATAGTTTAGAAATCGTAATTCTAAAAAAATCAAATAATCATATTGTAAGTTTCTTCTCTCTCCATTAGAAAATTTTAATTTTTGAACATCTATCTTAATGGTACTACAAACAATAACCAATGAAATTAATATGAAAAATAAAATAATAAAAAAAACTACTGCCATAAGTTCACCTTCTTATAGCAATAGTTTTTCCATATTTTTCATATTTTATACAGATGATTTTTACCCCCGTCCCCAAAATCATCATTCTTTAAATCAATTCTTTTTTATTGACATGCTTCGACAACAAGTTCTAAATCGAAATAGAATTCTACTCCGTTTTCTCTGTTTATTACTCCGTATTCTTTTTTATAGTTATGCATAATTGCTTTTACTAAGGATAATCCAATTCCCGTTCCTCCATCTTCTCTCGTTCTTGATTCATCTACTTTATAAAAACGGTTCCAAATTCTGGTTAAATTTTCTTCTTTTATTGGATCTCCTGTGTTAAATATGCTAATTCTTATGGTATTATTTTCTTTATTTGGTGTTATTGTAATTTCAATTGTTTTTTGTCCTTCTTTTTCTTTTGCATGTTTCATCGCATTTGTAAAATAGTTGGTAATGACTTGTTCTATGTAAAAATCGTCTGCAAACACTCGAATGGTGTTTTCTTCATGAAACTTTACTTCAATGTTTCTTTCTTCTAGCATTACTTTGGATTTTCGAATAACTTCTTTTATTAATTCACAAATATCAAATTCTTGGTTATTAAATTCTCTTTTTCCATATTCCAATTTCATTAATTCCAATAGCTGGGCTACTAATTTATCCATTTTGTTTGCTTCATCTAAAATAACACCTGCATAAAATTTTCGGTTTTCTTCATCGGTATTTACGTTTTCTATTAATCCTTCAGAATATCCTTGTATCAATGCAATTGGTGTTTTTAACTCATGTGATACATCAGAAATAAATTGTTTCCTCATTTCATCAATTTTAGATTTTTCTTCAATATCTTTTTCCAATTCAATGTTGGTATCTCTTAGCCTATTAATCGTTTTTTCTAGCTTATCAGACATGGTATTAATGCTCTTTCCAAGTTCATTAATTTCATCTTCTGTATCAGTCACACGGTATTTATGGCTAAAATCCAATTTTGCCATTTTATTAGCAATGGCATTTAGTTCTAAAATTGGTGATGTAAATCTTCTAGAAATAAAGGATACTACAATTCCTCCAATTAAAATGGTAAAGCCTCCAATTAAATATAAGAATTTATTCGAAATCTTTACACTTTCATGAATAGAAGCAAATGGCATGCGAATGTATAATTTATAGCCATTGTCTAGCTCTGCGGTAAACATTAAAAAAGTAATACCATTTGTTTTATCTTCAAATTTTCTAACAACTACTTCATCATTTTTATATACAATATTTTTACTTTTTTGTAATATACTATTTATGGTATTTATTTCATTTATATTGGATAAAAAATTACGGTTCGTAGAATATACACTAATGTCATTTTCTCCTTGTATTAAAATATCAAAGTTATTATTAATTGCTATTTTTTCAAGCTCTGCTTCTATTTGTCCATTGTTTATTTCCTCTTTACTATAATAGTGATTCAATCTTTCGTAAATGCCAATTAGATTATTTGTTTTGGTATATAAGTAAAATGTTTCTAATACAAAGTTGTTAGTTAAGATTAGAAAAGCAATAATAATAATAACAACAATACATAAGCTAAAAAATAGTTTCATTCGAATGGATTTAAATTTTTCTTTTATTGTTTCCATTTTTTTATTTTTTCACCTCAAATTTATAACCGACACCACGCATTGTCTCAATATATTTTCCTTTTTTCCCTAACTTGTGTCTTATCTTTTTTATATGACTATCAATCGTTCTAGAATCCCCATAATAATCATAATTCCATACATTGTTTAAGATTTTATCTCTTGATAAAGCAATTCCTTCATTATCTACTAAATATTTTAAAAGTTCATATTCACGAAGACTCATTTCCACTTCTTTTCCATCCACTTTTACTGTTCTTCCATCTGCATTAATTTCAATACCACCATAATCTTTTATTTCTCCTTGGTTTCCTATGGTTCTATTTAAAAGTGCTTCCACTCTTGCCACTAATATTTTAGGACTAAATGGTTTTGAAATATATTCATCGACTCCAAGTTCAAATCCAAATAACTCATCTTGTTCCTCTCCTCTTGCGGTTAGCATCATAATAGGCAATTTGGATTCTTGTCTAATTTGTCTTAACACAGACCATCCATCTAATTTTGGCATCATAACATCTAATAAAATAAGACCAATTTCTTTCTTGTTTTCATGATACACCTCTAATGCTTTTTCTCCATCTTCTGCCTCTAGCACTTTAAATTCCTTTTGCACTAAAAAGTCTTTAATTAATTTTCTCATTCTTGATTCATCATCTACAACAAGTACTGTTACATTATTCATTGTTTCTCCACTCCTATTTTTTCTAACAATTATTATACATTATAACTTGTATTTGTGTCTAGTTTGTGAAAAGGAAGAATAAAAAAAGCAAGTTACCTTGCCTTTTTTATTCTTCTACTATATTTACTCTTTCACTACCCACAATTTCTTCAAATTGTGTTTTAATTTGGTCTGTTAGATAAATTCCACCACATGGCTTTAATTCTTCTTTTTCTTTTACGAAGATTGCAATGTTATTTTTATCACCTGAGAAAAATTTGATAGCTCCTCTTAAGTGTTTTTTTGCTTCTTCTTCCAAATCTGTTATATCGATTACAAATTTCTTGTTCTTCTTTTCTCCAAATTCAGTAATTCGGTTTGCTACAATTTTGGTGTTTTCGTCTTCTCTTACACTCAGGCGTCCTTCTATTACAACAATTTTATCATTTAATAGAATATCGGAACAGGTTTGATAGCAATTTTCAAATAGGATGATTTCTACTTGTCCATATAAATCTTCAACCGTTAGAAATGCCATAATTTTATTGTTCTTGGTATATTTCTTTTTGACACTACTAATAATTCCTACAAATTTAATAGCTTGTCCATCTTTAAATTCTGGTACTTGTACTCCAAGTTCCCCATTTTCTTCTTCATGCAATTGTCTCATTTGCATAGTATTAATACTGGTTTGTTTTTCAATTTGCTCTCTTAAGTTATCCAATGGATGACCTGATATGTATAACCCAAGCATTTCTTTTTCCATGGATAATAACTCTCGTTTGGAATATTCTTTTAAAGTATTATAAGTATATTTTATTTCATTCATATTGTCATCTTCTGGTGCTAAATCGAACATGGTTACTTGTCCTTGTAATGCCTTTTTAGAAGAATCGGAAATCGTATCAATAATTGACTCAAAAGATGCCATAAGAGTACTTCTGGTTTGTTCAAATTCATCAAATGCTCCTGCTTTTATTAAACTTTCAATACATTTTTTATTTACCGCTTCAGATTGCATTCTTTCACAAAAATCAGTAAAAGAATCAAATGCTCCTCGTTCTTGTCTTTCTTTTACAATGCTGTCGACTGCTGCAATCCCTACGTTTTTAATACTTCCTAGTCCAAAACGAATTTTACCATTATCTACTGTAAATTTGGTATAGCTTTTATTAATATCTGGTCTTAAGATTTCAATATGAAGTCTTTTACATTCATCAATATATGCTGGAACTTTATCTAAGTTTCCTAAATAACTGTTTAAGGTTGCTGCTAAAAATTCTTCTGGATAATATGCTTTTAAGTAAGCCGTTCGGTAAGATACGACTGCATAGGCTGCCGCATGGGATTTGTTAAATGCATATTTTGCAAACTCTGCCATTTCATCAAATATTTTATTAGCAGATGCTTCATCAATTCCATTTCTGATACATCCTGGAATTTCTACATTTCCTTCTTCATCTAACTTTCCATAAATAAAATATTCTCTTTCTTTTGCCATAACATCTAGTTTTTTCTTACCCATAGCACGTCTTACAAGGTCTGCTCTTCCTAGGGAATATCCTGCTAAATCTCTTACAATTTGCATAACTTGTTCTTGGTATACCATACAACCATAAGTTACATTTAGAATTGGTTCTAAAGATGGATGGGTATAGACTGCATGTGCTGGGTCTAGCTTGTTTTTAATATATCTTGGTATTTGGTCCATTGGACCTGGACGATACAGCGAAACTCCTGCTATAATATCTTCTAAGCTATCTGGCTTTAATTCCTTCATAAAGTTTGTCATTCCTTGTGATTCAAATTGGAATATTCCACTGGATTCACCATTTGCCCATAATTTATAAACCTTAGGGTCATTCATTTTTTCATCAAACTTAACATCAATTCCTCTTGTTTGTTTTACAAGATTGATTGCATCTTGAATTACCGTTAAGGTTCTTAGCCCTAAGAAGTCCATCTTTAATAGTCCTAGCTCTTCTAATGTGGTCATAATAAATTGTGTCGTAATCGACCCATCCTTGGTATTTACATATAAAGGTACATAACTTACAACTGGTTCTTTGGTAATAACGACACCACAAGCATGGGTTGATGCCTGTCTTGGCATTCCTTCTAATG
Source organism: uncultured Clostridium sp. (assembly GCA_947365805.1). Lineage (GTDB taxonomy): Bacteria > Bacillota > Clostridia > TANB77 > CAG-508 > RGIG8482. The sequence continues at coordinate 5,702 of CANAZY010000036.1, read as the reverse complement.
CCATTGCAATATCTAATACTTGTTTTGTTGTCGTATCTGATTCATATAATTCTTTCAATTCTCTGTTTTGCTCTAATGCCTTTGGAATTGTAATATGTAATTCATTTGGAATCATTTTCGCAAGTTTATCAGCATCTTGATAGGGAATATCTAATACTCTTCCCACATCTCGAATTACCATTCTAGCAGCCATGGTTCCAAAGGTAATAATTTGTGATACATGGTCATATCCGTATTTATGGCATACGTAATCAATTACTTCTTGTCTTCTTTCATAACAAAAGTCAACGTCAAAATCGGGCATACTGATTCTTTCTGGGTTTAAAAAGCGTTCAAACAGTAAGTTATATTGGATTGGGTCAATATCCGTAATTCCTATTGCATAGGCTAAGATGGAACCTGCTCCTGAACCACGTCCTGGACCTACTGGGATTCCTACGGATTTTGCATAATTAATATAATCCCAAACAATTAAGTAGTAATCAACATATCCCATTTTATGAATAACATTTATTTCATACTCTGCTCTATCTAAAATCTCTTGACTTGGATTATCTCCATAGCGTTTTCTTATCCCATCATCACATAATTTTTTTAGGTAATCATGGTGTGTTTCAAATTCTTCTGGTACATCATAATTTGGTAATATGGTATGTCCAAATTCAAATTCCACATTACATTTATCTGCAATTTTCACCGTATTTTTAATTGCCTCTGGAATGTTACTAAAATAATCTTCCATTTCTTCACTTGTTTTTAAATACAATTCCTCTGTTTCAAAATGCATACGGTCTTCATCTTTCATTTTCTTACCTGTTTGTATGCATAATAATACTTCATGGTTATAAGCATCTTCACGTCTTGAATAATGAGCATCGTTAGTTGCAACAAGTGAAATATCAAGTTCTCTGGATAACTGTATTAACTTTTGATTGGCAAGTGTTTGTTCTTTTATTCCATTATTCTGTACTTCTAAATAATAGTCTTCTCCAAATAAATTTTTAAACCATAGGGCTACTTCTTTTGCATGTTCTAAATCATCTTTTAAAATTGCTTGGTTTACTTCTCCCGCAAGACATGCACTTAAACAAATTAGTCCTTCATGATGTTTTTCTAGTATTTCTTTATCGATACGTGGTTTATAGTAAAATCCATCTGTAAATCCCGCCGAAACTAGTTTTGTTAAGTTTTGATATCCTATATTATTTTTGGCAAGCAAAATTAAGTGATTGTTCCAGTCTAACCCTGCTTCTTTATCAAATCGACTTCTATTTGCCACATATACTTCACACCCAATAATTGGTTTAATTCCTTCTTTTTTACATGCCTTATAAAAGTCAATAACTCCATACATAACCCCATGGTCTGTAAGAGCAATTGCCTCCATCCCCATTTCTTTAGCACGAACTGGTAAATCTTTAATTCTGTTTGCTCCATCTAGCAAACTATATTCACTATGGACATGTAAATGAATAAATTTTGACATATCTTTTCCTCTTTCTTAAATAATGTTAAAGTGCTGCTGTTGGTCTGTTAGCTGCTGTGATAAAAAATAAAAATGAAAATATTAGTGTTGCAAAAATAATGGTATATCCAATAATAATCGTTCCATAAATCGAAAATCCCAAGAAATAACCCAAGAAACGAATAATAACTCTATGTACTCCCTTTAGTCCCTCTTCTAAGGTTTGTGTTCTTATCTGCATCAATTCTTCAATTGGAACTTCATAAATTTCGGATAATTTATACATTTGCTCTAAATTTGGAAATTCCAAATCATGTTCCCATTTTCGAATTCCTTTTATTGTTACGGTCTCCATGTTTATTTTCTCAGCTAATTCTTCTATCGTATATTGTTCTTTACATCTTAAATCATATAAGTATGCTCCAAAATCATTTTCTAATAATTTCTCCTTAAACTTTTTCATTTGTACCTCTTACAATATTTTAATTAATTCTGGCATATCTTTTCCAACTGTTTGTGGAATATGTAAAATTTCAAATTTGGAAGTACTATTTCCAAATGTTATTTCAACAATATCTCCAACTTTTACATCATAACTTGGCTTTACTGTTTTTCCATTGACTCTAACTCTTCCACTATCTGCCGCTTCATTGGCAACGGTTCTTCTTTTAATAACTCTTGCCACTTTTAAAAATTTATCTAATCTCATTGTTTTCTCCTTTATAATAAAAAATATGGTTCAAATTTTTGAGCAACTTCTTTATAAATATCATCATCAAAAGACTCGAAATGAGAATCAAACCCTTTTTGATATGTTCCATGATATTTTGATAACATTTTTTCTTTTGCTTCTTTACAAAAGTCCCTTCTAATATCTTTTCCTTTAAGAATGGTAAGAAAATTTAAGTTCTGCCATATTCTTGCTTCTGGATATAGTCCCCCTACTTGTATAATCTCTTCTTTTAATTTTTCTACATCATATTCTAATGTTCGTATTTCTATTGTAGCTTGTCCATTTTTACAATTTAAAATCGTATATTGAGGTTTTCCAATTTCATTATTATGAATTCCAAGTACACCAACTTGTGCAATTGTCTTCCCATTTTTGGTTTGATATTGTGCCAAATTATGATTATGTCCATAGACTAAAATATCTTCTTGTAATTCATTAAAAATTTCTTCCATGCGAGGAGTATCAAAATAAATTAGTTCTGTCACACTATCAGGAGATGCATGTACTGCTTTTATTTTAACTCCTTCTATTTCCAAAGTTAGTTCTTCTTTTAAATTATGAATATATTCCAAATTATCTTTTCTTAGGTGATGATAGTAACAACATACACTTTTATTCTGTATCGTTTTCCACATTTTATCTTCTTTTGTTAATTCATACTCTAGCAAATATTGTTCTCTATTTCCTTTTACAACATATGATGTTAAGTTTTTTATTTTATCAATTATTTCATTAGTAAAAGGTAAATCTGTAATCAAATCCCCTAATACTATTGTTCTACCCCTTGTGTTTTTGCATCTTTAATTGCCTCTTCTAATGCTACTATGTTTCCATGTATGTCTGATAAAATTGCTATTTTCAACTTTTCCACCTCTTAGCATATTTTATATCACATTTTAGCAAAATAGTAAAGAAAGTAAAACAAAATAGAGGAAAATAAGATTGATATTTTCCTCTATTTTCTTATCTGCATCTTCTTCTACAACAACAACCAAAATTATTATTAATTGCAGTTGCAATATTATTGGTAGCTGCTATTAAATCTTGATTACATGTATTTTGGTTATTTCCATTATCATTGCAAAAATCAAATGCATTGTTATAACCATTATCGTAACCATTGTTATATCCTCTATTGTATCCATTATTAAACGTATTATTATTTCTACAAGTCACTCGACAAGTACATCCATTTCTATTGGATAGACTAACCGTTTCGTTTGCGTCACTTAAGGTTAATACATTATTAGTTGTGTTATTTGCTCTTCTACAACAACAATCCTTATCTTGATTGTTACAACTGCAATTACAATTGCAACTCCAACTACAATTTCTAAAAAACCAACAAAGTATTCTAACAATCGCTGCTGTTACATATGCTAAGAATGTATATACAATTGCTGCAATTAAAAATGTTGCATCAAATACGGCAAAAGCGACAATTAAGTAAATGGCAAAAAAGATAGCAGCAACTAATATTGGGCATTTTATTAATTTTTGCAATACGCAAGCAAGTATTATTGTAGCAAGTGGTAAGGCAAAAAATATCAGTAAAATATTCATAAAATTCTCTCCTTTATTACTTATTTTGCTAGTATATCTTATGAATTTTTTACTGATTTTGTGACTATTCGTCATATTCAACACTTACTAAATATAATCCATGTGCTGGTAATGTTTTTCCAGCTTTTGTCCTATCCTTTTGTTCTAATATGATTGGTATTTCTTCTGGCTTTATTTTTCCAAGCCCCACATCTACTAAAGTTCCAGAAATAATACGAACCATATTATATAAAAATCCATTTCCTGTTAATGTTATGGTTATATTCTGTTCTTCCTGTTTAACACTTGCTTTATAAATTGTCCTTACACTACTTTTAGAACTTGTTCCACTTGCTTTAAAAGCCTTAAAATCATGTTCTCCCTCAAAATATTTTGCGGCTCTATCCATTTTTTCCACATCTAGTTTTTGTGGAATATGGTACTTCAGGTTTCGATAAATACTACTTCCATATTCTGAATTATCAATTTTATATACATATGTTTTTTTCTTACAAGCAAAACGAGCATGGAAATCCTCTTCTACTTGTTCTGCTTTTTTGATAACAATTGATTTTTTTAATCTCGAGTTAATGGCAATTGCAAATTTTGAAACCGGTAAATTGGAATTAGTTTTAAAATTGGCAACTTGTCCTAAGGCATGAACACCTGCATCGGTTCTTCCGGGAGGCATTTAATTCTACTTTTTCTCCTGTAATACTTTCAATAACAGATTCAATCGTTCCTTGTATATTTAATTTATTAGGTTGCTTCTGCCAACCGTTAAAGTCTTTTCCATCATATTCTATTGTTAATTTAATATTTCTCATAATGTTCTCCCATTTTTTATTTTGTAATATTATATCTTATTTTTTGAAATTTTTCTACCACTATTACAAAAGATATGATAAAATAGGTATAAAGTTTAAACTAGGAGGTTTTTCCATGCCAATTAAATTAATTGCAAGTGACTTAGATGGTACTTTAATTGACCACAATAACTTTATACCAGCTAATAATTTAACTGCCATTAGCGATATTAATAAAAAGAATATTGATTTTGCTATTTGTACTGGAAAGACCTATTCTATTACAAAGGATATTTGCGATAAATGCAATGCTTCTTATGGTATTTTTGGAAATGGAACACAAATTATCAATTTAAAAACAGGAGAAGAAATTTATAAAAATTTGTTGCCAATTAATGATTTTAACACTTGTTATGATTTAGCAAAAAAATATAATCTACACATTCATGTTTATAGTGAATCTGAAATAATTACTGAAAATTTACTTTACATGGATCTTAGAAATTACCTATTAAATGGCAGTAAAAATACAGATAATTTGACCTTTCATATTGTAGAAAATATAAAGGATTATATCGATACACACAAAACGCCAATCTTCAAATTAGTTATTTCAAGTACTGGTAATTTATCACATTTAAAAAACGAAATTCTTTCAGATACTAATTTAAATGTAACTCTTATTCAAAAAAAGGGATTTTACAAAGATATGATTATTAATAAAGAATATGAATATTTAGATATTACTCCACTTCATATTGGGAAAGGCAATGCATTAGAATATTTAAGCCACTTTTTAAATGTAGAACGTTCAGATATTATGGCAATTGGAGACAACATTAATGATATTGATATGTTGAAAGTCTCAGGTGTGGCTGCTACCCTTTCGGATTCGTATGATGAAGTAAAAAAGGTTGCCAGTTATATCTCAACTAATACATCAACAAATGCTGGTTTTGCAGAAGCTGTATATAAATTTATATAAAACAAGGATTAGAGTTTATCCTCTAATCCTTGTTTCGTTTTATTATACAATTGCTTTTAAAAAAATTCAATATACTGAATATTTTTTACTACCACCTTTTACATAACAGATTTATCTTGTCGAAATTTGACGGAATATTTTTATTTACTTTTCTTATTTTCTATGCTTTAA
>CANAZY010000035.1 GCA_947365805.1 uncultured Clostridium sp. | reverse complement strand
TGCTTTAAAGGGTCAGATAAAGGGTCGAAAAGATGGAGTTAGATGCTAAGTTAGTGAGAAATTTGAAAGTATTCGCTAAAGGGCGGATTTAGTGAAGCATTTTTAAGAAATAATGTTGGTAATTAGTAAAATACAAGATAATGTAAGAACACTATGTGGAGGATGTGGAACTGAGAATGTCAAAAGTCCTTCATTTTTTATATTTCAATAATTAATGTGTTTTAGTTTTTAACGTTTTAACTATAGGAATCATTATAGCTTATATTTTAAAACATTTAGATTCTCAATAACATTATGACTAACAGATATATTAAAAAGTTGAGGGGAGAGAAAAATGACTAAAAAAAAACTTTTGATTTTTGCACATTACTACTCTCCAGATATGGCATCTACGGGACAAATCCTAAAAGACCAAGCAGAAGGTATGACAAATGAATTTGATGTTACAGTTATTTGTGCTGTTCCAAGCTATGATGGAACTATCGCATCAAAATATAAAACACAAAAATACTATTTTGAAGAACTAAATAATGTGAAAATTATTCGTGTTCATGTTCCTGAGTTTTCCAAATTGAGTAAGATGAGTCGGGTTAAAAATATTATCACTTATTTTTTTGGTGCTTTAGGCGCAAGCCATAGAGCTGGAGAACAGGACTATATTTTTGCAATAAGCCAACCGCCTATTCTTGGCGGAGTACTTGGTTTAATTGGAAAATGGCAGAAACATGCTAAGATGATTTACTGTATCCAAGATTTTAATCCTGAGCAGATTATGGCAGTGAATTATATTTCCAATAAGTTAGTGTTAAAAGCTATGATGGTTGCTGATAAGTTTAGTTGTAAGCAAAGCAATCTTATTATTACAGTAGGCAGAGACCTTTGCCAAACGATTGAAAATCGTTTTAAAGGTAAAAAAATACCAAAGTATGCAATGATTAACAACTGGATTAATGAGAAAGAAATCTATCCGTTAGAATCTACAAATGAACATATGATTGCTTTTCAAAACCAGTATAAATTAAAAGATAAATTTGTCATTATGTATTCTGGAAATATTGGCTTATACTATGATCTTGAAAATTTATTAAAAGTAATCCAAAAATTTAAACCTGGTACAAAAACTACAGATGGTAAAGAAGTTATCTTTGCTTTTGTTGGAGCAGGAGCTGTTTTAAATCAATTAGTGCTTTATGCAAAACAACATTATATGGATAATGTTGTATTTATTCCATATCAAAAAAAAGAAGAGTTGATTTACAGTCTAAATGCTGCGGATCTCCACTGGTGTGTCAATGCAAAAGGGATGAAAGGTGTTTCTTGTCCTTCTAAAGCATATGGCATTATGGGTGTGGGGAAACCAATAATTGGGGTTCTTGAAAAAGGTACAGAAGTCCGAACTCTTATTGAAGAATGTAATTGTGGTAAGTGTTGTGAACCTGGTGATTATGTTGAAGTTGCTAATATTCTTCATTGGTATATAGAACATGCAAACACTAACAAAGTAAAACAAATGGGTGAAAATGGTAGAGCTTATCTGGAAAAAAATCTGACGAAAAATGTTAGTATTGAAAAATATATAAATGCCTTACTTAGTATATAAAAGTATATTTACTCTGATAAGCATTGAAGAAACATCCTTTTAGAACTAAAAATAAATAAAAGATATACATATAGAACAAAAGAACAATATAACTAAGCAAGTAAGAAGTTTATAAAAAATAATAACAACTTTTATTAAGGAAAAGATTATGAATAGAGTACTATTAACTGGGGCCTCTGGATTTATTGGTACAAATCTAGTGGAAGACTTAATTTCTAAAGGATATGAAGTTTGTAATATTGATATTAAGCCTCCTCAAGTTTCTAAACGAAATAATATCTGGAAAAATGTAGATATTACAGATTATTTATCTTTTGAAAAGGCAATCTTGGATTTTAAACCAGATTATGTGATTCATCTTGCAGCCCGTACGGACCTTGATGGCAAAACATTAGAAGACTATTCAGCCAATATTGTTGGTGTAGAGAACTTGATGAAGATTATCCATAAAATACCAAATTTAAAGAAAGTTATTATTACTTCTTCAAAATTTGTAACTAAAAATGGATACCAGATAAAAAATCAACATGATTTTTGTCCCCATACAAAGTATGGAGAAAGCAAAGTTGAAACTGAAATAAGAGTATGGAAGGACAAACCACAATGTGACTGGTGTATTATTCGACCTACATCCATTTGGGGACCATGGTTTGGTGTACCATATCGCAATTTCTTTGATATGGTTATGCGCAAGATGTACTTTCATATAGGCCACATTAAATGTTACAAGACATATGGCTACATTGGAAATACAGTCTATCAAATCGAGCAGCTTCTTTTTCATGAAACACTAGATGAAGATAATAAAGTTTTTTACATTGGCGATGAACCTGTGTATGAGATTAACGATTGGGCAGATGAAATTGCAAATGAACTTGGATTTAAAATACCAATTATGCCTGTATGGTTTGTAAAATGTCTTGCTAAATTTGGTGATTTTCTTGGGGTGTTTGGTATTCATTTTCCTATGCAATCATTTCGTTTTGAAAATATGACTAATGATGGAATCAATGATATGAATAATACATATAAGATTGCACCAGAAGTACCATATACAAGATTAGAAGGCACAAGAATAACACTTAATTGGATTAAAAAATATGAGGAAAAGAATTAATGGCCAAGATTAAACTATTATTCTACACTGAACTTTGGGCTAATGCGGGAATTGAATCAGTCATAATGAGTTTATTTAGAAATTTTGACTTAAATAAAATATCAGTAGATATAATGGCCTCTCAAGATATATCCAGTTTTTATGATGAGGAAATAAAAAAACTCGGTGGTAGAAAGATAATTACTTTAAAAAAAACTTATAATTCTTCACTACAAAGAATGATTGCAAATAGAAGTGCATTTAAAAAAATAATGCAAAAGGGAAATTATGATATTATTCATTTTCACATGTGTAATGCAGCATCTATGATTTATGGAAAAATTGCAAAGAACAATGGTGTAAAAGTAGTAATATACCATAGTCATAACACCAATTTAAGTACTAATCATCGTCTAATGAAAACAGCAGTTCATAATTATTGCAAATGGAAATATGAGAAATATGCAAATATATTATTTTCCTGTTCGGACCTGGCGTCCGAATGGATGTTTAATAAAAAGACTATTGAAAAAAATCGAGTAATTTTGATTAAAAATGCAATCGATTTAGATAAATTTAATTTTAAAGAAGATATACGTACTTTTTATAGAAAACACCTTAATATTGATGGAAAATTTGTAGTAGGACATATAGGACGCTTTGCTGTTGCCAAAAATCATCCATTTCTTTTAGAGATATTTTCAGCTTTACATAAAATTAACCCTGAATCAGTGTTGTTGCTTATAGGCGAAGGCGAAGATGAAGAAAAAATAAGAGAACAGGTCGCTTTTTTGGGGTTAACAAATGATGTAATTTTTTATGGTCCAACAAAGGAAATTCCTCAGATGCTTTGGAGTATGGATGCTTTTGTTTTACCTTCATTTTTTGAAGGGAATCCAGTAGTTGGAATTGAAGCACAGGCTGCTTCAACCCCTTGTTTTTTTGCTGATACTATTACAAGAATGTGTAAGCTAACAGACATCGTTACATATTTATCTCTTAAAGATTCTCCTGAAAAATGGGGAGAAGTCATTTTAAAAGCAAGTTCTATAAAACGTGTTAGCACAAAAGAGCAAATGGAAAAAGAGGGATATAATATAAAATCTGTTGCAAAAATTATACAACACATCTATATCAATGCTTTAGAAGCATAAAATAAGAAAACATATGAATTCATCACTAAAAATAAAAAGGGAAAATATTATAAGTATTTTATTCTTATTGTGTGAGTGTTTAGGAATTGGAATTTTTTCTATATTTATAAAAAATTCCAATATACAAAAAATAATGATTTCTATAGGAATTATGGCACTATTATGCATGATATGTTCTATATATGCTGTATATCGTTTGAATAGAAAAATAGAGAATATATTTTTGCTTTTCATTCTATTTGCATATCTGTTTTCATTTGGGCAATGTATTATGGCAATTGGAGGATTAGAGTTACAAAATGCAGTATTTAGTTTAAGTAGAGGTTTCTTTACCTCTAAAGAAATACTTGATACATCGCTATTTGTATTTATAAGTATTGCTGTAACTTGTATAGGGTACTGCCTAAGTGTAGACTTTGTAAATTCTAGTTTTCATAATGATTCTAATATGATTAAAAACTGTTATAAAAGTAAAAAACATAAAATTGTAAAAGTGGGATGGATTCTTTGTGTCATAAGTATAATTCCAACATTAAGTTTATTATGCTCAGATATTATAACAGTATCAACCTTTGGATATGAAGCATCACTAGTAAAAGTTACAGGTATTTTAAAAATATTTTCTTTGATAAGTGGACTTTTTGTAAGTTCTATATTGATGTTATATACGTATGAAGAACGCCATAGAACATTAGTATATACAATAATTATAGGTTATTTTATACTTCAGATGGCTGGTGGAAGTCGAATCGAGATATTCCGCCTAGCTGTTATTTGCCTTGTAATATCAGGGATGTATAGAAAAGAATTAAATAGAAGAAAATGGATATACATTATTGTATTAGGAATGGTTGGTATATTTGCACTATCACTGGTTTCAAATATACGCAATTATATTTATCTTTCAGATGACATTGGTGAACTTATAAAAAAAGCAATCCAAAATCTTTGGGAAAATAATTTTATAGTTGCTGCTATAAATGAAATGGGAAACACACAGCTAATTAATACTTTAGTTTATACAAAATGTCCTAGTGAAGTCCCATATCAATACGGATTATCATTTTTAAAAATGATATGGGGCATAATTCCTAATTTTATTGGAAGTGCATACACAGGATATATTGGAGTAGATATTACTTTTTCACCGCTTTATACTGTTACCTCAGCTGGCATGGGTGCATCATACATTTCCGAAGGATACTGGAATTTTGGTTATTTTTCAATAGCCTACTTTATATTGTTTGGAATATTTTGGGGATGGATAGTGAAAAAATTTAACGAAGCTTGTAAGGGGAAATTGCTGAATCCAGAAAACATATTTGTAATTATATATGTAATGTATTATATGGTTTTTTTGGTGAGAAGTGAGTCCCTTGGATTCGGAAGAAGTTTTGTTTATTATGCACTTATACCATACTTATTGTGCAAGATTAATGGAAAGAGATAATTGTTTTGAGAGAGAAAATATGAAGCAGAAATCATTAGGAGTAAATGCAATATTAAATGGAATCAAACAATGTTGTTCTATCTTATTTCCATTAGTTACATTTCCTTATGTGTCTCGAATATTAGGTAATGGCGGATATGGAAAATATAGCTTTTCTTTTTCCATAACAAATTATTTTATACTTTTTGCAGCTCTTGGCATTTATACCTATGCTGTTCGTGAAGGTGCCAAAATAAGAAATGAGCAAAATAAGATAAATAAATTCTGCTCACAAGTCTTTTCAATTAATGTATGTTCGTCAATTATTTCTTTGTTGTTGCTGTTTTGTCTAGTTTTTATATCACCCAAATTAGGAGACTATAAGTCTTATATTTTTATTCAAAGTACAGCAATTATAATGACTTTACTAGGAACTGATTGGGTAAATGGAATTTATGAAGATTATTTTTATATAACAATTCGATATATTATTGTTCAACTTCTTTGCCTTATTGCAATGTTTTCTTTTGTAAAAACATCGGATGATATTATTTCTTATTGTATTATTGCAGTCTTAGCAACAAATGGAGGAAATTTTATTAATATTATTTATGTTAAAAGATATGTGAAAATCAAATTTACATTTCATATGAACCTTAAAGAACATTTGATACCATTATTGATATTATTTGTAAATTCTATAGCAATATCCATTTATGTAAATTCTGATATTACTATTTTGGGGTTCTTTGAAAATGATGTTCAAGTAGGCATTTATAGTTTTTCCTCAAAAATATACAACTTATTAAAACAATTGATCAATGCAATTATTGTGGTATCTGTCCCACGCATAGCTTTTATTATAAAAAATAAACCTGAAGAATACCAATTGTATATGAACAAAATTTTTGCAGTATTAAATATAATTTTATTACCTATTACTATAGGTATGTTTTTAATGAGTGATTCCATAATATTGCTTGCTGGTGGCAATCAATATATAAATGGTAATATGGCTCTTAAAATTTTAAGTATTGCCACGCTATTTGCTATATATGCTTCTCTTTTTACAAATTGTGTATTAATAGTCAATCGAAAAGAAAAAAAATGCTTACAAGCAACAGTATGTTCTTCAATAACAAATGTTGCTCTCAATTTTTTATTTATACCTTACATAGGGATGATTGGAGCAGCTATTACAACATGCATAGCTGAAATTATAAATTGCTTTATGCAAATTACATTTTCTAAACATTATTTTTACTGGAAAACGATAGATTTTCGTTCAAGTTGGTCATGCATAATAGGAAGTATTTTTGTAGCAATAATTTGTGTTACTTGTAATTTGATATTTGAAACATCGTTAAGCCAAATGATATCAGCACTCATAGTTTCAAGTATTACCTATGGGGTAATTTTATTCATAATGAAAAATCCTTATGTTAAGGATTTAATAAAAACTATAAAATTGTAGAAGCTAAGAAAAGGGATTTTATGAAAAAGAAAATATCAGTTGTAATGGCTACTTATAATGGACAAAAATATGTACTTGAACAAATGGAGTCCTTAAGAAATCAAACGATGTGTATAGATGAAGTAATTATTATGGATGATTGTTCTGAAGACCAAACATCACAAATTATTAATCATTACATTAAACAATATAATTTAATATCCTGGAAATTAATTCAGAATAACACCAATCAAGGATGGAAAAAAAATTTCAAATTAGGGTTTGATATCTCAACCGGAGATTATATCTTTCCATGTGATCAAGATGATATTTGGAGTCTGGATAAAGTTGAAAAAATGATTACATGTATGGAAAAAAATAAAAATCTTAAATTACTAGCAGGAAATTATCGAACTTTTTTCTCGGAAAATGATGTTGGAAGCGGAAGTAAACGATATGCTTCTAGAAGTAAACACATGAAATCAGATGGGAGTCTAGAAATTTATGGAATTGATCCGAAGTGGGCATACATAAATAGACCTGGTTGTGTCTTTTGCTTTACCAGAATATTTTATGATTCAATTAAAGAAGAATGGAATGTGCAATACTCACATGATGCAATTCTTTGGCGATTTGCTCGTATGGACAATGCAATGGGAATTCTAAATTATCCTATTATAAATTTTCGAAGACATGGTGATAACGCAACGAGTGAAGAAAATAGAACAAAGGAAAGCAGGATAAAAACCTTTGATGATTATATTTATTTTCATAAAATCGCCATTGATAGAGTAAAAACAGAGAAAGATAAAATAATTCTTAACAAAGGGATTAAATTTCTAAAAGAAAGAAAAAGATTCTTTTTAACTGGTAATTTATTGATATGGAGCAAATTATTTTTATTCTATCAACCTTATTATTTAACTCTCAAAGGTTGCTTGGGAGATTTATATTTTGTATATGGAGGAGCAAAATGGAACAAGAAATATTAAGGAAAGTTCAGTTAATTCAATTGGCGATGGCAAAAGAAGTAAAACGTATATGCACCAAATATAAAATAAAATATTTTTTAGATGCTGGAACACTTTTAGGAGCAGTTCGACATAAAGGTTTTATCCCTTGGGATGATGACTTAGATATAGGAATGTTAAGAAGCGAATATGAACGGTTTCTTAACATTGCTTCAAAAGAATTAGATAAACAATATTTTTTACAGACATGGAAAAATGATGATGGATTCCCCTATGGATTTGCCAAAATAAGAAAAAAAGATACTCTCTATATTGAAACTATAGATCAAAAGACAAAAGGACACAAGGAAATATGGATTGATATATTTCCATATGATGTTTTTCCCGATTCTACTTTAGAGCAAAAACACCAAGGTAAAAAAATCATGCGTTATCGTTATGAAATGATGATGAAAGTAGGAATGGTTCCATGGGCAAGACATAAAAACATAATTAAGAAAATTTTAGTATTTATCAAATACATTCCATATATTTTACTTGGGAAACTTTATTCTAGAGAACAGGTGATTTGTAAAGCAGAAAAAACTATGCAACAGTTTAATAAAACAACAACATCATACATATATCCACAAGGTGGAGGTATTAAATATGGTAAATGGATTATTCCTATTAGGTGTATTGAGACATTAATGATGATGCCTTTTGAAGATGACGAATTTTTAGTACCAGCAGGATATAATGAGTATCTCACACTTTGTTATGGTGATTATATGGAACTTCCTCCTCCTGAAAAACGAGGGAATTGGCATCAGATTATAGAAATTAAACTGTAACAGATATTATTTTTTTAGATTAATGTTCAAAAAAGATAAGGCAAGTCTTAAAAATGAACGGAAAGGTAATATATAATGTTAACCGAAAAAGAGTTTAATGTTTTAAACGCAATAAGGTCAGCAAATGTTCCACTAACTCAAAGAGAATTAGTTGAAATCACAGGTTATTCTTTAGGCTCAATTAGTAAAATTTACAACACCATTCGGGATGCTGGATTTGTTAATGGAGATTATAAAATACTTGAAAATGGATGGGCTGAATTAGAAAGATTTCGTGTAAATAACGCAATAATTCTTGCTGCTGGTATAACTACAGATACTAACCCAATTTCAAAAACGATACCCAAAGGACTATATATAGTAAAGGGAGAAATATTAATTGAAAGATTAATCAAGCAATTACAAGCAATTGGAATAAAACAAATTTATGTAGTTGTTGGATTCAGAATGGAACAATTTTTCTATTTGGAAAAAAAATATGGAGTTTATCTAATTCCGAATACAACCTATATGACAAGGAATAATAATGGTTCCTTATATTGCGTTCGAGAGTTATTAGGAAATTCATATATCATTCCAAATGATGAGTATTTTACAGATAATGTATTTTCTCAATATGAATATAAATCTTATTATGCTACTGTCTATACAGATTCCAAAACAAAAGAATCTTTTGTTAAATTGGATGATAATAATAGAATTCTTAGGGTATATAAGGGTGGGAAATCTGGTTGGGTCATGCTTGGTCATAGCTATCTATCAAAAGATTTTTCTCAGAATTATATTAAATGGTTAGAAGAAGTTTATAATCAATATGAAACTAAAAAATTATTCTGGGAAGAAATATTTTATCCGCATCTTAACTCGACACATTTTTATGCCAAAAAATACGATAAAGATGTAATTTATGAATTTGATGAATTAAATGAATTACAAGGTTTTGATAATCAGTTTCTTAATAATATTAATTCTAATATTTACAAATTGATTTGTGAAATTTTTAATGCATCAAAAAATGAAATTACTGATATTAAACCCGAAAAAGAAAGCGATATTGATATTCTTTTTCGATTTAAAGTAAGGAATGACGAATTTGTTTTCCGGTACCCAAGCAAAGAATCCACAGAACTTATTAATTATGCGATTGAGGAAACAAATAATAAGATTTCCAAAATGTGTGGAGTAGATGAGAGTATAATTTATATGGATAGAAGAGGTTATAAAATTTCAATGGCATCTTCTAAATTGGACAAACTAGATAGAGACAAGTGCATTTTACTTTTAAAAAGACTTCAAGATAAACATATATCTACTGTCCATAGTTTTGATTATCGAGAACGAATTCGGAATTTATTCCAGTATTTTAATGATAATCAGCTTTTAAGAATATCACAATTTGATAATCTAAAAGAAAAGATTTTTACATTGTTAACATTAATTGAAAATGATAAATGGAGAAAAGAATTTAGTCATAATAATATTTCTAGTACTAAATTTCGATTTTGCAATGCCAATATTGTTCTAATAGATTGGTGTTTTTCTGGTTTAAATGATATTGGATACGATATTGCAGCCTTAGCTAGTATATTCTCTGAAAAAAATGAACTTGATGAAGCTATAATATCAGAATTTCTGAACATTACTCCTGAAGTGAAATGCCATCTATATAGCTGTCTGGCTGTATCTAGTTATTATAAATTTTTATTAGGTATTTATTATTCTGATACAGAGAATGAGTTTTCTAATAACCTTTATGAAAATTGGAAATTAACAAATGTTTATTTAAAAAAGTCTGAAGACTTATTTGCTCAAAAATACAATAAATACTTAACAAATGAACAAATAAAATATATAGAATGTAAAATCCGTGAGCAATTTGTAAATTTATATCCTCTTTCAGGTGGAGTAACCAACACTACATATAGAATGATTACAAAATCAGGAAAAAAATATTCGCTTAGAATTCCTGGAATAGGAACCAATGATTACATTAATCGGAAAGACGAAATGATTAACATTTCAACCATAGATTCGTTAGGAATTATACCTAAAGTTACATGTGCTGATCCCAAAACTGGTGTATTGATTATGGACTATTTGGAAAATAGTCAAACTTGCTCTATGGAAGATATATACAATGTAAAATCATTGCAACGCATTTGTAGGCTTTTGTATATAGTACACACTTCAGAAAAAATATTTAATAATGAATTTGATATTCCAAAAAACCAAAACATGTATAAAGAACATTTTAAGATTTTAGGTGGTAAATCTCCTGAAGTACTTCAACAAGAAGAAAAGAGAATGGATATATGGATGTCTTATTTATTCCTTACTTATCCAAAAGAAATTGTTACGTGTCATGGTGATCCTAAGTTAAATAATTTTTTGAAAAAAGGAATGAAACTTTACTTAATTGACTGGGAATATTCAGGAATGGCAGATTGTTATTTCGAACTAGCAAGTTTTTCTCTTGTAAATAATTTGACCGAAAATGAAGAAAAAATGTTTTTGGAATGTTATTGTCAAGTATCGGGAATGCAATTTGATAGAGAAAAGTTTTTGCTTTATAAATTTGCAACTGACTATTTATGGATTTATTGGCACCTTATAAAGTGTCAGCAGAAATCTATGGTTGAATATAATGAGATGAGTTGGAAAAAACGTTTGAAAAGAGCGAAAAAAATA
>CANAZY010000034.1 GCA_947365805.1 uncultured Clostridium sp. | reverse complement strand
AAAGGATTTATTGTTTATTTTTCAATGTACTTTTTTGTTCCTTCTTGATTGGAACTTTCACATTATACTACGCCTTATTTTAGTTGTCAATACATTTTTTTAAATTTTTTTATTTTTTTTTATTTTTATGTATTCAAACAATTTCAGGGATAATATTTTACAAGAAAAAGGGCAAAATAAAAAACTAGTAGTTGCTTACTTCTTTTTTGTTTCTTCTTTACTAATTTATCTTATTTATTTCCCGTTTCACTCGGTAATATTAATCTTACCACTTTTGTTTATCTATGTCAATAGTTTTTTCCTGGTAATTTTTACTTTTTTTAAGTAAAAAGAGATTGCAAAAAACAATCTCTTTTTACTATTTATTATTGTACTATATTGTCTCTATCTATAACAGTGTTGTTTTGTGTAGAATTTGGCTCAATTTGTGTTAATCCATTTTGAGCATTTTCTTCCTCTTGTACTTGTTTTGCTACTTGCATTTGTTGTTCATAAATTATACTAAGCTGATTTTTTATTGCATCTAATAATTGTTGAATGTTTTCTGGAGTACGATTATTTAATACTGCTGAATTAGTTTGGTCTAATACTTGTACAGAAATATTATTGGTTGCTACCATATTTGAATTTATCTTAATTCCAAAGTATGTTGTTTCAGCATTGTTAATATTAATAATCTTATTATTTACAAATCCTTGTGTACTATTATCTTGTTCTGTCTTGTTTTGAATCGAAATATTTATAATAGCATCTCCCTTTTGATAGGTAACAATTGCTATTAAATTATTTTCTTTATTGGTTACTTGTTTTGCCAATTCAATATTTTTTATTGTAATTGTTAATGGTTCTGGCTCTTCTACTATTGGCGTTTGTACTGGTGCGCTTCCTTCAATCATTTGGTATCCGTCTTCTATGGTTGTGGTATTGTTATTGGCTTGCTCTTCGTTTTCACTTTGGGCTGTATAAGTATAATTTAATGAAATTAATGTACGAATAGAATTAGTTCCTCTTTCATAGTCAAATATATACTGCTGTGTAGGACTTTTTTCTATTTGCGTTCTTACAATTTTTCCATTTTCTTCATATACTTGTATTTTTATTCCATCTTGGATTGCTTCTTGATTTATCGTTGTTATTTTGTTTTGTATTTGTTGTTTTAACCCATTGATTGTCATATCCGTTTTTGAATCAATTAAGGTTATTTTCTGAAGTACCATATTTAGTATTGTTTCATCTTGCGATATTGCATTTAACATAGCTATTATTAAATTTTGATATTCTTCTCTTGTTAAAGCAATTCCATAAGAATTTGTTTTTATCGATTTTTTGTCGATTTCAATGGTTACCCCTTTATTGTGGTAATAGTTATTTTTTGAAATTTGTGAAGTTATTACTTTTACCAATGTATTTTGAAGATATTCCTTTTCTTGCATCGTTAAACTTAATAAATCTGTTAATGAAAATCTTTCTAATCGATTTGGTATATTGGATACATCTTGTATTCCTAACTTTTGTGCTAGTTGTTTTAAATTATTATTTTCAATTCCTAAATAAACATTAAATAGTGGTGTATTGGTAATTGCATTTATCCCATTTACTACATGGTAATCTCCATCATGTGCATATTGAGCAGTAAATAAGTCTTTTGTTAAATATTTAATTTTTGTTTCACTATAATCTCTATCATTTTGTGGGTCAGCGTTTTTGGTGTAAGAAATATTAAAATTTCTAGGTGGTGTTGTTTGGTTTGCTATCTCTGGATTTGTTGAAACCAAATCCAGCTCTATGTTAGAATTAACAGTATGAGCTTCCCTTTTCATTAAATCCATTGCAGTTTTATTAGGGTCTTCTAAATATTTTTCTACTACTTCCATATTTTGAGCAAAATATTTAAAAAACATTTCTTCATCACTTTTAAATATATCTGTTGTTAAAAATAAAATTGTACCAATTATTAAAATACATACAATAACAGCTATCACTCCTGCTATTATGATTACTTTCTTCCTATCTTTTCTCATGTTTCTTCTCCTTATTTTTTCATTCTTTGTACTCTTGATTCGTAAATTACAATTCCTGCTGAAACAGATGCATTTAGTGAGGTTATCTTTCCTTGCATTGGAATTTTCGTCAAAAAGTCACAATTTTCCTTTGCAAGTCTACTCATTCCATTTCCTTCACTGCCAATTACAATGGCAAGTGGTCCTGTTAAATCTTGCTTATAGTAATATTCTTCGCCATCCATGTCTGTCCCACAAATCCAT
The DNA here is from genome assembly GCA_947365805.1 of uncultured Clostridium sp. Classification (GTDB taxonomy): domain Bacteria; phylum Bacillota; class Clostridia; order TANB77; family CAG-508; genus RGIG8482. The sequence goes on along the minus strand of CANAZY010000034.1, from coordinate 9,508 downwards.
ATACCTTCCTTTTTTAAGGTATTGATGGTTTCTACAATATTATTTACTCTAGCAATTTTCATGTGTTCTACTGCCCCTACTGATACTTTTGCCACTGTACTATTAACAGATGCCGCTCTTCTTTTAGGAATAATAATTCCGTGGACTCCTGCCGTTTCCGCTGTTCTTATAATAGAACCCAAATTATGAGGATCTTCGATTCCATCTAATATAACGATAAATGGCTCTTCTTTTCTTTGTTTTGCTAAAGTAATTATATCATAAACATCACAATAGTCAAATGGTGGAACAATCGCAATAATTCCTTGTGCATTTGGTGTTTGCACCATTTGTCTAAATTTTTGCTTATCAATTTCTGTTATTAAAACTTTTCTTTCATTTGCTTTTGCAATAATTTTATTAATAGAACCTTGTTTTTCTCCTTTTTCAATATAGATTTTATTAATATCTTTCCCAGATTCTAATAATTCTAATACCGCATTTCTTCCTTCAACTTGGTCCCTATATTGTTCTTTTTCTACTTTGTTATCTTTCATTTTTATTCTCCTTTCTTATCTTTACTTTTTAATATCTTTGTGTTAAAATATTCATATAATTTTGTATCCACACTTTCTACAACACTCAAGCATAAGGAGGAATTCGCATGAAGATTTTTAAAGTTATTCGGAAAGCATTGTTACAATATAGGGTAGATACATACACCCTGAAATATGAAGATTTTTCTTCTAAATCAAATCGCTTTCGTTGTCTTGCTGAGGATTATCGAACTCAGGCATCCGATTTACGCCTAGAACGTCCTGCTATGTATCGTAAAGATATTGAAGAATTTAATATCTCATCCACAAAGTACTTTAACAAGAGTGACCATTGTGCACATCTTGCTAAAATGTACTTGAACAAAAAACTTGATTTAGAAGAAGAACTTCGGTATTATCGCAAGGCCTAATAGGCCTTGCTTTTTTATTCATCATCTAGTTTTAATACACTTAAGAATGCTTCTTGTGGTATGTCTACATTTCCAATTTGCCTCATTTTCTTTTTACCTTTTTTCTGCTTTTCTAGTAGCTTTTTCTTTCTTGTGATATCTCCACCATAACATTTGGCAAGTACATCCTTTCTCATGGCAGAAATGGTTTCTCTTGCTATAATCTGTCCTCCAATTACTGCTTGAATTGGTATTGCAAATAATTGTCTTGGGATAACAGTTTTTAGTTTTTCTACCATTTTCTTTCCTCTTGTATAGCTAGAATCTTTGTGAACGATGAAGCTTAAGGCATCTACTCCTTCTCCATTTACTCTTATATCTAATTTTACCAATTCTGCTCTTCTATATTCTTTAAATTCATAATCAAAAGACGCATAACCTTTGGTTTTTGATTTTAGTTGGTCAAAGAAGTCATAAATAATTTCGTTTAGTGGCAGTTCATAGATTAAAGTTACTCTTGAAGCATCTAAATATTTCATATCTACATATACACCACGTCTATTTTGGCATATTTCCATAATGTTTCCAACATAGTCTTTTGGTGTTAAGATTTCTGCTTTTACAATTGGTTCTTCCATATATGAAATTTCTTGTGGTGCTGGTAAGTCTGCTGGATTATATAATTCTTCCATTGTTCCATCAGTTTTATGCACTTTATAAATAACAGATGGAGATGTCGTAATTAAACTTAAATCAAATTCTCTATCTAGTCTTTCTTCTATAATTTCTAAATGTAATAGTCCTAAAAAACCACAACGAAATCCAAAACCTAATGCGGTGGAAGTTTCTGGTTCATATTGAAGTGCTGCATCATTTAGTTTTAATTTTTCTAAGGCTATTTTTAGGTTTTCATAGTCGCTTCCATCCACTGGATATAATCCACAATATACCATAGGGTTTACTTTTTTATATCCTTGTAATGCTTCATGAGCTGGTTTATTATTTAAAGTAATCGTATCTCCTACATGAATATCGGACAAATTTTTGATGCTCGCTGCAATGTAACCTACTTCACCTGCTAATAATTCCTTACTTGGCACATAAGTCCCTGGCTCAAAATGTCCAACTTCTGTTACGGTAAACACTTTCTTTGCTGCCATTAGTCTTATTTCGTCTCCTACTTTTACGCTTCCATCAACTACACGTACATATGCAATTGCCCCTTTGTAATTATCGTAAAAGGAATCGAATATTAAACATTTTAATTCTGCATTTTCGTCTCCTTTAGGAGCTGGTATATCAGTTACAATTCTTTCTAAAACCTCTTCTACATTTAGTCCAGATTTTGCAGAAATACATGGTGCATCCATTGCAGGAATGCCAATAATATCTTCTATTTCTTGCTTTACCTCATCTGGTCTTGCATTCGGTAAATCGATTTTATTAATAACTGGCAATATTTCTAAGTTATTATCTAATGCTAAATATACATTTGCAAGAGTTTGTGCTTCTACCCCTTGGCTAGAATCTACTACTAGTATTGCTCCATCGCATGCAGCAAGGCTTCTGGATACTTCATAATTAAAATCGACATGTCCTGGTGTATCTATTAAATTAAAGGTATACTCTTCTCCATCTTTTGCAATATATCCCATTCTAACTGCTTGAGATTTTATTGTAATTCCTCTTTCTTTTTCTAGTTCCATATTATCTAGTACTTGGCTTTCCATTTCACGTTCGGAAAGTACACCTGTCATCTCAATTAATCTATCAGCAAGTGTTGATTTTCCATGGTCAATATGCGCAATAATACTAAAATTTCGAATGTGTTTTTGTCTATCACTCATTTAGTTTTTTCCTCCATATTCAAATTATATATATATCGATATATTTCTCCCCAGTGATTTACTTCTTTTAAGTATTCATTTTCTTCTAATTTTTTTAGATTTGTGTCTCTAAAATATAATGTCTTTATCCTATTTTCTGATAATCTTTTTATAATTCTCCAATCATCATCAATCATTATGTCTATATTCTCTTTTTTGCAAATTTCTAATTTATCTTCTACTTTCCAATAATATTTATCAAAGATAATATCATTCTCTTCTAATAATCTAATAGCATCATCTTTCATTTCTTTCACAAATCCACCTCTTGCAGTAATAACCACAAATTGATGTCCTTGCTGTTTTAATAGATTATAAACTCCTATAAAGCCAGACATTAATCCACTTTCTTTTGATACTGTTAGAAAATACTTTTCAATAAATTGCTGTTCTTGTTCCTTCGTCCAATTATATCTAGATTGGAATTTAGGTTCTTCTTTCTTTATTAAATTGTTTCCTTTTAGTGTATCTATATCAAATATTTCTTCATATGTTCTAAATGTCGTTTCACTATCAAATACTACTCCATCTAAATCAATACCTATTTTCATCTTCTCACTCCTAGTGAAAGTATTTTATCATACAACTTGCAAAAGTACAATATATATTTTTAGTTCTATATTTCTTGCATAATTTCACATAATATGGTAAAATTGATATCAAGAAATTAGTTGTGTTTGTTTAAAAATCATAGTTGGAAGGAGACATAAAAACATGAAAACCACATCTAAAACATTGACAATAGCATTAAATGAGTTGTTAGAAAAGCTTGAACAGTCAGATACAGCTATTATTTCTGACTTAGCTAAGCAGTTAGCAGAAAATTTACCTTTGAATTATGAGATTTATCTTTTTCCTGGAAAAAAGCTATTAGTCTCAATCAAAAAGCAAAAATCTGATTCTTTATATTCTGCAACTTATACACTTGTTGATGAGGAGAAACAAGAAAAAGGGGCATGATATACGCCCCTCTTTTTATTATATTAACTTTTCCAATTCCTTAATCTTATCTCTAATTTCAGCAGCTTTTTCAAATTCCATATTACTTGCATGTTTTAGCATCTCATCTGTTAATTTATTAATAATATCTTTTACATCCTCATCTTTCTTAATTTCATACTCTGAACTAATGTCTTCTACTATTGTTGCTTTTATGGTATCTCTTACTGATTTTTTAATTGTCATTGGTGTAATACCATGAGCCTTATTATACTCACTTTGAATTTTTCTTCTACGATTTGTTTCTGTAATGGCTTTTTCCATACTTTCGGTTAGTTCGTCTGCATACATGATAACTTTACCTTCTGTATTTCTTGCAGCACGTCCAATAGTTTGAATCAGTGAGCGTTCTGAACGTAAGAATCCTTCTTTGTCTGCATCTAGAATCGCAACCAGTGATACTTCTGGAATATCTAATCCTTCTCTTAATAAATTAATTCCAACAAGCACATCAAACTCTCCAATACGTAAATCACGTATAATTTCCATTCTCTCTAATGCTTTAATATCAGAATGCATATATTTTACTTTAATATCTAAACTTGCTAAATAGCTCGTTAAATCTTCTGCCATTTTTTTTGTTAAAGTTGTAACAAGTACTCTTTCATTCTTTTCTACTCTTTCATGAATTCTTGCAATCAAATCATCAATTTGATTTTCGACTGGTCTTACTTCAATTTCTGGATCAAGTAGACCCGTTGGACGTATAATTTGTTCTACGACATTTCCTTTCGAATGTTCTTTTTCATAGTCTGCAGGGGTAGCACTAACAAAAATAATTTGATTAATTTTATCCTCAAATTCGTTAAATTGTAATGGTCTATTATCAAGTGCTGACGGAAGTCTAAATCCATATTGCACAAGCGACTCTTTTCGTGCTCTATCTCCATTATACATTCCTCTTACCTGAGGGATGGTTGCATGTGACTCATCTACTAATAGCAAGAAATCTTTTGGCAAGTAATCTAATAAAGTAAATGGTGCACTACCTGCTTCTCTTCCACTAATATGTCTTGAATAATTCTCAATTCCTTGGCAAAAACCAGTCTCTTTCATCATTTCAATATCAAAGTTAGTTCTTTCTTCTATTCTTTGTGCTTCAATTAATTTATTGTTATCTTTAAAATATTTAATTCTTTCTTCTAGTTCTTCTTCAATTGTATGAATTGCTCTTTCCATTTTATCGCTCGATGTTACATAGTGAGAATTTGGGAACACCATAATATGATTACGAGTGCTAATGACTTTACCAGTTAATGGATTAATTTCAGATATTTTTTCAATCTCATCTCCCCACAATTCCACTCGAAGAGCTTTTTCATTTTCATCGGATGGATAAATTTCAATAATATCTCCTTTGGCACGAAACGTTCCTCTTTTAAAATCCATTTCACTTCTTGTATACTGCATCGTAATCAATTTTCTTAAAATCTCATCCCTTGTTTTCTTCATACCAGGACGAAGTGAAATAATCATATTTTCATAATCAATTGGGTCACCTAATCCATAAATACAAGAAACAGAAGATACAATAATAACATCCTTTGTTTCAAACAATGCTGCTGTTGCTGAATGGCGAAGTTTATCAATTTCATCATTAATAGAAGAATCCTTTTCGATGTACGTATCTGATGATGCAATATATGCTTCTGGTTGGTAATAATCGTAATAGCTAACGAAGTATTCAACGTTATTCTCTGGAAAGAACTCTTTGAATTCGGAATATAATTGTCCTGCTAGGGTCTTATTATGTGCTAAAACGAGTGTTGGTTTTTGCACTTTTTGAATGATATTTGCCATTGTGAAAGTTTTTCCGTGAGCCCGTAACCCCTAGAAGCGTCTGGAATTTCTTACCTTCCATTATTCCTTTACTTAAATATTCAATTGCTTTTGGTTGGTCTCCTGTTGGCTTATATTCTGAGTGTAATTTAAACATTTTTTCCTCCGTTATATTTTTATTATGACTATTATCAACCTAAAAATTCGTGTAATATACCGAACAAATTCGTGTAATTTGTTCGTTTTTTTCATTTTTTAGCAAACATAAATGTCAATTACACGAATGCGGTCACAAACTTTATATTTTTAACTAAATAATCATAAATAAAACTAAATGTTTTTTTATTTATAATAGGTGAATGCATATACATCCACCTATTGGGAAAAGCTTGGCAGAAAAGTTTATAGTTGCTAAAATGTATCATCCACATTTCTTACTGCATAACCATACTTTTTAAACTGTACCTGTCTGTAATCAAACTCTGGCATAATTTCTGGTTCGTGTAAATCCACAAAACCTGCATGTTCACAACCGTATCCACTGTTAGTTTCTACTTCGTCATCTAAAAATTGGGTTAAAGTTTCCATATTTACAACTGTAATTGGTACATCTACATTAATCATCACTATTCCTCCTCTGTTTTCCCTACAAAATCTGCCATAGCTTAAACTAATTATAACACATATTTTAGAATTGTAAATAAATTTACTTTTATTGCACCTTTTATTAATCATCGTTCAAAAAATTCATTACTAAATCTATAATTACCTCTTTTTCTTTTGGATTAGATTCTGCAATTAGTAATGTTAATGCTGCTAATGTGTTATTATCAATTGTTTGTTTACCATCTTTATATAAAATATCATAAAAATTTAAAAAATATATAAACAGAGTTGCTGCAATTCTTTTATTTCCATCTACAAAAACATGATTTTTAACTATTAAATATAAGAAATTGGCTCCTTTCTCTTCTATACTTTTGTATATATCTTGTCCACCAAAACTTTGATAAATATTTCCTATAATTGATTCTAGCCCTTTATCTCTTTCAACTGCAAACAACGTACTTTCTTCATTAAATCTAAGTTTATTTATTATTTCTATACATTGCTTATATTCAATTTTTCTTTCATCTATATTGCCATCTATTTTCTTTAATGTTCTATGGTCGTAATCATCTAATAAATCTAATGCTTTTGAATAATTGCCAATTACTTTTAAAATTTCTTTTGCATCATTTCCTTCTAATCTTTCATCTATACGATTTGCAATATCAATTAATTGTATTGTTTTTTCTAGGTATTCCAATCTTTTCTGATTTACTGCATACCCTTTTAACATATAATCTTTTAAAACATTATTTGCCCAACGTCTAAAAACGATACCTTTATTAGATTTTACTCTATATCCAATACTCAATATCATATCCAAATTATAATATTCTATATCTCTTTTTAGATTTCTATTTCCTTCTTTTTGAACTGTCGCAAAATTTGCGACAGTTGGAATATATTTCAATTCCTCTTTTAAAGCATTATTAATATGCTTTCCTATGGTTTATCTCTATCAAATAACTCTGCCAGTTGTTGCCTGTTTAACCACACTGTTTCATCTTTTAAATTAACCTCTAATTTTACTCCCTGATTTTCAAATAAAATAATTTCATTTTTCTTTTCTTCCATATTTGCCTCCTTTTTCTATTACACGAATTGGGTCACAAACTTTATATTTTAAAAATCTTATTCATCTATTTATCTCATAATATACTTTTTATCATAATTACATAATAAACAATCAATATTATCTGCCTCACTGACTATTTTTGCTTCAATAGTAACTGGAGTAACTAAAGCTCCACAAGTAGTGCTATTATTTCTTGACATATGACTTGCTATTATATGTAGAATTTCAAGTTCAATTTCTTCTTTTACCTTTTTATTTAAATACTCTGAAACAATTTTCATTCCTAAGTAAGAATGTTGTACTTTACTTGCATAAATAGTAGCAGGATTTTTTACTTGATTTTCATCATTCCATTCTTGATAAGTTATAATTTTCCCAATATCATGTAGGCATGCTCCACAAATCAACACATCCATATTCGTTTCTTTATTACTTGTTTTAGCAATATTAACAGCATATTCAGTAGTTTCTAATAAATGGCATAATAGTCCACCTTTAAAGAAATGATGATTTCCTTTATAATATATTCCATTTTCTATTCTATCTGGTGAGCCTGCTCTATTCATTAAATCCTGTTTTTTATCAATTAATAATTTCTTTACTAATTCTCTCAGTTCATTATCAGTTATATTTTCTACATATTCTATTAGTTTTTCAAATTTTTCTTCTAAATTCATTTAATTATTGTGCCTCCTATTTATTTTCTTCTAAATACTTTTTATACATTTCATCCATACTAGAAATATATTGTTGGTCTTGTTTAATTCTGTATTTCTCATATTCATTATTTGCTTTTTCAATTGCTTGTTTGTGTGATACTCTTCCAGAATCTTTTAATATCTCTTTTTTTCTAAATTTTAAAAGATTATCTGTTTCATTTATCCAATCCTTCATTGTCATTATTTGTTCTTCTTCTGCCATTGTTTCTGCATAGTCTAAGAACAAAGTAGTTAAATTATTTAATTTCTTTAATTCGCTTTCATTCAAATAATTTTTAGCTACACTAATATCATATTTATATATCATTCCATCAGGTGCTTCTTTCCATGTTGTAAGTCCCATATTTATTTTTTCACTATCTACTCTTTCGTAAATTAATTCTGCTGCTGTATAACCTGTTATTGCGTAGTGAAGTTTGTTTTGTACTATTTTAAAAAAGGTATATGCTTCTTCGGAATTTTTATCATAATCTATTGAAGTAGTCATAAATATATCTGTTATTTTTTGATATGCCATTCTTTCACTTGTACGAATTACTTTTATTCTTTCTAATAATTCGTCAAAATACTTTTGATTAACTTTTCCACCTTTTAAAAATCTGTCGTCATCTAATGCAAATCCTTTAATCATATATTCTTTTATTATTTTATTAGCCCATGTTCTAAATTTAATGGCTTTCTTTGAATTAACTCTAAATCCAAGAGAAATTACCATGTCCAAATTATATAAATAAATTTTTCTTTTTACGTTTCTATTCCCCTCTTTTTGAACTAGTAAGTTTTCCTTACTAGTTGCCTCTTCTTCTAGTTCATTATCAACGTAAATATTTTTTATATGCATTGTTATATTATTTCTTGTTGTATCAAATAATTTTGCTAATGAGTTCTGAGTTAGCCATACATTTTCATTTTCTAATATTACTTCGATTTTTACATTATTATCTTCATCAGTATAAAAAATTATATTGTTTTCATTATCGATTATTCCATTTTCCACATTAGCACCTCCTAATTTTAATTTATTTTATCATATTTTTGTACTTTTTCCTATGTTCTCTAATAAATTTGCCAAACATCTGGCAAATTCAAAATTTCTAGCTTTAACTATTTTTCACTTACACGAATTTCACACAAATTCGGTCACAAACTTTATATTTTACCATTACATTTCTTTTTCAAAATAATCTAATATTTCAATAATTACACCATCAACGTCTAGTATAATTCCTTAATATCTTTCATTCCACTTCTCCTTTTTCTATTAACTATATTATTTTCCATATTAATCCTCCTAAATACTAATTTATATTTGTTTTTACTATATATGCATCAGGTATTTTGGCTTTTATAATGCTCTTTCATCCAGTCACATTGATTATATATCACTCCTATGTTCATTGCATCTAAACTTTTGTTTGTATTTTATCACACGATTGACTACTTGTCAATTATGACTTTAATAAATATGAGTTAAATAATCTGGGGAAATAAAAGAGAAAAAATATAAAAAAGTAAA
>CANAZY010000033.1 GCA_947365805.1 uncultured Clostridium sp. | reverse complement strand
GCTATACCTAGCGTATAGACAGCAATTATTATTTTCCATTTTTCATAATCTCCTTTTCATATAAAATTATTTTGTTTTTAACATTGAACTTATATCTATCTGTGTATTTAGCATTTTGTTCAATATAGAGATTTTTTCTTTTAGCTTTTCAGTTATCTTATCTCCATATTTTTCATAAGCTTGTATAACAAATTCTTGAATTAACCAATGTATATATTCTTTCTTGTTTTCTTGTATGTATTTCTTAATATCTTGACTTGATATAGCAAAGGCTAACATTTCAACTTGTTTGTCATCTAGTAAAAGGTTTTCAATAATTAATTCGTTCATAACAACCAATTCCCTTCTTATTCTTGAAATTTTGTTTAATATTTAGCTTGAACTATATATAGTTAAGTAATAATACATAGTCCAAGCATTTTTACTTTACCTACCAATGTTCTCTAATACCATTAAGGAAACTTGCTTGTTGTATCTTCTTGTTGTTGTGTTTCAAATTCATTTAACCACTCATTTAGTAGGTTTTCTATATCTTCAGTCATAACAAGTTCATTTTCACTTGCATAACTAGAATATAATTCTTGTTCTTGTTCTTCACTTTGCATATGTATAACCTCCAATTTATATAGTGATTTTGTTCTAATATACCCTAATATAATCAAGTAAATATATAGGGTGCATTAGTTAAATATTAATCTGTTGTATCATCTTTCGCACATTTATAGTCATATAAATAATCACAATACTTACCTTCTAATGGAATATCTGTATTCAATATTTTTAAATATACTTTATATGTTAGCTCTAAAAGTTTATCAATATTTTTGTTATTAATTATATCTTTATATTCACCTTCGTTTATAAGCATACACGTTTTTGCAAGACTATTACGCAACTTCATAAGATATCTTTTTTTGTTTATAAAAAATTCTTTTTGTAAAGACATATCATCATATACTTTCTGTTGGTTTGTAAAAAAATCAAGCCTTCTTTTAAATGTCTCCTCTCTTTTTTTCATCTGTTCCCCACTTAAAATTGATAAATTCATCTTCCAAATACTAGTTCTTCTTTTTGCTAATATATCATTTTCACTTCTACTCAGCTTATTTAAACTCTTCATTTTTTATCTCTCCTATTTATAATTTGCATAATGCCACTATAACTTATATAGTAATTTTGTTCTAATGCACCCTATATACATTGACTTGATTATACAGGGTACATTAACTACTTTTATGAGTTAAATCACAATAACTTTATTTATCATTTTGTTTCTACAATGTTTTTGTATATTCGTCTAGTTTATTCTCTAATTCTAACATCTTATGATATATGTCATTACACAAACTATTTAACTCTTTGCTTTCTGCACTTGAAAGAACATTTTGCCAATCCATATGAAATAAACATTGCATAACATATTTATTACTTATTAGGAAATTTTTCCTACCTAATATATACTTTACTCTTAAAATTATTGCATCGTTATCTTTATACTTTTCTTCTATTTCCTTTAGTCTATCGTCTGTTTTTTGTTGGAGATTTAATATTTCATCCATTTTATTTTTATCAAATTCTACACCACTACTTATTACTCTTTCATTTTCCATAACTAATTACTCCCTTTCTTTTTTATATTGTTGATAGGTTATTGTATTAAGCACAATTTTCTTACCATTACTATCTATTTTCGATATTTCTTTGCTTTCTGCATATATCATTTTCGCTCCTCGTGTCATTTCTTCTTGTTCTTCTTGTGTTACTGTGTGTCCCTTGTTCCTGACAATGCCTCGTGAGGTAGTGAATATCTTTTGTCCTGTCTTATAATACTTAATTCGAGCCCCTTTGAGTATTAACTTACTTGTATTTTCATTTTGTATATCTTCTTTTAAGTCTATATCTGTAAATCTAGCTGAAAAGTAGGCTCCAAGATTAGTTGCATTTTCGATTTCTGTTATTTTGCTAAACCCTTTTGTCCAAGTTGCATTTAGTAGTTCTTGTTCTAATGGTAAATCTTCATTTTCTATATCTTTAACTAATACGTGTAGATGAATTGAGCCATTAGCTTGATATTCTATAACACAGATATATTCTAAACTAGAAAAATGCTTTTTGATTAGCCTCCACCAATGCCTAAAATCTTTATTCACTTGCTTATAGTCCTTTTGTAATTTGCCATAGGTTAGAGTTATATGTTTCTCGTTATTCCCTCCACAGAAATTGTAGTTTATCAAGCGTCTTAATGCTTTAAATGTTTTTCTTACTTCGCTTGGGTTTTGGTTTCTTGTTTCTGTTTTCTTGTAGTATTTTATTTCTCCAGTTGTCTTGTCTAAAAATTCTGTCTTTGATAGCCTAACAAACCTATTACTCAATGAAAATGGTGCTTTCTGCATACTTTCCACTTCTATAATGCCATTACCCTCAAATACTTTTATTATTTCTGCATTACATAAACTCGAAAATGGCAATTTCTTAACTTTGATTTTATTGTTGTTTTCTGTTCCCGTTTTTCTCACCTCTTTCTTGATTTGAATTGCACTAAAAAGATAAGTGTTGTATAATTGTTTCAAGTTGAATCTTTAGTGTACCCTAATTATGACACGGAAAAAATGTGCATTAAGATTTGTAAAAAATAAAAATAAATTTGTTAAATTCTTGACACATTTATGAGATAGGAAGTGATACAATGGAAAATCAAAAATATAGTTATATCAATGCTTATGTATTAGGAAAAGATAATGCAAGAACTTTTGTTGAATTTACCTTAAAAGTGAAAAATGAAACAGAAAGTGGTTTTAAAAGTGGAACAGAGTATTTTTATATAACAGATAAAAATAACAAAGAAAATAATATGAAGTTAAAAAAATTCCCAATAGGAACTATTCTTGTTATTATTTTGAATAATTATAATAAAATTAGAAAAGTATTAGAAAATCACAAAAATATGATATACAATGCAGAAAAAGAAAGCGACGGCGACTACAAAGATAGTTTAAAAGGCTTAAAAGAAGATTTGACAAATATTTCTAAAGCATTATCTATATTTAATAATTTCATTGATAGCTTTGCTTTTGATATATATCATAAATACAATGTAGATTTGTATAATATAACTAATGAAATAAAACAAAGTGAATATTTTGACCAAAAATCATTAAAACTTAAAGAAAAATATATAAAAATAAGGGAAGAAAAAGAAAAATTAAAAGATGATGAAGATACTCTAAACAACTATATAAACTCTTTAAGCCTAGAAGAAAAAGTATATTTACAACATAGCAACCATTATAAAAATCTACAAGAACAATTTATTTATATGAGTACAGCTCAATGCTTAAAAGATAAATGTATTAGCTTTTTTGATAATTGGTTAAACGAATTTGAAAAAATGAAAAAAATTGTAGATAATGCTTTTGTACCAACTTATGAAAATTCTCGATATTATACATTCTCTGGAATTACATTACAATTACCAAGTCCAACAATAGAATTTTCAAAGTCAAAAAAAGCAAAAGAAACTAAATACAAATATGAACTATCTACACTAACAGATTTTATATATGCTAGTTTATATCATTTACAATTAGAGGGGTTAAGAATTATAAAATGTAAGTGTTGTAAAAAATATTTTATACCTACTGAAAATAATCAAGTTAATTGTAATACAATGTCTGATGAAAAAGTAAAAGATGAATATTCTTGGCAAAAACAAGAGTTATCTATAAAATCTACCTCACAAATTTTTTATGATGCAATTTATTCAAGACTTAGGCGTAATCACAAAGAAGAATTTGAAAAATTTAAGAAAAACTACAACTATAAGGAAAAAAGAAAGCTACTAGAACAAAAATATTCAAATGAAGAAGAAATTGAACAAGAACTCTTAAAATGGTTAACTAAATATGATAAAGAATTTTTTATAAAGTTTCCCTCTAAAACGAGAAAACCAACAACAGAAAAATATTGGAATTTAATAAAGTCCTAGTCAATAAATACTAGGACTTTTGATATTTTTATCTCAATTTTAGAAGGGTATTGCTCTTTGTTAGCCAATGAATTATTAGAGTGTAGGCTACACAATAAAATACGGAAAGGAGCAAATTATGACTGATAATGATATTATCTTAAATTTATATGACACAGTATTAGCAGAACCAACTACTAAAAAATACAAGAAAGACCTCGAAGAACTAGAAAAAGCAAAACAAGACTTCATAGAACATTTAGAAAATCAAAACATTGATAGTTTAGAAGAGTTGTTTGAACTTGTGCATAAATTAGATGATGACTTAAATAAGCAAGTATTTTTTAGAGGGTTATCGTTAGGAATAAAGCTATCTAATTTCAATTTAGACAATATAGAACAATAGTATTACTTTTTAGAGTTAATGATATATTCCATAAGTCCCTTAACAATTTTCTTATCTTCTCTGTTGAACATATTTAAGGAATTAGTAATAAATTCATCATCTGTAACAACTTGCTTATTTAGAAGTCCTTTGAATATGTCCTCAGAGTTGATTTGAAGTGCATTACATATATCAATAATAGTAGGAATGCTGATACCACTTTCGCCCCTCTCAATAATGCTAATGAAATTTATACTTTTATCTAGTTTTTCTGCTAGTTGTTCTTGTGTTAGACCTTTTAACAAACGGATTCGCTTGATATTTTGACCTATAATTTTTAATGTGTTTTCTTTGTTTTCTTTCATATTATCACCTATGAAGAATTTTACACAAAACAATAGTTTAATATAAGAAAACAATACTTTAAGAAATATAAATAATGCTTGAATGAATAAAGTAGGTATAGTATAATAAATGTGATATAATATAAATAGATAAAATAATAAAGGAGATGTTGTAATGTTTTGTAGTAAATGTGGAAAAGAAATAGAAAAAGATATGCAGTTTTGCATTCACTGTGGAAATAAAGTTAGCTTTCCCAGTTCAATAGAGAACTGTGAAAGTAAAGTTGAGATTTCTAGTTCAACAAAGAAAAGTAATTCTAACGTTAAGAAAATAGTAAAAATATCATTAATTATTATACTAGCTATAATTTTGTTGTCAGTTATGATTATAATAATCAATAAATCAAATTCAACATTAAAAAAAGCTGCTAACAATGAAAAAGAAAATATAAATTCTAACAGTTCAATAGAAAATACACAACAAACGCAAAAAGTTAAAGAATACTATGATTTTATAAATATAGAAAAAAATGCGTTTAATGTTGATGAAGGAGTTTTTTTCTCAAGGTATGCTACTTTTATAGGAGGAAATTCTATATTTGAAATTCTCTCTGCAAAGAAAAAATTTGAGAATGGAAAAATTATTTTTTCTTTTAATGATTACATAGATCATTATAGAGGAAGGTTTACTTTTACTCTAGATGCTAATCATTCAGAGGACAAAATTAGAAGAATCAATGTAAAATATACTGCTTATGAGAAGATAACTGAGTCTGAGTTTTTTGCTTTACAAAAAAACACTCTACTCTATATAGTATGCACTCTTATGAACTATAACGAAACAGAGGTAAGAACAATTTTTGAAAATAAAGACGGAGAAGAATATAAGAAGATAATGGGAGTATATGCTAAAATTTTGAAAAAATTAGAAGTATCATACAAAGGTTTACATTCTGTACTTAGTTATGGCACAGATATGCCAGATTATCATGATTATTATGATAACTTTTCAATAACATTAGATGTGGATAATAGTACAGAAAATACACTAGTTGATGATGAAGATAATTATGTAGGAATAGGTATATATATGCTAGAAAATACTAATTATAATAAAGTAGAAATTACATCAGTTATAAAAGATGGTCCAGCAGAAAAAGCAGGAATAAAATCAGGAGACTTAATTTTAAAAGTTAATGGAATTGAATATACAGCAGATGATAAGGAAAATATTGCAAATAAAATAAAAGGTGAAGAAGGAACAACTGTTACAATGGAAATATTAAGAGACACATCAATCTTAAATTTTGAAATAACTAGAGAGAAGATAGATCTTAGTGTTTTAGAATGATATAATATAAATAGATAAAATAATAAAGGAGATGTTGTAATGTTTTGTAGTAAATGTGGAAAAGAAATAGAAAAAGATATGCAGTTTTGCATTCACTGTGGAAATAAAGTTAGCTTTCCCAGTTCAATAGAGAACTGGGAAAGTAAAGTTGAGATTTCTAATTCAACGAAAAAAAGTAATTCTAGAGTTAAGAAAATAGTAAAAATAGAATTAATTGTTTTTGGAGTGTTTATTGCTTTTATTGCTGTTATGATTGCTTTTAGTTCATCAGCTAATCGAAAGAATACTTCAAAAGAAAATTTAAGTTCTAATAGTTCAATAGAAACAGAAGAAGAAAAACAAAAAAGATTGCTAGAAGAACAAAAAAGAAAAGAAGAAGAAGAAAAAATTTCTAATATTATTAAAGATTGGGCTAGTATTGTTAGGGATTCAAATCAAGGGTCTGTTAAATATAAAAGTCATAGGAAATATGCTACTGCTAATGATGGAAAAATAATTTATATGATAGTTTATGATACAGGCTCAAAATATTCAGAGTATAGACAGTTAGTTGCAATAGATGAAAATCTGACTGAAATAAAAGGAACAACAAAATTATATTACTATACATATTTAAGTGATGGGCGTCCTGGTTCAAATCAAGAACAAGAGCTAAAATGGGAAGCTGAAAAGAATTGGGGTATATAATATAGGAGGAATTGTTATGTATTGTGGTAAATGTGGAAAAGAAATAAAAGAAGGAGAAAAATTTTGTACTAAGTGTGGTACCCAAATAAGTAATGATACAGAACACATAAATAATGTGATACAAAACAAATCGAAGTCAAGTAATTCTTCAAAGAAGAAAAAAATTATAATAATAAGTATAATTATAATTTTTATAGTTATATTGGGAATAATAATGAATATGATACTTAATGATAAAAAGAAAAACAAAGAAAATAATACAACAGAGAATATTGCAGATAACATAAAAGAGGAAGACTTTAGATTAGATACTACCGCAGAAACAGGAATAACTTATAATTTTAATCTTAATGAAGTTCAACAAGCATTAGATAAAGCTTGTAATGAGAATAATGTAAAAAAATTTACAAAATTTGAATATATTACTTCAAATGATTATAATATGGTTTATAATTCGTATGCAGATGAAAATAGTACAACTGCTTGTACTATTATAATTCAAATGCATAATAATTATATAGCATCAATAGCATATCACTATACTAATGAAAATCTTAAATTTGCTGAAAATACGTGGAAAAAGATATTTTATGATACCTTAAAAGAACTATTTAATAGTGAATATATAAACCCAATAATAGAGACATTAGAAAAATTACCAAATAATAAAAGTAAATATGATAATCATACATTATGTATGAAGGTAAAGGCTGAAAATCAAGGAATTAATCAATATTCTCTAACCGCAAGTTCACAAGAGTATGTAGAAGATCTAAAGTCTGTATATCCAGATATATTTAATATAGAAAATGGAAAAAATAAAGATAACGAAGATAAAATTGAAAACACAAGTACTACAGACGAAAATACTAATAATATGAATTCCAACAACAATACCAACTATGACAATACTGATACTAATCCTAACACTAATTCTAAACCCAAAAAAGAAATGATAGAAATGCCATATTTTCAAATGGGCTATGAATTAAAAGAATATACAGATAAATTAGATAAGTTGGGTATTAAATATAAAATAGTTAAAAAATCAAATTTAGATTATGAAGATAATACTGTTATTGATGTTGAAGCCAATGGAAAAAAGATTGAAAAAGGAACAACTATCACTATAACAGTAGCAGATAACGTGTATGATTTAAATGTTCGTTTTGATACATACTACTTATTAGAACTTGCAGACATTTCTGCTACTGATTATGAAAATAAAACTATAAATGTAAAAGTAGATGTTCATGGTAAAAATGTATTTAACGGCAACTTACCTTTAACAGAAGTAGATTGGGCTGAAACTGCATTTACAATAAAAGGTAAACCTGATATTCGTAATGATTTTGAAATAACAGTCGAAGGTAAAAAAATAACTAAACCAATAAAAACATATTATTTTTCTCCAAATCAGATTGGGGTATGTAAAGAGTTTAGAATAGGCTCATAATTTAATTATATGCTAAAAAACAAAGAACTTCTTTAATATAAAAGAGGTTCTTTTTCAATTATTTTTCATCTAAACACTTCATAATTTCTAATATATTTTCAACACGATTTTCCTCATAAAAAGTAGTATTGTATTTTCTTGCACTAGGAATTTCAAAAGAAATTGGTGTTGATAATTCTCTGACCCAATTTATTCTTCTTGCAATTCCTTTTTGACCACCAATAGTTTCTTCAATAAGTTCATCATCTATAAAATAACCTATTGCTTGTATTTTTAAAGTTTGTTTTTTAATATAATATGATTTCAAATAAATAATATCACCAGCTTTGGCTTTCCCCAATAATTTCATTACTTTTGGAGAAGTCTTCTTAGTATAATCAGTAAAAAACACTCCTTTTCTAATAAGTTCGCTGTAAATATCTAATTTATCACACTTGCCTTTTCTATCATAGCACCAACCACCACCATACATAATCATATATTATCACTTCCTTTTTTCTTGTGATTTTATCATAAATCTATCAATAATACAATAATAGTTCATAACACTTTTTAAGCAGTTTTCTACTTTCAAGCGTAACCTTTCCCACTAAAACAATAAACAACTGTTAAACACAATTTTCAGTTGAAATAAGGTAACTTTGAGATAAAGAATAACCGAATTAGTGAAAATATAAGAAAGTTGAGGTTAGAAAAATGGTAAGAATAATAAAGGAAGAAGAAACAAGAGTTAATATATATAATGCATTTAATAAGATATGAAAACAAGTAAGGGAAATAATGCAACAACTAAAACAAATCAAATACTATAATGATGATGACAAAGAATATATAAAAATAATGGTAATAGATATATCTCGTTTGTTGGAAGATGTATCTAATACATTAAAAGAGAAAATCAAAGAAATAAATGCTAAAAAGTAATAATAATTAGTTTAGATTAAGAAAGGCTTAAAATCATCTTTTCAGTTTTGAGCGAAACCTTTTCCAGTAAATAAATAAAAAACTCTTGAAGAGGAAATAAACAATAATAACAATGAAAATAACAATAAGAAGCGGACATATAAAATCTAATACAATAAATGCATACATATATTAAGTAATAAAGGTTAGATTAGAGGGAATATAAACAAGAAAATAATAGTAGTAAATGAAAAAAGTTGAAATGTTTTTAGCTTTCAGTAGCATAACAAACAAGTCAGTAAGTGTAAGATATAGAAATGTTTTTAGCTTTGAGAAACTTAATAATCAAGTAAATGAAAAAACTCACTTGTAAAATCAGTGAGTTTTAATTTTGTCCAATTTCAGTGGTAGGCTTACTGCAAAGCCTCCTACAAAGAAATACATTTTGGTTTTTGGAACGTTTTGGTGACCCCTACGGGAATCGAACCCATGATTCAGCCTTGAGAGGGCTGCGTCTTAACCGCTTGACCAAGGGGCCATTTTTAGTACCTACCTAGAATACCATTTTTTTTAATTTCTGTCAATTGTTCTATGATTTTATTTTCAATTATTTTGAATACATTTTTCTAAAACTTCTTCTAATCTATCATTTTGTCCTGTTAAATATAAATAGCCGATTAATCCCTCAAATGCAGTAGAATACATATATTCTGTTACATTCGCATTTTTAGGCAAATGGTGATTTTGTGTATTTCTTGCTCTTCTTACAATGTTTTGCTCTTCCTCGGTTAAATCTTCCATAAGATTTTCTAATATATGTGCTTGTGCTCCTGCTTTTACATATTTAATTGATTCAATATGTAATTTATGTGGATTTAATTTTGTTGTACTACTAAGATAGGTACGAATATATAATTCATACACTGCATCTCCTACATATGCCCATACAAGAGGTGACATTAAATTCGCCTCTTCTTTTTCTTTTACTTTAAAAGAATTAAAATTAATTTCCATATCTCTCTCCTATTTTGCAATTTCAAGTGTAATTCTTCCTAATTTGCCATTTCTAAATTCATCAATTATAATTCCTGCTACCTTCTCTTCGTCAGTATGTCCACCTGAAACAATCGCACCTCTTTTTTTAGCAATTAAATTCATTACTTCAACGATTTGTTCCCCTGGATTTTGCACATTTTCTTTTATATTGTTAATATCTTGTTTTGTTAATTTATAACGTTCTAATAACTTTTCTTCTTGGTTTTCTAATAGCCATTTTATTAAATAAAAAGCAATTTCTGTTTTTTCTAACACTTCATCTTTTATGGTTCCTGTAAAAGATAAATTTAGTGCCACTTTTTGGGATTCAAATTTTGGCCATAAAACACCTGGTGTATCTAATAACTCTATTTCATCTGATACACGAATCCATTGTTTTTGTTTCGTAAATCCTGGCTTATTTCCCACTCCTGCTGATGTCTTTTTTGAAATTCGATTGATTAAAGAAGACTTTCCTACATTAGGAATTCCTAAAATCATAACACGAATCGATTTTCCAACTCTTCCTTTTTTCGCAAGTTCTTCTAAATCCGCTTTTGCAAGCTCTTTAATTTGTCTAATTAATTCTTGAATTCCTACACCAGAATTCGAATCTGTTAAAACTGCTTTTATTCCATTTTTCTTAAAATACTCTATCCATTTGTTGTTTTCTTTTTCATCCGCCAAATCACATTTATTTAATATCACAATTTTCTTTTTATCACCAATAATTTCTCTCAAATCCGGATTTTGACTTGAAATTGGAATACGAGCATCTAATAACTCTAGTACAATATCAATTAATTTCAAATCCTCTGTAATCTGTCTCTTGGTTTTAGCCATATGACCTGGATACCAGTTGATTGTCGTATTTTGCTCTTTATTGTTGTTCATTTTTATCACGTCCTTTTAAATTAAAATTATTTTTAATTAAAATACTTTCTAATGTTTCATTTTTATCAATAATATACAATTTTTCATAATTTCTCCTAAGAACATCTTCATAAAATGGAATAAACACTTCTTTCAGTCGTTTTATAAAATTTTGGTTATTTCCTCTACCAATACACTTCATTTCAACTGTTTTCCAATCTTTAATATTAGGATAAGCTATACTATACTTGATATCATTCTTGTCAAAATAATCTAAGTGTTCTGGTTTTAATTGCACTAATACTATATCATATTTATTTATAGCATCATTAATCGCCTGATAATAATTTTCAGGCCATTCTTGATTTATTTCTCTTTTTGTACCTTTTCTCATTTCAACAGAAATGTTTTTAAAATCATCAATATGCTTGTAATTACTTGATTCTAAATCTATTACATTTTTATATTTTCTTCCCAACACACTTTTTCCACATGTTGCAAATCCCGCTATTATTACTCCCTGCTTCATCATTTTTTCACCTCATTTTGTTTAACTTCAGTTAAATATAAAAAAACTTTTTTGAACAATTCCTTTATTTATAAGGCTTTGACTATGGTTGTCTTTTTATCTTGATACCTCAGTTTATATTCGTCTTTCTTTCGTTTTAATAATTACGATATTGGTTTTGGTCGCTTCTTTCGTCTAGTTTACGATCATATTGTTCGTTTTTGTAAAACCAATCTGTTTTTTTATCCACTGGATGATTGGTTCTATTTTTATCAATTAGTAAGTTAAAAAATACTGAAATTGGTAAAATAATTCCAATAAAAGATGCAGTTACATTTGAAAAATCAGTTATGGTTGTGGTTCCTCCCATAATTCCCATTACAATGTGATACATGTCTACTCCAAAATATAATCCGTAAGAAATTAAGTAAATAATAGAACCTAATAACATTCTTTTTCCTACAAATCCAATTGCAACTAATGTTACAAATAATAATATAATTTCCATATTCATATCCATTGGTGTAAATCCAATATCTACTCCAATACTTGTAGTAAATGCAACTACTAATCGAAAAATCCAAAACATTACCATAAAAATTAATAATAAATAGCTTGCCATACTTCTCATATCTTTTGTATTCCTCCTTTTCACAACATTTTCATTTTAGCATATTTTATTTGTTTTCGCAAGAAAATCTCCTTTTTTTGTAATTTTGTTTTATCATAAATATTTTTCGTATTTTATGAAAAAATATAGATGAATATTGATTTTTATGGAGGAAAAAAAGTTGAATCAAATTTTATCTTCTAGTGAAGCAATTACAGAAAATATCTCACATCCACCATCTTATAAAAAAAGAAAATTTAATTTTTTTAAGTTTCAATTTATTTTTTGTGTTTGTCTTGTTATTATGATTAGTGGATACTATTTTTATATACAATATGATAAAAACAAAAAAGAAGCATTATCTGAAGAAATTATCAATCGTTTTAGTATAACCAATTTATATGAAAATAGCCAATCTTCTTACTCTACTTCTCGTTTATTAAACGAAAATAATTATCAAACCGATTCTCTTGGTTTTTCGGTTATTGGTTTAATTGAAATCAAATCAATTGGGATTAATTACCCTATTATCCATGAATTTAACTATGAATTACTAAAGATTGCTCCTTGCAAATTTTTTGGCCCAAATCCAAACCAAATTCGGTAATCTATGTATTGCAGGACATAACTATAACAATTATCAGTTTTTTAGTAGATTAAAAAAATTAGCAATTGGAGATATTATCTATATTTACGATTTAAGTCGGAACAAAAATAGCATACAAAGTATATCAAAATTATGAAACAAGTTATGATGATTTATCTTGCACCAACCAAGATACAAATGGAAAACGAGAAATTACTCTCGTTACTTGCAATAATGTTAAAAACAAAAGGAGAATTGTGAAAGCAACTGAAAAAGGATAAGTATGAACTTATCCTTTCAAATTTTATATTAAATATTTTTGTAGTCTTTAATTTTTTTATAGGCATATACAGCAGATACTGCAAAAACAGCAATAATTCCAATAACGGCATAATCATCAGCACCTGTTTTTGGTAAACTGTTGGTATTTGTATAAGTGCTTGTATTTCCTGATTGAATTACAGTAGTATTTGTTTGTGTATTCGTGGTTGGGGTTGTATTTTGTATTGCATTTCCTCCCACTACTGTATTTTGTGGTGAAATTAATATTGTTCCACCTTCTGTTGCAAATACGGCTGTAGCTCCTAATAAAATTACTACTAACATTACCAAACATACTCTTTTTAAATTTGTCATCTGAATTCCCTCACTTATTTATTATTTTATTATTATTATTCTTAATCTATCAATATTTATACTACATTTTTTATCTATTTGCAATACTTTTTTCCAAATTTTTATAAATTCCTTAATTATAAAAGTAAATTCCAGTGATAGCTTAACAAGAATTTAGTTTTGG
>CANAZY010000032.1 GCA_947365805.1 uncultured Clostridium sp. | reverse complement strand
TCAGACGTGTGCTCTTCAGATCTGGTATAGCTCACATAAACAAAACTCTACTAGTATTGAGGCTCAAATATTAGAAATTACGGCATATGCTGAAAGGCTTGGTTATACTATTGTCGAACAATATATTGATATGGCTATCTCTGGAAAATCTGATGACAGACCAGAATTTTTACGAATGATAGAAGATAGTTCAAAGGGAAAATTTAGCCGAATACTTGTTTACTCTCTTGATAGGTTTGCACGTAATCGTTATGATAGTGCGAGGTACAAAGCTAAACTAAAAAAGAACGGAGTCAAAGTTCTTTCTGCAAAAGAAAATATTTCTGATGACCCTGCTGGAATAGTAATGGAAGGTGTACTTGAAAGTATGGCAGAATATTATTCTGCTGAATTATCTCAAAAAGTGAATAGAAATATGCTACTTAATGCAGAGAAAGGTTTATATAATGGTGGTTTTGTCCCACTAGGGTATCGTGTTATAGAACAAGATTTCGATACATACAAGAAAAAGAAACTTGTCATTGATGAAAATACAGCACCTATTGTTCAAGCAATATTTAAAATGAGAGCAAACGATATTCCAGTTGTAGAAATTATAGATTTTCTTAACAAGAATGGGTATAAGACAGGAAAAGGTACCGATTTCAATAAAAATTCACTACAAAATTTGTTCAAAAACAAGAAATACATAGGAACAACAACTTATGGAGAAAAAGAGTTTCCTAATACTATTCCAGCTATAATTGATGAAGATACCTTTAACAAAGTTCAAGAAGTTAGAGAAAAATACAAACACGCTCCGGGAATTAGAAAAGCAGAAGATAGATACCTACTAACTGGAAAACTATTCTGTGGAAAGTGTGGTAGCAAATATATAGGTGTATCACGGAAACTCTAAAACTTCAAAAATGTATAGATACTATCGAGATACTAAACGCAATGATACGAATTGCAAGAATAGAACTATATCAAAGGACTATATCGAAGATTTAGTTGTCAAAAAATGCAAATCACTTTTAACAGACAAGAACATTGAAAAAATCTCTAAAAAGATATATGAAACTTGTCAAAAGGAAAATAACTCAAATGTAGTGATTAAAAACCTAGAAAAGAAAGAGAAACAACTTCACAACAACATAAATAACTTGCTAAAAGCACTAGAGGAAGGAAATCACACTGAGCTGATAAGTCAAAGAATTACACAAAATGAGATAGAACTTGAAGAAACACAAAGTCAATTTATGCTAGAAATGGCAAAAATATTCAAACTTTCCGAAAAAGAAATAAAATTTTTCTTGACCAGACTACAAGATGGTGATATACTAGACAATAGTTACAGAAAAGTGCTAGTTGATATGCTAGTTAATTCAATACTTGTTTATGACAATGAATTAGTTATAATCTGTAATGTTGGAAACAAGCCAATATCTTTAACTATTGACTTGATTGAAGATATAGAAAGTAATTTAGTAACTGAACCTTTTACGTTTGTAAAACGGTTCGGTTCACCACCAAAACTTGCCTTACAGCAAGAGATAAGAGATAAAAGTGAAGAGTGAAAAGTATAGAAGCTATTTTAGGGTAAATCCTTACGGCAAGTTTTGTACTTTTCATTCTTCATTTTTCACTTTTTCATAAATGATTTAAATAAATAACCCCGAATTGCTTACCAACAAAAAAAATGGTAAGCAATTCGGGAACTGGAAATTAGATAAAATTCAAAAAATCATAAAGATTGTTTCCGGGAATGATGTTTTGCTCCATAGCTTCCTGCAAGATACAACCCCATTGGTAAATAAGAGCATCCCTGTCAAGGTAATAATTGATAGAGGCTTTTATGGTAAAGCCATAGAGTAAATCTGTAGCAACAGTGCGTTTTGCATGCTCAAAATCAGCAAAAAAAGAAATTCTTAGCCAATAATGCTTGCAAATGTAGGAAAAGGAACGCTTCCTTGAATGTTTAAAGATGATATATTCAAGGAAGGTGACTATATCAGAAGGAAGAATTTCATCTT
Organism: uncultured Clostridium sp.; assembly: GCA_947365805.1. Classification (GTDB taxonomy): domain Bacteria; phylum Bacillota; class Clostridia; order TANB77; family CAG-508; genus RGIG8482. Next base: position 12,873 of record CANAZY010000032.1, on the reverse strand, counting down.
CTTCAACAGTCATTAAGAGCCGTATCCAACGGTTCATGTTGCAAATTTCACTCTCATATCCATCGGTACAAGTGTGACCACAAATAATACTGCAGTCTTTTGCAAGTTCCTCAAGCTCATACCCAGACTTCAGGGCTTGAATCAGCTTTTCAGTCTCTTTTACAAAACACCGAAAAGCGATTTCTTGTTGTTTGTTGATTTTTTTCATTTTTTTTCCTCCTATCTCTATAAATGAGAAATACTATATTCCATATCTTGTATTATATAACATTTTACATAAAATTGCAAATTTGTTCTGATTTTTTGAAACAAAATGATGAATCTATGTTTGACATTTACATAAAATCAAAGTATAATGTTACTAAGTACATGCTTAAATAAATGTTAAGGAGGGGACAATATGAGAAGTGAACGTTATGAGAACCCAGGAGGATGTTGTCCAGTTGATACAATGAAACGGATAGCAGACAAAGAAAAAGGTAATGTAGTGGTATTTAACTTAACAAGAAAGGTATTATACGACATGCTCGAGTTTCCTGTTGATAAAAATGTGGAATACAAGTTTGATGACCCCAAATGCATAAAAATCTATGTGCAGTGGTTTCCATCGAAGGATGAGATGAAAATACATTCTTGTTATGAAGGAAATCAAGTTTGGAAAGTAGTCCACGCTAATACAGAGGAAATCAAGTGTGAGGATACAGAACAAGCGGATGTTGAATACCTCATTTACTAACCTTTTTCAAAAAAACTTAAGCATAAAAAGCCACTCGAATGTTGAGTGGCTTTTTACATTACAGAAAATGCTAAAAATTTTTTAAATATTGCTTGACAAAAGTGTAAAATAAGATATAATAAATACGAACAAAGATTTGCATAAATTTAAGGTGAAATGATGAAAGATAGAATTGATAGTATTTTAGTAAAAAAAGGATTTTTTGAAACAAGACAAAAAGCAAAATATGCCATTGAAAATTATTGTATTTATGTAGAAGATAAATTAATTGAAAAATCCAGTAAGTTAGTAGAAGAAGATAGTAAAATAGAAGTAAGAGGACAAACCTTACCATTTGTTAGCCGTGGAGGGTTAAAATTAGATAAGGCGATTAATGTGTTTGAAATTAATATACAACAAAAAGTTTGTATAGATATAGGTGCATCGACTGGTGGATTTACGGATTGTATGTTACAAAATGGAGCAAGTAAAGTGTATGCTCTTGATGTAGGGCATGACCAATTAGCAAAAACGTTAAGAGAAGATAAAAAAGTTACTAATTTAGAAGGAACAAACATCCGTGATATCAATATAGAGGAATTTGAAAAAGTGGATTTTGTAGCAACAGACGTCTCTTTTATTTCGTTAACACAAGTATTAGATAAAGCATATGAACTATTAAAAGAAGAAGGACAAATGGTAGCATTAATCAAACCACAATTTGAAGCAGGAACAGAATTTGTTAATAAAAATGGAGTTGTAAAAGATAAAAAAGTACATGCCAAAGTGATTGAAAAAGTTATGCTATTTGCAAGTAGTTTAGGATTTGAAATAGCAGGCTTAGCCTATTCACCAATAAAAGGACCTGCAGGAAATATAGAATATTTGTTATACCTAAAAAAGAAACAACCTAATTTTGAATTATTTAAAGCAAGAGAACAAATAAAACAAGTAGTAGAAACAGCACATAAAGAATTAAAGAAAAAGGAGTAAAAATATGATATCCAATTTACATATCCAAAATATTGGAATTATTGATGATATAAGTATTTGCTTAAACCAAGGTTTTAATGTTTTAACAGGAGAAACAGGAGCTGGAAAAACATTAATTATAGATTCATTAGCAATGATTGCAGGAGGAAGATTTTCGAAAGAAATGATACGAAAGGGACAAGACCATTCTTTTGTAGAACTATGCTTATATCTACCAAACCATGAAAATGCAATTGATGGAAACATTATTATTTCAAGAGACATATTTAATAATGGTAGAAATTTGTGTAAAATTAATGGTAGAATGGTAACAGTTAATGAATTAAAAGACTTTATGAAAGACATTATTGATATTCATGGACAGCTAGATAATCAAACCATATTAGAAGCATCTGCACATATTCAATATTTAGACGGATTTTCACGGACTTGAACTAAAAGAAATAAAAGAAAAATATCAAAGATTATATGAAGAATATTGTGATACGAAAACAAAGCTAAAAGAAAACTATGGTGATGATAAAGAAAAGCAAAGAAAATTAGATTTATTAAAATATCAAGTAAATGAAATTGAAGAAGCACAGTTAAAAGTAAATGAAGAGGAAGAATTAGATGTAGTAAGGACGAGAATGTTAAATTCAGAAAAGATTTCAGAAGGGTTGAATGAAGCAACTTTAGAAATTGGAGAAAATGCGATTGACTCAATTTCTAAAGCAGTAAGAGCATTAGAGAAAATAGAAAGTTTAGATAAAAACTATGAAGAAAAATTAAACAACTTAAAAAGCATTTATTATGATTTACAAGAATTAGCAAGGGATGTAGATACTTTAAAAGAGGATATTGATTTTGATGAAAAAGAAAGACAAAAAATAGAGCAAAGATTAGATTTAATATTTTCTTTAAAAAGAAAATATGGAAATACAATTCAAGAAATTTTAGACTATAAAAATGAAATCCAAGAAGAAATAGAGCAAATTGAGAATTTAGAAGAATACACAAATAGCTTAAAACAAAAGTTAGAAGAATTAGAAAAAGAAATGTTAATAATATCAAAACAAATGAATGAGATAAGAAACAGAAATGCTAAGACCTTATCAAATAAAATATCGGAAGAATTACAAGATTTAGAAATGAAAAATGCTCAATTTAATATTCAAGTTGTGTTTAATAATGAAAAAGATTTTAACAAAAATGGACTAGATAAAGTAGAATTTTTGATTAAAACCAATGCAGGAGAAGATTTTAAACCATTAATAAAAATAGCATCTGGTGGAGAAATGTCAAGAATTATGCTAGCAATTAAACATGTACTTGCAAGTGTAGATAAAGTCCCAGTTCTTATTTTTGATGAAATTGATACAGGAATTAGCGGGATTGCTGCAAACCGAGTTGCAGACAAAATGAAACAAATTGCAAAACATCATCAAGTGTTGTGTGTAACACATTTAGCACCAATTGCAGCAAGAGGAGATTACAATTATTATATTAGTAAAGCCATATCAAATGAAATGACAAAAACTACTGTTAAACAGCTAAATGAGGAAGAAACTATTAAAGAAATTGCAAGAATTGCAAGTGGAGAAGTAACAGATATTGCTTTAGAACATGCAAAACAATTAAGAAAAAGCGCCACATAAACCGTGGCGCTTATCTTCACTACTTAGACATCAAATGTGCAAGATAATCATTTTTGGCATCTGTACCAATCAGATTGTAGATGGTTTCAAGTAATTGCGCTAAAACAGTAGCATTATTACATTTCATACAAAACTGCTTTTGTATCAAAATAGTACCATAATACTCTTGCACTTTGGGATGAGAGAGACTCTCATAGACCTCCAGATCAAAGCGACTTATTTCGAAATGTTGCCCATCCGAATTTGTAATCCGAACAACCTCTTTGTCTGGATTTTTACCAAACAGTTCAATGATGTCAGGAATTATTTGGGATAAAGTTTTAGTTTCTTTCAATTTTAAATTAATCATAAAAACCCTCCTAATATAGTGATGTGTTTTAGTATAATCTAATATTAACATAAAATTGAAATAAAATCAAGAAATGTCTAAAAATAGCAAGAACAATTAAATAAAATTGATTTTATGTTAAATAAATGGTATAATATAGGGTAAGAATGGCAATTACCTTTCGTATGAAAAAGGTTTGTTTTTATAAGAACCTAAAAGGAGAAGCCTAAAGCTATTTTTTTAAAAGATACAAACATTAGGAGGAAAAAGAACAATGAGAAAAAGTAGTAAAAGGAAAGAAATCGCAAGAAGACAACGGAGAGAAAGGCTGTATAATATAGCAATAATAACTATATTAATTTCTTTGACAGTCGTAGCTTTTATTCCTACTTGGGTACTTAGTACAGACATGCAAGAAGAAGTGGTTAGAGTAGAGATAGAGGAAATTTCAGAACCTGAACAATCGGCAGATGAAATAGACCGAAGCAACTTTAAATCGATATATGAGGAAGAGTTGATTAAAGCAAAAGAAGAAGAAAAAGTTGCAGTTGAAGCGAAAAACACCAAATTTGCAAAAGCAGAACTTGTAAGAGTAGGAGAAATAAAGAGTAGCCAACAAGAAGAACTATGGTATCTTGCAAAAGGTATCCATGGAGAAGCAAGCATCTGCGATAGGGATGAAAAGTATCGAGTAGGAACGGTTATCATGAACCGAGTAGAACGTTCTGATTATCCTAATACAGTAAAAGGGGTAATATCATCTGGAGAATATTCCTGCTACCAAGATGCGCGGTGGTATTCTGAAGAACCATCACAAGAAGAATGGGAAATTGCAAAGGACATTTACGAAAATGGAGTTAGAGTATTCGAGTCTAATGTGGTTTATCAATCTGCACATGCCTATGGAGAGATTGTATTTGTATCTGAATGGCATGAGTATGGGGCAAAAAAGTGATACTGCAAATGCAGTATCCTTTTTTCTTTTAAAATTCCTCAATAAAGGTTTACTTTCTGTGGGTTCTAGGGTATAATAGGAAATCATAAAAGATAAAAAAGGTAGGGAAAAATATGAGTGAAAATGAAATGAATCAAAATGAAGAACAAGAATTAGATATGAACCATCTAATGCAAGTTAGAAGAGAAAAATTAGACGAATTACAAGCAAATGGAAAAAATCCATTTGAAATTACAAAATTTGATAGAACCAATACGGCAGGAGAAATTAAAAATAATTTTGAAAATTTTGACCAAAAAGATGTAACTGTTGCTGGTAGAATTATTGCTAAAAGAATTATGGGAAAAGCATCTTTTTGCACGATTCAAGATTGTGATGAAAAAATCCAAAGTTATGTAAGTATTAATGATTTAGGAGAAGAAAGCTATAAAGCATTTAAGACCTATGATATTGGAGATATTATAGGAATTACTGGATTTGTATTTAAAACAAGAACCGAAGAAATTTCAGTACATGCAAAAGAAGTAACATTACTTTCAAAATCATTAAGACCACTTCCAGAAAAATTCCATGGATTAAAAGACCTAGATTTAAGATATAGACAAAGATATACCGATTTAATTGTAAATCCAGAAGTAAAGAAAACATTTGAATTAAGAAGTAGAATTATTAAAGAAATGAGAAACTTCTTAGATGCAAAAGGATATATGGAAGTTGAAACACCAATTCTAAATACCATTGCAGGTGGAGCTACAGCAAAACCATTTGTAACACATCATAATGCATTAGATATAGATATGTACTTAAGAATTGCACCAGAATTATATTTAAAAAGATTAATTGTTGGTGGATTTGATAAAGTATATGAAATTGGTAGATTATTTAGAAACGAAGGAATGGACTTAAAACACAATCCAGAATTCACTTCTATGGAATTATATGCAGCATATGAAGATTATAATGATATGATGGATATCACAGAAGAAATGGTATCAACAATTGCCAAAAACGTACTAGGAACTACAAAAATTAATTACCAAGGAACCGAAATTGATTTAACACCATCATGGAAAAGGATGACCATGATTGATGCTATTAAAGAAGTAACTGGTGTTGATTTTAACGAAATCAATACTGACGAAGAAGCAATAAAACTTGCAGAAGAAAGAAAACTAGAAGTAGATGATATTAAGAAAACAAGAGGAAATATCATTAACATTTTCTTTGAAGAATATGTAGAAGAAACTCTAATACAACCAACATTCATTTGTGATTACCCAGTAGAAGTATCACCATTAACCAAGAGAAAACCATCTGACCCAAGATTAACAGAAAGATTTGAAGTATTTATTGGTGGACGTGAATATGGAAATGCATATTCAGAGTTAAATGACCCAATTGATCAATATGAAAGATTTAAAAAACAAGTAGAAGCAAGAGAAGCAGGAGACGAAGAGGCAAACATGATGGATGAAGACTTCGTTCAAGCACTAGAAATTGGTTTACCTCCAACAGGTGGACTAGGAATGGGAATAGATAGACTTATCATGTTATTAACAGATTCAGCATCAATTAGAGATGTATTACTATTCCCAACCATGAAACCATTAAACTAAGCAAGGGAGAAAATATGAATTTTAATATTAATCATGTTACTATAAGTGTAAAAGATATGAATAGATGTATAGAGTTTTATAATTAGTTGAAGTTATAGAAAATGATTAAGATATTGAAAACAAATAAGGGGATAAATCGATTTTAAAGGAGAAGAGAAAATGTTTAATTTTTCATATGATAAACGATTTTTATATATTATTTTAGGGATAAGTATTGTGTTGGGGCTTGTTGGAATGTCAAGATTAGAACTTCTTAGTTTATTATTAACTTTACCAGGAGTTATTGTTGCGATTACATTCCATGAGTTTGCACATGCTTATGCGGCTTACCGCTTAGGAGATGATACGCCTAAAATGCAAGGAAGATTGAATTTGAATCCGACAAGTCATTTAGACCCAATTGGATTTGTATTACTTATTTTTGCTCATATTGGATGGGGAAAACCAGTACAAATTAACCCAAGAAATTTTGATAGAAAAGTTTCTATGTCGAAAGGTGAAGCAATTGTATCAGTTGCAGGTCCAGCAATGAATTTTGTACTTGCAATTGTACTTACGATTCTTTATTTTGCAATTTATAAACTAGCACCAAGTTTTATTGTTTCACGGAATTGGTTTTTATGTAATGATGATGATTCAATCAGCGGCAATTGTAAATATTGGACTTGGCGTATTTAACCTAATACCACTTCCACCATTAGATGGTAGTAAAATTTTTAGAAATTTTATGTCTTACAATGTAAAAGAATGGCTAGATAGATACCAAAACTATTTTTATATTGCATTTTTAATTTTATGGGTAACAGGTCTTGCAGGACAATTAATTTCACCAATTATTAGCTGGATTACAACAGGATTATTTAACATTGTAGGAATGATATTCGGATTATAGAAAAGGAAAATAAAATGAAAAAAGATATATACACATTAGGAATTGAATCAAGTTGTGACGAAACTTCTGTATCGGTTGTAAAAAACGGTAGAGAAGTTCTTTCCAATGTCATCCATTCTCAAATTGATATTCATAAACAATTTGGGGGAGTCGTTCCAGAAATTGCTTCTAGAAACCATGTAGAAGCAATTTCAACGGTTACAAAAGAGGCATTAGAAATAGCAGGAATTACTTTTTCTGAAATTGATGCCATTTGCCCAACTTATGGACCAGGGCTTGTAGGTGCACTTTTAGTAGGTGTTGCTTATGCAAAAGCATTAGCCTATGCACTAGATAAACCACTTGTAGGAGTAAACCATTTAGAAGGACATATTGCAGCAAATTATATTACACATCCTGAATTACAACCACCATTTTTATGCTTAGTGGTATCAGGAGGACATACACATTTAATTCATATTAAAGATTATACCAAATTTGAAATACTAGCTCGTACACGTGATGATGCCATCCGGTGAAGCATTTGATAAAGTAGCAAGAGTTATTGGATTAGAGTATCCAGGAGGACCAAAGATTGATAAACTGGCGAAAGAAGGAGAGGCTAATATTAATTTACCACATACTTATTTTGAAGATAATTTAGATTTTAGTTTTAGTGGAATAAAGACTGCTGTTTTAAACTTATATCATAAAAATCCAGAAGTAAATAGGGCTGACTTATGTGCAAGTTTTGAAAAAACGGTGAATGATATGCTACTGACAAATACGAAAAAAGCTTTAAAACAATTAAATGTAAAGAAAATAGCATTAGCAGGAGGGGTTTCAGCTAACTGCCATATAAGAGAGAACTTTTTAAAAATGGGACAAGAAGAGGGAATCGAAGTATACTATCCAGAGCTAAAGCTTTGTACTGATAATGCAGCAATGATTGCATCTGCAGGATATTATCATTTTATTCAAGGAGAGGCATCTGACTTGTCTTTAAATGCTGTTCCAAATTTAAAAATATAGTTTTATGATGATAAATAATTAAAAGTGAAAGGAAACGATATGTCTATTTATGTTATAGCGGATTTACATTTGTCCTTTAAAAATCCAAAGCCAATGAACATTTTTGGAGATAATTGGGAAAAGCATGAGCAAAAAATAAAAGAAGACTGGTTAGAGAAAGTAAAAGAAGAAGACTTGGTTGTATTACCAGGTGATTTTTCGTGGGCAATGAGTTTAGAGGATGCTTATTTGGATTTTCAATACTTAAATGAATTGCCAGGGAAAAAGCTCTTATTAAAAGGAAATCACGATTATTGGTGGACAACGCTTACCAAAATGAAAGCATATCTAAAAGAAAATCACTTTGATACAATCGATTTTCTATTTAACAATAGCTTTTTATATGATGATATTATTTTAACAGGAACAAGAGGATGGAGTCTAAATGATTTAGAAGGACAAGCAAAAATACTAAATCGTGAACTAGGAAGACTTGAATTATCAATTAACGAAGGAATTACAAAATACGGGGAAAATAAACCAATTTACGTTTTTATGCATTACCCACCAATTACAAATTCTGCGATATTAAATAAAGCAGAACTAAAATTTGTAGAAGTGATGAAGAAATATAAAGTACAAAGATGTATGTATGGTCATTTACATTCTCATTCTCATAAAGATGCGATAGAGGGAAAGAGGGAAGGAATTGAGTTTAATTTAATAAGTGCAGATTATTTAGATTTTAAACTAATGAAAATAAAATAAAACTGGAGTTCACTAGACTCCAGCTTTATTTTAGCATTTTAATTTTGTGTGCTATTTAGCTTTTTTTGTATCATCTTTTAATACTTCTTTGATAGCGCCTAAACTGCTTAATGCAGAGGTTGCTTCAAAAGGAATAAATACTTTGTTTGCTTCACCTTTTGCAACTTCTTCTAAAGCTTCCAAAGATTTTAATTGAACTAATTTATCATTTGGATCTGCTTTTTTCATAGCATTATAAATCATTTCAACTTCTTTCGCTTTTGCTTCAGCAACTTTTTTAATAGCGTCTGCTTCACCGGCAGCACGTCTTATTTTTGATTCACGGTCAGCTTCTGCTTGTAAAATAGCAGCTTCTTTTTGTCCTTCTGCAATGGTGATAGCTGATTGTCTTTCACCTTCTGCTTGTAGAATTAAAGCTCTTTTATTTCTTTCTGCATTCATTTGTTTTTCCATTGCATCACGAATATCTGCAGGTGGAGTAATATCTTTAATTTCTACACGGTCAACTTTACATCCCCATTGGTCAGTTGCTTCATCTAAGATAACTCGTAATTGGTCATTAATGGCATCTCTTGAACTAAAAGTTGCGTCTAAATCCATTTTACCAACGATATCACGAATAGTAGTGATTGCTAAGTATTCAATACCTTTTTTCAAACTTTGAATTTCATATACTGCTTTGGCAGGGTCTGTAATTTTATAAAACACAACGGTATCAATTGTGATAGTAACATTATCTTTAGTAATAACTCCTTGAGGTGGGATATCCATTGTTTGTTGTTTTAAACTAACAACACTTCTTACGTGGTCAATAAATGGTACAATAATGGTAAGACCTGCATCTGCAATTTTATGATATTTACCAAGTCTTTCTATAATGTACACCTCAGCTTGTTTAACGATTTTAATTGATTTAAATGCAACAATTAATATAATGACTAATAGTATAATTAAAAATGCCATAATCAATCCTCCTTTTATAATATATAATAAATAAAAATATAAAAAACTATTTTAAAACAGGTTCTAATATAGGTTCAACAATAACCTTAACACCATCAATTTCTTTTACAGTAACTTCTGTTCCTTCAGGAATATTGGTAGTAGCTTTTGCACTCCAAACTTCACTGCCAATTTTGACTTGACCGTATTTGGCTTTTTTCATTTATTTCCCTTATAACAGTTGCTTTTCTTCCAATGACAGAATAGGCATTTGTTTGAACTTTATCTTTACAAGAAAGTTTGGTAACAAATGGTTTGGTAAGAAATAGAAACATAGTAGAGCTAAGGACAAATACAGTAGTTTGAATAATAATATTATCGGTAAAAATACTAATGATAGCTGTAAGAAGCGCTCCTAGTGCAAACCAAAATACTAAAAAACCAACTGTCATAATTTCCATTACGAAAAAGATTCCAGAAATAATTAGCCATATTTGCCACATAAACATTCCTCCTTTATATTGCTACAGTCCTATTATACTACAAAATATGGAAAAAAGAAAGAGTTTTCAAAGATTTTAAAGAAAATATGGTTTCTTGTAGATTCTTTCTAACAAAATATGTTGCTCCCCAAAATTGACGAATTATGTAAAATGTGATAGGATAATAACATAAACGAAAAAGTGTAGTTGAAAAATAATTTTAAAGATTTCGAACATAAAGCAGAAAGGAGAACACGTATGAAATTTTTAAAAGAGCCTCAAATACAAAGGAATAAGGATGGAGATTGGATGCTCTACCTTGAAAATGATCTTGGGGATATCTATTATTTAAAAGAATATCAAACTTGGAAAAATGTAGGAATCGCCCAAGAACCAGGTGGACATTATGCTATTATCAAAGGGGACAGCCTAACAGGTAGCGAATTTATTTACAAAAAGGTGCAACGAACAAAACAGTATTTGTTTGCATTCTATAAACAGGAAATGAATCCAGTAATATATATCCACATCTATAATGAGAATGGAGATAAAGAAACATTTAAATGGGAGAATGAGACCATAGAAGAAAATGATTTTATCTTCATACCTAAATTAGACACAAGGTACTTTATTGATAGCAAAAAACAAAAAGCATATTCCTGGTATCATCCGAAATATTGGGTAGAGAGGCTACACTGAAATGAAAGGCGAGGCATTGGTTATGAATGCCCCGCCTTTTTTACTATCTAGATAAAAATTCTTAAAATTCTTTTAAAAATATTTGCGAAAAAAGTATTTTATGATATAGTAATAGCATACTAAAAAAGATAAAGGAGAATATTCATGAAAAACATCAAAAAGATATGGAAAAAAGTCGCAATTGTTGTAGGATTATTAGTGATTGCAGGAGTGATATTACTGATATCTCCAAACTTCAAAAAAGATCCCAATGAAGGAAAAATTAATTTTATTATTAACAATAATAATGTAACAGGAAAACTAAAACATGATATATGGATAAATGAAAATAATATTGCCTATGCATCCATGGAAGATTTAAGAAATTATTTTGATGGGCAAATTTATTATGATAAAGCAAATAATCAAATTATTACAACTTCTAATACAAAAGTAGCAGTACTTTCTTTAACCGACAAAAAAATGGTAGTAAATGGCTCAGAAATAAAACTGGTATCTGGTGCACTAAGACGAGATGGAACATTTTATTTGCCTATTTCAGAAATGGGAAAAGTATATAATGTAGAAGTAACTAATATTAACAATAAAGTAATTACATTAGATTCTTTAGATAGAGAATTGATAAAAGCGGATGTTACCAAAAATATAAATGTAAAGTACAATACAAAATTAATTGCAAGAACTGTAGATAAACTTAAACAAGGTTCAAAAGTAGTTGTGATTTCTGAAAAAGATGGTTATAGCAGAATTAGAACAGAAAATGGGAAAATTGGTTATGTGAAATCAGATAAATTAACAAATAAAACAACAGTAAGAGAAAAATTAGAATCGAAGCCACAAATAGAAGGAAAAATCAACCTTGTGTGGGACTATTATTCAGAATATGTAAATGCACCAATAAGAACAGGAAGTATTCCAGGTGTTAATGTAGTAAGTCCATCTTTCTTCTCGCTAAAAAATACAGATGGTTTAGCTATTATTGATAATGCTACAAGAGGTGGAGAAGATTATATTAGATGGGCAAAAGACAATGGCTACAAAATATGGGCTATGTTTTCCAATAATTCCATGAGAGAAACAACATCTCAAATTCTAAATAGTTATGAATTACGAACTACTATGATTGAAAAAATTGTAGAACTTGCAGTAAAGTATCAATTAGATGGAATCAATGTAGATTTTGAAAATATGAACATGTCAGATAAAGATATGTATTCTAGATTTATTATAGAATTAGCTCCTCGTTTAAGAGAATACGGCATTGTAACAAGTGTGGATGTAACAGCACCAGACGGAAGCGAAAACTGGTCACTATGTTTTGATAGAGATGTATTAGCAGATGCAGCAGATTACTTAGTATTTATGGCATATGACCAACATGGGGTATCAAGTCCAAAGACAGGAACTGTTGCAGGATGCGATTGGGTAGAAGCAAATATTAAGAAATTTATAGGACAAGAGGCAGTAGCAAAGGAAAAAATTATTTTAGGTATGCCATTATATACAAGATTATGGAAAACAGATAATAATGGAAAAATAACAAGTTCTGTTGTTAACATGAATAAAATAAACCAAACATTACCATCAGATGTAACAAGAACATGGAATGAAAATACAAAACAATATTACGTAGAATATTCAAGTGAACGTTACAAATATGAAATGTGGATAGAAGATGCAAAATCCATCGAAGAAAAGTTAAACCTAATTAATCGATATGAACTAGCAGGAGGAGCTTTCTGGGAAAAAGACAGAGAAACCGATGACATTTGGACTTTGACAGAAGAAAAATTAAAATAAGGGTTAAATATAAAAGTAAATTCCACATTTAACAGAATTAACTAGTCCAAGAGAAA
>CANAZY010000031.1 GCA_947365805.1 uncultured Clostridium sp. | reverse complement strand
TTTACTTTTTTATATTTTTTCTCTTTTATTTCCCCAGATTATTTAACTCATATTTGCCTTTTAGAGGATTTTTTTGTTGTAGGAGCACCTTTGCCAATCCGTTTATCAATTTGTACCAGGTGGACGAAGGCGTCGCCCCTACAATACAATCATTTTTTGTAGATAAACTGAATAAATATATGTCTTATCTACCCTTTTATCAGTTGCTTCTTCTAATGCTCGTTTGTATATATCTAATTGTTTTTGATATTTTAGTATTAACTCTTGTTCTTCTTTTACAAAATCTGTTTTGTAATCTACTAATATCATATGTCCGTCTTTATCAATATAATATAAGTCGATAATTCCTTGTACTAAAATTTTTTCATTAACTTCTTTATTTACAATCTCTTTTGCTTCCATATCAAAATAAAATGGTACTTCTTTATAAATTTTCTTTGCTTGTTTTAAGTCGTTAAATAACTCTGATTTTGTATATCGTAACAAATCCTTTTGACTAATTGCTTCTGCTTCTTTTTTACAAATGATTTGTTTTTGTACTAAGCTTTGAATAAATTGGTCTATTTTCAAAACATCATAGTCTTGTTTTTCGTCTAGTTTTTGTAAGCACAAATGAACAAGACTTCCTTTTTTAGCAGGTGTAATCTTTGTTTCTTCTTTTAAGAATTCTGGTACTTTTGCTTCTTGTGATTTAGTATTTTCCCCTGTAAATACTAATAACTCTGGCAAGTGATTTTGCATATTCTCCTCTTTTATACGACTTACTGAAGTCATCGTAGGGATGTTACAAGATGTTTTATATGGATATTTCCATTCTAATTCTTTTTTTCGTTCTTCTTTTATTTCATATCTTTTGCTTTCTTCTACAAAATGCATTTCATTTTCTCGATTTTCTATTTGAAGTTTTTCTTGTAAGTCTTGTTTTTCATAAACTTTAAAATCCATTATTTCTTTTGCTTTTTCTTCCTTATAAAAATAAACAAGTTCTATCCAATCTAAGTATGATTTATAGTGTTTTATTACATTTGGTAATAACTTATCCCCCTGTCCGAAGTTCCAATTTTTCTTTTTTAGAGGCTATGTCTTTTTCAACATCTTTGCAAACTCCTGTAATAATCAGCTTTTCTTTTGCTCTTGTTAATGCTACATATAAAATTCTCATTTCTTCAGAAAGTGTTTCTCTTGTAATTTTAGCACCAATCGCAAGTTTTGCAAGTGTTGGATATTCAATTTTTCTTACTTCGTCAATATATTTAGGACCTAATCCCAAATCTTGATGTAACAAAATTGGTTCATTTAAATCTGTTAAATTAAATTTTTTGGCTGTACTACTTAAAATAACAACTGGAAATTCTAGTCCTTTACTCTTATGAATACTCATAATACGGACAACATCTTCATTCTCACTAATTACTTTAGCAGAATCCATATCACTACTTGCTTTTCGTAAGCCATTGATATAACTAATAAAGTAAAACAATCCTTTAAAACTTGCTTTTTCATATTCCCTTGCTCTTTCAAATAACATTTTTAAGTTTGCTTGCCTTATTGTTCCGTTTGGCATTAATCCTACATATTGATAAAAACCAGTCTCCAAATAAATCTGCCAAATAAATTCATCAAGTGGCATATATTCATTTTGATTTCTCCAATGTTCTAGTTTTTGTAAAAAAGCCTTCATTTTATTTTTTAGAATTTCATCTGTTTTCTCATTTTCAATTGCTTGTAAAAATGTATCATAAAAATACTCATTTTTTTCGTTTTGTCCATTTAATTTGATACCAATTAGTTCATTATCGTCAAATTTTCCTATTTGAGAACGTAATACACTAACTAGTGGAATATCCTGCATTGGATTATCAATAATTTTTAGTAATGATAATATGGTTTGTATTTCAATAGAATCAAAATATTGGGAACTCGTATCACTAAATACAGGAATATCTCGATTGTTTAATTCTTTTTCATAAATAGGTGCAAGAGAAGACGTACTTCTTAATAGAATAACAATATCTTTATAACAAATATCTCGATAGCCTTTTTTTCTATCATATACTTGATATTTACTTTTTACTAATTCTTGGATTTTACTAGCTACAAACCTTGCCTCTAGCACAGCATTTTCTACTTGTTGTGTCTCCTCGTTTTCTTCTCCTTCCTGCTTTTTTAAATCAATCACATGAACACTTGCTTTTCCAGCATTTGGTAGTGGTACTTCTAAATCAGGATAATCTGCTCCTAAATTTAAGTATTCCTCTTCATTATAAGTAATATCTCCTAAGTCCTTACTCATAATCGTTTCAAAAATATAGTTTGTAACATCTAATACGTTTTTTCTACTCCTAAAATTTTTAAATAACTGTATTTTTAAAGAATCTTCTTTTTGCTTTTTTTCTTTTTGCTGATAGGTTTCATATTTTTCTAAAAACAGCTCTGGTCTTGCTTGTCTAAATTTATAAATACTTTGTTTTACATCTCCTACCATAAACATATTGTTACCTTTTGAAATCATATTTAATATGTATTCTTGTATTAAGTTACTGTCTTGATATTCATCAATTGCTATCTCTTTAAATTTTTCTTGGTAATCAAGTGCAATTTGTGTTGGTAACTTTCTACCTGTTTCATCTGTTTTTACTAAAATCTTTAGAGCAAAATGTTCAATATCATGAAAATCCATTACATTTTTTTCTAACTTTTCTTTTGCAAAAGCTTCATTAAATTCAATAATTAAATTTTGAATTGCCAATAATTTCGGATACATTTCGTCCATATCTTGTTGAATTTGATATGAATTCGAAATAAAATATTTTTCTTTTAATTTATTCCATTTTTTCTTTACTTCATCCCTTTTTTCTTTTGCACTTTCTTTTGTTACACTCTCCACTTTATCTCGTGGCCATGTTCCCCATTTCATGCTATTTGCATTTTCTATTGCTTTATCCCAAAATTCTAAATTCGTGCCAAGTTGTTTTAAATGATCGATATCTTGTTCAATGGTTTTTCTAAATTTATCTAATTCATCAAATTTAGCAAGTTCTTTTCTTATGCTTTCTAATTCTAATAAACACATTTGTAATTCTTCTGTTATTTCTTCTAGTAAAATTTCTCCCCATTTCGTTTGACCAAAATCTTTTGCTATTTCATAAGGTTTAAAATCTTCTACTGCATTTACTAACCATTCTTCTGGAAATGGGTTTGCATTCATGTTTCGTATCATTTTTAATACTAATTCTTTTAATAGCTCATCTCCTCTATAATTGGTATAAGTATCAATTAATTGCAAAAAACCTTCATCCTCTTTTTCATATTTGTCTTCAAACAAATTCTCTAAAACTTGCCTTTTTAATAATTCCATTTCGTTTGGTTTTCCAATACGAATATTAGGAGAAATCCCAATCTCATAAAAATGGTTACGAATAACGTCTAAGCAAAAGGAGTGAATTGTACAAATATTAGCTTTTGCCATTTTCATAATTTGTTCTTGCATTTTGGTGTTTTCTGGATGTTCTTCTAAGTAAGCATAAATAGCATCTAAGATTCTTTGTCTCATTTCACTTGCAGCAGCATTTGTAAATGTTACCACTAGTAGTTCGTCAATATTAACATCTTCTTCTAAAATTTTATGAATAATACGTTCGACCAAAACAGCTGTTTTTCCACTTCCGGCAGCCGCTGCTACTAATATGTTTGAATCTTTTTCTAATATTGCTTGTAATTGCTCATTCGTCCATTTTACTTTGCTCATATTTCTTCTCCTTCTTTGTCATATTATATCGATAAAACCATTTTTTTTCAATGGTTTGTTCCTATTCTAAACATATTTTTTATTATTTCGCCCATACTAATATTATAAAATGAAATTGGAGGTTTTATTTATGGAAAAAAATACAAATCTATATGTGTTAACTGAGGTTCATAAAAGTGCTAAAATGGGAATGGATTCTATCTCAGCTGTTTCTAAAAAAGTATCTGAACCAAATTTTAAGGATAACCTAAGTTTTCAATATACACAATATGGGGACATTTTAGACAGTGTAAATGAGATTTATAAAAAATATGGTGATATTCCTTATGATAATAATCCTATGACAGATGCTATGGCATGGACAGGAATTCAAATGAACACTCTAACTGATAAAAGCAATTCTCATATTGCAGATATGCTAATTCAAGGAACAACTATGGGTATCATTGAAGGAAGAAAACTATTAAACCAAAATCCTAATATTGACCAAGAAGTATGTCAAATACTAGATACTTTTGTAAAGATGCAAGAAAACAATGTTGAAAAATGGAAGACCTTTCTATAACTAAAAAAGGCTTTTTTTCTTGATTTAATAACGGAATTAATACCTACAATTTTAGCTTAAAATAGTCTGATTCCTAGTAAATAAAAAAGTAGATGTAAATTAAAAACTCACATCTACCTTTTTTATTTATAGAATTTCTTTATGTTAAACATACTAATTAGAAGCCCATCTTAATACTTTGATATCTTTATATTTATTTAGAACCTCTCTATATTTGTGATATTCTTCATCCCAAAGCATACTTGGAACTTTATCAAATGCTTTAAATACTTTCTCTGCCTCCATTAAAAAGATAATTTGTTCTTGTATGGTTAGGTTTTGACTCTTTTTTGAAAAAACATATAATTCATCTAATAATTCATTGGCTTGAATAAATGTCCAGAAATCCTTTACATTCATTCCTGCCATCTTAATTTGCATTACTGCAAACACAATCAAACTAAAAATAATAAAGATTAATATATAAATAATCGTTGCTATCATCATTTTAATCACCTTCTCTTCCGTTTTTTGTCAATTCTTCTTTTGCTTATCACATTTTTATTATAACACATTACCAAGAAAATTGCAAACTTTTTGTAATGTTATTGTAATATCGTTGTAATATTTATACATTTCTGCCTATATTGTCAAACTTTGTCGAAAACTTTTTCTTTACTTTTGTCGTATTCTGTTGTTTAATAATATCGTTATACTCATATTATTTTTTTCATTTTGCTTTTATCATTCAAATTACTTTAATCGAATATTTTTCAAAAAAGCAAGTTTTTTTATTGACAAGTTGTCAAAATACAATTATAATAAAGAAAGAAGTGATGTTATGGTATTATTTACCTATACAGATTATTTACGTTGTAAAAAACTTTTACAACGTCATGCTAATACAGTACAAGAGGATTCCGTTGAATATATTTATCACAAACATGACAAATTATATCGAGATTTATTAAACAACAAACAGGAATTTTATTTGTTTTTACAAGATTTTTTTGGTTATTCACTTCCCTATGATATTACCAAATACAATAGAAATTTTATCTTACATAATTATTCGAACAATTATAGTGATATCGTTTATAAGTTAAAAGGAATACCTGCCTATTTACTACTAGAGCATCAATCTTATATTGATTATTCTATTCCTTATCGAATTTATCAATATTATCACTGTATTTTAGAAGATACTGTAGATATCAAAAATTTAAAATCAAAAAATCATCAAGTTCCCTTAGTTACTCCTATCATTTTATACACTGGTAGTAAACCTTGGAATCTTGTATCTAATTTTCAAGAACAACAATTTGATTATACATATAATCGAACATTAGATAATGGAAAACTTTCTCTTTCCTATAATTTTATTAATATTCACGATTTTTCAAAAGAAGAATTGCTTAATATGCATTCTATGGTTGCTTATGCCATGGCAATTGATAAATGCAATAGTGTTAGTGAATTAATTGATACAATTTATCTTGTATATGATGTATGTTCAAACGAACAAAAAAAACATTTATACCGAATGATTGTCTATTTATTAAAACCAATCATTCCAAAAGAAATTTATTTCGATTTGTTAAAAAAATTTAATTATGAGGAGGAAACTTATATGGAAGAATTAATTGAAAGAATGAAAAAAGATATGGAATATCGTAGAAAAAAAGCAGAGCAAGAGGGCTTAGAACAAGGCTTAGAACAAGGGCTAGCACAAGGGCTAATAAAAACTGCAAAAAAAATGTTAATGCGTAACATGTCTTTAGAAGATATCTCTGATATAACAGGATTAAGTATGCAAGAAATCCAAAAATTAAAAACAGTATAAAATTATTATTTTTTCTATTCATTTTAGTTCTTTTGTGGTATAATTAACGCTATACTTTTTAATGGAGATGATAATTTATGGATCGATACAGTTGTACCAAAAGAGCTGGTATTTTTGGAATACTTGGTAATATTTTTTTATTAATTATAAAAGGAATTGTTGGTTTTGCAAGCCATAGCCAGGCAATGATTGCCGATGCTGCCAATAGTGCTGGCGATATCTTTGCATCTTTAATGACATTTATCGGAAATCGAATCGCTAGTGAACCTGGAGATAAAACACATAACTTTGGACATGGCAAAGCAGAATATATCTTTTCACTTTTTATTAGTATTTCTATGATTTTTGTTGCAGCAAAATTACTCTATGATTCTACAATTTCTTTAATTTTACAAGAAACTTTTATATTTTCATGGTTTTTAGTTGCTGTTTGTATCGCTACTATCTTAGTAAAATTATTTTTATTTTTATACACCTATCGTCTATCAACAAAATATCAAAATATTTTGTTAGAAGCTAATATGAAAGACCATCGTAATGACTGTATTGTAACAACTTTTACCTTAATCTCCATTTTACTGAGTTTACTAAATATTTATTGGTTTGATGGTGCTGTTGGGATTGGTATTTCTATTTGGATTTGTTATACTGGTGTTAAAATCTTTGTTGAAAGCTACAATGTCTTAATGGACATTTCTATTGATTCTAATACTGAAAAAATGATTTTAGATTTAGCTCATAGTTATAAAGAAATTAAGAAGATTGATGATTTTTCTTCTACCCCTGTTGGTTACCAATATATTATTGTCTTAACCATCTATGTTGATGGTAATATGTCTACATTTAATAGCCATAGTTTAGCAGATTGTTTAGAACAAGATATTACAAGATTAGATAAAATTTATAAAACGATTATTCATGTAAATCCAATATAATTTGACAATATTATTATTTCTATATAGTTTACATTCTATATTCTTTATGTTGTACTATTAATATAAATCTATGTGAAATGGAGGTATTACCATGTTAAAGTCATCTTACGAAACAGCTCGGGAGGAGTTCTATCGTTTAAGAACAGAATCTTCAGATTATTGTTCTTACGACTACTGCGACTGTTATGATTGTCGTGAAGAAGATTACGATGATGATGCAGATTGTTTCTGTGGCTAGTATTTTTTACAATTTCATGAGTAATTTAAAAACGGCAGGTGCTTTCCTGCCGTTTTTCTTTTATTTTTTTCTTTGTTCTTTTATTATAATTTCCCCATCTTTACTAGTTACTGTTGCCCTAGAATCTGTTCTTATTTTTCCATCTAAAATTGCTTCTGCTAGCTTATCTTCTAGCTTACTTTGTATCGTTCTTCTTAAAGGACGTGCCCCATATGCCTTATCGATTCCCTCTTTTGCAATTATCTCCTTAACACTTTTGTCGATGTTTATTTCGATATTATTTTCTTTCATTCTGTTTATTACTTCTTGTAGCATAATATCAATGATGTTTTGAATTTCTAAATCTGTTAATTGATGGAATACAATAATTTCATCAATACGATTAATAAATTCTGGTCTAAATTGTTTTTTTAATTCTGTTAGTACTTCTTTTTTAGTTTCTTCATATTTTACATTTTCTTCTTTTTCTTCATCATTTGAAGCACTGGCAAATCCTAATTTTTTATTATCTGTAATTAATCTTGCTCCTACATTAGACGTCATAATAATAACAGCATTTTTAAAATTAACGGTTCTTCCTTGAGAATCGGTTAAACGTCCATCTTCTAATATTTGAAGTAACATATTCATAACATCTGGATGTGCTTTTTCTACTTCGTCAAATAAAATAACACAATACGTTTTTCTTCTTACCTTCTCTGTTAATTGCCCACCATCATCAAATCCTACATATCCTGGAGGTGCTCCAATTAGTTTTGAAATAGAATGTGGTTCCATATATTCAGACATATCCATTCGAATCATGGCATTTTCATCCCCAAATAATTCTTGGGCTAATGCCTTAGAAAGTTCTGTTTTTCCAACACCCGTTGGTCCTAAAAATAGAAATGAACCAATTGGACGTTTTGGATCTTTTAGACCTACTCTACCACGTCTAATTGCTTTTGAAACAGCACGAATTGCTTCTTCTTGGCCAACCACTCTTTTATGAAGAGTTTGTTCTAACATTTTTAATTTTTTATTTTCATCTTGTGTTAATCTTTTAACAGGTATTCCAGTCCACCTTGCAATTACTTCTGCAATTTCTTCTTCTGTAATTTCTGTTATTTTTTTTGTATTCTTATTTTGCCACTTTCCTTGTTCCTTTTCTAATTTCTCTTTTAAATTACGTTCCTCATCTCGTAAAGATGCTGCCTTCTCAAAGTTTTGGGTGCGAATTGCTTCTTCTTTTTCATTGGTAATCTCTTCTATCTTTTGCTCTAGTTGTTTTAAGCTATTTGGCTCTGTATACGTCTTCATTCGAATTCTTGACGCTGCTTCATCAATTAAATCAATTGCTTTATCTGGTAAAAAACGGTCTGTAATATATCTTACTGACAAATTAACACTTGCTTTAATTGCTCCGTCAGTAATTTTTACATTATGATGTGCCTCATATTTATCTCGAATTCCTTTTAAGATTTCAATGGCATCTTCGTTTGTTGGCTCACTAACAGTAACTGGGCTAAATCTTCTTTCTAATGCTGAATCTTTTTCAATATATTTACGATATTCATTTAATGTTGTTGCACCAACTAATTGGATTTCTCCTCTTGCAAGTAACGGCTTTAAAATATTTGCTGCATCAATTGCTCCTTCTGCAGAACCTGCTCCAACAATTGTATGAATTTCATCAATAAATAAAATAACATCTCCTGCTTTTTTTACTTCATTTAAGCATTTTTTTATTCTTTCTTCGAAGTCTCCTCTATATTTTGCTCCTGCTACCATACTAGAAATATCAATTGTAACAACTCTTTTGTTTCTTAACATTTCTGGCACATCATCTTGTATAATTTTTTCTGCAAGACCTTCTACTACTGCTGTTTTTCCAACTCCTGGCTCTCCAATTAAGCACGGATTATTTTTGGTTCTCCTAGAAAGAATTTGAATAACTCTTTCAATTTCATCCTTTCTTCCTACAATTGGGTCTAACTTTCCTTCCTCTGCTTGTTTTGTTAAATCTGTTCCAAACTGATTTAGTGTTTGAGTTTGATTAAAACTTCCCATTGCTTTTTTCTCTTTTTTACTTTCTACTTGCCCTCCAATATTTTCATCCTCATTAATTACTTTTACAATTTCGTTATATAGCTTTTGTGGATTTGCTCCTAAATCTAGCATAATACGAACTGCAACACTATCTCCTTCTCTCATAATACCAATTAACATATGTTCTGTTCCAATATAATCAGAGCCTAATTTTCTAGCTTCTCGAAATGCATTTTCAATTACTCGTTTCGTTCTTGGTGTGAAACCTGCAATCTCACTTTGTGTAGGTTCTTCTTTTCCAATCAATTCTTCAATTTCTTGTAGCACTGCATCTACTTGCACATTTTGGTTTCGTAGCACCTTACTTGCAACACCAGTATCTTCTTTTACTAAACCATATAAAATATGTTCTGTTCCAATATAGTTATGTCCCAATTGTATTGCTATTTCATTTGCAAGTTCAATTGCCTTTTGAGCACTATTTGTAAATTTATATGTCATTTTTTAATCACTCTCCTTTATTTTTCCCCAATTATTTGCTTTATTAATTCTGCACGTCTTATATCTCTTTCATAGGATTCAATTTGTTTTCCTAAATATTTTTGTAAGTTTGCAGGTTTTGTATAAAGTTCTAGTTTTTTTACTTTTAAATCACCTAGCTCTTTTATAATACCTAAATCCGTTCCTAGTTTTATTTCTGAAAGTAAATCTCGTGCTTCGATAGAAGATATTTTTTTAGCATTTGTTAATGTTCCATAGGCACGATATACTCTATCTTCTAACTCGATATTGTCACGTGCTAAAATTTTTCGAGCTAATCTTTCTTGTTCTATAATTTTTTCAGTAATTAATTTTAAATTTTTCACAATTTCTGCTTCTGATATTCCTAGTGTTTGCTTATTGGATACTTGGTACATATCTCCTCCTGCTTTTGAGCCTTCCCCATAAATACCACGTATATTCATCCCAAAATTGTTAATAACTTCTAATATTTTTCCAATATTACCGGTTCTTGCAAGGCCTGGCAAATGGACCATTACCGATGCTCTTAAACCTGTACCAACATTGGTTGGACATGCTGTTAAAAATCCATATGTTTCATTATATGCATAGGATACTACATTTCCTACTTTCTCATCTACTTCTATTGCTAAATTCATTAAATTTTCAATATCCAACCCTGAACTCATTACTTGAAGTCGTAAATGGTCTTCTTCATTTATCATAATTGATATATTTTCATCATCATTAATAAGCATAGCACCTGTATCTTCTTTGTTTAACACAAAATTTGGACTTACTAAATGTTTTTCTACTAAGGCCATTTTTGTAATATCATCCATATCTTTTAATTTTGCAAACTTAAGTCCATATCCCAAACTTGGAGTTACTTCTTTTATCGTTTCTTCTATTGTTTCTTTTGTGGTTTTATCTAATTTCGTCATAAATGGAAAATTCGATAAATTTCTAGCAAGCCTAATTCTTGAGCTAACCACAATATCAGATTCTTTTCCACTTTGTAAATACCAATTTAACATATCCCTTCCTCCTCAAAATTCGTTACACAAATTTTGTATTATTCACTATTAATTCTTCACTCTTCACTATCTGGGTCGACGAAGGCGTCGCCCCCCACATTATTTTTCTAATTTCTTAATCTCATCACGAATATGGGCTGCATCTTCATAACGTTCTTCTTTTATTGCCTGTTTCAAATCTTTTTTTAATAAACCAATTTTATAAATTTCATTATCTTGTTTTCTTTCTTGCTTTTGTTCTTCTTTTTTTATATTTGCTTTATCCAAAGTTGAATTTACTATTTTTCCCCTTCTTCCAACATGGCGGTTTGCCACATGTAAGTTTTTTAAAATAGCATCAATTTTATCTGAAAACGTATTGTAACAATTAGCACAGCCAAACTTTCCAGTATGAGTAAATTCATCATATGTCATACCACATTGCTCACATCGAAGTTCTTTTGTTTTTGTAAATTCTGGTAAGAAATCTTCTTCTTCATTTTCAAAAAATTCACCTAAAAAACTTGATAAACTAATTGGCATACTAAAATCCATTTCACCAATACCTAGCTCATTTGCACAATGCTCACAAAGCTTCATTTCTTTTTTGGCTCCATTTATTATTTGTGTATACTTTACATTTGCTTCATTTTCTCCACAATTTTCACATAACATAAAACTCACTCCTTTTTATTCATCTTCCACTAAATTTAATAGCATATTCTTAAAAATATTCGCTCGTAAACTATCTCGTATCTCAGGGGAAACAATTAATACATTATCACTTGTTGCTACTTTTAAAAGTTTTGCCTCTTTTTCAGAAATCATGCCATACGATAAGAAATTACTTAAATAAATATCCACTTCACCTGCTGTAATTTCCTCTTCCATATTTGCAATAATATGCATTAAATAATTACTTTTTGTAATATTAACCTTTTTAATTCGAATATGTCCTCCGGCCTCCACGTTTACTTTCTACATAATAACCTTGTGATGGCTTAAATCTCGTTTGTATCACATAGTTAATTTGTGATGGAACACAATTAAACTGTTCTGCAAGTTCATTTCTTTGTATTTCAACATATTCATCTTCCTCTTTTAATAAATCTTTTATAAATTCTTCTATTACATCAGACATTCTCATTTTCCTAACATCTGTTAGCCTTCAAAACTAACATTTCTCCTTTCTTTACACATTATAAATTTGAAAGCTTATATAGAATACCAATCAAAAAATAACTCTATTATTTTTTGAATTTATTTTTGACTTTGACTTTCTTTGACCTATATAATATTATAAATACAATTATTTTTAATTTCAAACAAATCTATTTATAATATATTCCATTTCTTACTTATCTATTCCAATTATCTTAATTTATTTTTTCTTATCTTCTTTTTTCGTCATATTTTGAAGTTTTTCTGCTTTTTGCTTTTGTTCTGGCAATGAAACCCATGCAAAATAAGAAGAAATAAACTCTCCATATTTTGTATTATCCTCTCCTACTTCTACGCCAAATTCTTCTCTTGCTTTTTTCATATTTTTCCTTTTTGTTTCTTCATTTGCAATTTTCTTTTCTAAATTTTCATTCATAAAAACACACCCCATAAATTCTTTTTCTTATAAGATGTGCTTTTTCTTAATTTTTATTCAATTTTAAAATTTTCTAACGATATCAATAAAAACATAGGATAACAACTTCCACTTTTGAAACCTTATGAAATTCTTTTGATACTTTTTAATTCTACTTCATATAAAGCACTGGGCGAAATCCTGCAAACGTACCAGCATCGACCGCACAAGTATAAGAGCGACTACATGCTGGGAAACTAGCATATGCATTACTAAAACAACCGCCTCGAAGAATATATGAATTATAGGTTGAATCCATATTATAGTCTTGGTTATCTACATATGCTGTTTCTGTTGTCCATTCTACTAAATTTCCTGCTATATCATATAAATTGTTTTTCATTACTTGCTTGGTAGAACCTGTTGTTAATAAAACAAATGAATTTGTTTGTGCATCTGTCTTTAAGTCTGCTACTGTTTTGAATCCATTGGTTATTCCTGTTTCTGTCACATTGGTATAGTATCCTCTTAAGTTTTCTATCGATACATTATCATAGTTTCCCCAATTCGATGAAGTTACATCTACTCCTCTATTTTGTAGATATGCCATTACCATATCCCACTGGGTTCCTGTGGTTAATCCACTTGTTACATATTGGTTCTTTGCATATAGTCTTCTAGTCATTTCCAATGCTGTATAATAGTCTGAATGATAATATGGTATGCTATTGGCTCTTAATACAATATTTCCTATTGCATTGTTAGTTCCTTGCATTAGTTGTATTCCTTGCCCTCTTGCTGTATAACTATAGTTTTGCCATGTCCAATTATGATATCCTGTCTCAATTGGGACTGCATTAAACATGCTTGCATTGTTGGCAAATGTTACACTATTTTCAACTTGATTGGTTTCTTCGTTTAGAGTTGCTACTCCTGCTTCGTATCTTCCAATATAGAATCCCTCATATTTTCTAATTTGATTTTCTTCAAATCCATTTGTTCCCATATCCCATTTTGCATTCTCTTTTCCCCAGTCTATTTTATGGTATGCTTCCACATTACATGGTATCCATACAAATTGATTTCCTTTTAGTTTGGGAGCATATTCATGAGATACTTTATCATTTGTTCCATCATATTGGTCTACCGAATTATCACTAATCACCACTCCTGTTTGTGTGTTTCCTCCTACATAATAAAACCCAAGTGGTACAGGCACAGTTTCTCCATTTCCTGTTGCAACAGCTGCTACGGTTGAGATTTTCTTTGTTTCAATTACCGTTGCACCATCCTTTGTTGAAATATAGTTTGGCGTATTGGTTTTCCATTTATCTGGTACTTTTACATAAGTTCCTACTTCTGTATCTTTATTGTTTTCTGGTAAAGTCTCACTATTAATATATGCAAGTAATTTATCAATATCTTCTAGTTCTTTCTTCTGTGCTTGTTCATAGTCTTTCCCTGCTTTTTGTGCTAGGTTAAAGATTCCTTTTTCTCCTATGGTTAAATTTAGTACTACTGATGCTAAAATTAGCATCAGTATAATTGTTACAATTAATGCTATTAGCGTAATTCCTTTGGCAGATATGGAATCTTCCCCTACTGATATATGATGCCATTTTTTGTTGTAAGAATATATTTTATTTTTGTTCATGCAATCTGCTATTTTTCCTGTTCTTTTTCTTTCCATAACTTTGTTCTCCTTTTTCTTATGTTTATAAATGATTTATCCTAACGTTATTTTATATAATCTACTTATTATTGTCAACATTTTTTAAGATTTTATGAATCGTAGTAATATAAAAAATCGCTTTAGAACTCTAAAACGATTTTTTATTTTGAATTTCAATAATACTTCTACTTCATATAAAGTACCACACGAAACCCCGTATTAAGCGATTTGAAGTTAACATTAGAATGACAACGATAGCATGCTGGATACGTATTAGAATCATAGATGTAACTACCTCCACGAATCATAAGATACTGTCCAGAAGTTGAAAAGTATGAATCTTCTTCCGTCCATTCCCACAAATTTCCTGCTATATCAAATATATGATATTTTTCCGTTGTACTACTTGCACCAGTTGTTAATAAATCTCCATATGTGTTATCACTTCCATAATTTGATGTTGTTCCATTTGTTGTTTCGGAACCAAAGGCTGGTAAATACCAGTCATTAGAAGAATAATATGCTTTTGTTAACCTTCCTGTATATGTTAATACTGTATCTCTATAATTTCCCCATTTATTTGAATTTGTTAAATCACTTGCATTTATTTCATTTTTTGAAACCATTTTATTCAATATTACATCCCACTGTGTCCCTGTAATTAATCCACTACTTACATAGTCATTATTATACATACTTTCAGCATTTTTCTTTGAATGTTCCCAATCTATAAAGTTCCAAGGAGGTATGCTTGCTTTACTTTGAGGAATACCTTCTTTATTATATATTTGGTTCGAACCTGTTTGTGTTTCCGTAAACTCTGAAATTGTACTTGCAAGTCCCGCTTCATATCTTGCTATATAAAATCCGTCATATTTTTCTATTTGTATAAATTCTGATTTTGGTGTTGTCATATCCCACCAACTAGTTCCAAGATTGGTATTGGTTTGTTGTTATTTTGTCAATTTTTTTTATTTTAGCATATAATTTCTCTTTTTCATAGTCTTTCTGTTATGTTTTAATAAAAAAATAGCACACCCTCATTTTTATAAGGTGTGCTATTTTTTCTTTTTTACACTTAAATATTTTCATCTCGTAACGTATCAATTATATTTTCTTTTCTCATCTTGCTACTTGAATATAGCATCGTCATAAACACAACAACATATACGCTAATAATTGAAACAATAATACTTGCCCATGGTAAGCTAAATGCAAATTCTATTAAATTTCCAAAGCCTCGGTTTAGCAAATAACAAATTAGTATTCCAATTGGTAATCCTAGAAGCAATGCTTTTGTTCCATAGAAAATACATTCTAAATCTAGCATTTTTTTGAATCCTTTTTCTGTCATACCTATCGATTTTATCATAGCAAATTCACGTTTTCGCAAATTAATATTGGTTGATATCGTATTAAAGATATTAGCAATTCCAATAGCAGAAATTAATGCTATAAATCCATATAAAAAGATGTTAATAATTAATTTTAGGTTTCTTTGCTGTTGTATGGTCTCTTTCACATTTTCTATATAAATACTTACATTTGTGGTTGTTTTTTCAATTTCTTTTAATTCCTCTTCTAATGCTCCTTCTTCTTTTGCCGTAAAGTACATATTTGTGTAAATTTCATCACTTAGGTTTTGTATTCCTTTTTTTGTAGTCACTACAGTTAATGTTGGATTATCTTTGTTTTCTACTCCAAATGGCATTTTATCGGTTACCTTTACAATTTCAAATTCTTTACGAATCGTTTTGTAAGCTATTTCATCTTCTTTTGGGCTATTTTTTTGTCTTACTTGAGCTTCTACGGTAATTGTCTCATTTGATTTCAAATTGGTTAGATTTCCCTCTATTTTAGCAGTCCTTAATAAATCCACATAGTTAATTAAAACAATTTGATTTTCCTCTAATTTTTCTAGTCCTACTTCTTTTAAATACTCTTCCATTTGCTTATCATTTAAAGTTATCACATTAACTCCAACTCGGTATTGTTCATCTTCTTTATAAAAATATTGTTTTACTTGTTCCTTTTCTCGAATTGCCTTTTGCATATTTTTATCTAATCTATCTTCTGACATCGAAGTCTGTGCATATAACTTTTCAACAATGGATAATTTATCAATGTTTTTAGAGTTTTCTATTTTTTCTTTTACTTTATCCTTTTCTTCCTCACTTATTTTCGTATTTGTTCCATACATCAAAATCATATAATCATAATCTACACTTCGATACATAGCATCAAATCCGCCATACATATACCCTACAAATCCACTAACCGATATAAATAGAATAATACTAATCATTAGGGATATTACTGTTGTACGATATTTTTTCTTACTTCTTTTTAAATTCTTTAGTGCTAATTCTCCTTCAATTCCAAATAGCTTTCTTATCCACTTTCTTGTTTTTAATTTTTTCGCTTTTACTTTTATGTCATCATTTCCACGTATTGCTTCAATTGGACTAATTTTACTTGCACGTTTTGCAGGAATCATAACAGATAAATAAATAGTAATTGCAATCAAAA
>CANAZY010000030.1 GCA_947365805.1 uncultured Clostridium sp. | reverse complement strand
TGCCGAAGATACTTGCGGGTTACCCTGCTGGAAAAATAGGTTGTCGCCAGGTTTTATATTCCTCTTTAGCTCAGTTGGTAGAGCGCTCGGCTGTTAACCGATAGGTCGTTGGTTCGAGTCCAACAAGAGGAGCCAAAGAAAGCAGGTATTTATATATCTGCTTTTTTTTGAAAATTAATTAAACTAAAATAAGGCGATTTTATTGACAAACGCCTTATATAAAGATATATATGATTTTTATTATCTTATAACAGAGGGAAATATGGACAAGGTATGGCTACTTAAATTGATTAATATATATTGCATCAATAGTGATTTAAGAATTAATACTACATACGAAATAGCAAATCAATTGAGTAAAATATTTAATAATGCAAATTTTCTAGAAAATGTTAAAAATAGTAGATATAATTGGATAGGAGAAGAGACAGATATTGTTTTAAATACAATATTAGATTTCATAAAACAATTAGAACTTTTAGTAGTATAGTTAAAAATATAAAGTAAGGTAGCTTATGGAAAAAGAAGAATTATATAATATGTGCAAATATATTATAGAGTTGCATAAACAAAGATATGCAATAGTAAAATCTGAAATAGAAAAATACTAATTAATAATGCAGGAGAGCCATCATTTAAGCTACCTACAAAATATGAAAAAGAAGATATAGATAAATGCTTTAAAGGTTTGCAAGGTATGATTTTGTTTTCAACAGAAACTTTAAAGATTAAAGAAGAAAAAGACTTAAAAGTAGTAAATATAATGTCATCAGCACCATTAAGAGGAAACAAACAAGAAGCGGTATATTGTGCTACTAAATGGAGAGAAAGAGGATATACAGAAAGTTTGAAAGTTGCATATAAAGGTACAAGTGTAAAAGCAATAGGGGTATATCCAGGAGGAATAAATACAGAGTTTTATAAAAACAGTAGAGATTATGTATCAGAAGAAAAACAATCTACATTTATGAAACCTTATGATGTTGCTAAAACAATCATAGATAATGTTACAAATGAAACTAACTTAACAGTTGCAGATATCATAATTGAAAGAAATTAATAGGAGGAGTTATAATGGAAAAGCATGAATTAGTTGATATAAATGGAAATAAATCAGGTAAGGTTTTAACACATATTGAAGCACGCGACCTTAATAATGTGCCGAATGGATGCTATATATCAGTAGTTGGAGTAGTTATCATTAATGAGAATGATGAAATTTTACTTCAAAAACGTAGCAGAAATAAAAGAGTCAATCCTAGTAAATGGGGTATTTGTGGTGGAAAAGTAGATTTAGGCGAAACACCACTTGAAGCAGGAATTCGTGAAACTTTAGAGGAAATAGGTGTTGTTTTAAATAAAGAGGAACTAGAAATTTTAAATAGGGCGACAGATGGAAAATTACATTTTACAGTATATTATGTGAGAAAAAATATAGATATAAATAAATGTAAACTACAAAGAGAAGAAGTTGAAGAAGTAAAATATTTTAAAATAAATGAATTACAAGAATTAGATACTGAAGGATTTGAATGGCTAGATAATTTAACGAAAGTTATCCAATGAGAACAAAACTAGATTGGAGAAAATAAATATGTTTTTAAAAAGTATAGGAATAGAAGAATTTAAAAAGGTGATTTATCCAGAATATAAAAAAATATTTCCAGAATCGGAGCAAAAGCCATACCGATTAATAAAGAAGTCATTTAAGGCTAACATGACAGAGATAATTGAGATTATAGAAGATGATACTTTTATTGGGTTCTTAATAATTAATACAATAGAGAATACTACGTATACTATTTTAGATTATTTTGCAATTTTACCGCAGTATCAAGATAAAGGATATGGAAGTAAAGCGATTACTTTATTAAAAGAACAAAGAAAAAATGAAGGAATCATTGTTGAAGTAGAAAAGTGTGGATTAGACAAAAATCAAGAGGAAAATGAAATAAGAAAGAAAAGAGTAAAGTTTTATGAGAGATTAGGATTTTGCAAAATGGGATTTGATTTAGATTTGTATAAAACGATTTATTCAATTTATTTATTACCATCTGAAAAAAACAAAATTATTAACGAAAACGGAGTGATTCAAGATATGTTTAATATATATATAGCAATTTCAGGGGAAAATAGGGTAAGAAGGAATTGTAAAGTTATGAGTGAAGGTGGAAAAAATGATTGATTTAGTACATGCACAAAAAGTTTTTAAAGAATACCTAAAAAGTTATGATGAAAAAAGTGGAGATATCAAACTTAAAATTGTTCATACTTATGGGGTTATGGAGAAAAGTGAGTATATAGGAAAAAAACTTAATTTAAATGAAGGGCAAATTGAACTTGCAAAACTAATTGCATTATTACATGATATTGGGAGATTTGAACAACGAAAATCATTAAAAGAATTTGAGGATTTTAAAGGTCTTGACCATGCAGAATATGGATTACAGGTTTTATTTAAAGATGGATGGATTAGAAAATTTATAGAAGATGACAAATATGATGATATTATTTATAAAGCGATTGAAAATCACAATAAATATCAAATACAAGAAGGCTTAACAAAAGAAGAATTATTACAAGCTAAAATAATTCGAGATGCAGATAAACTAGATAATTTTAGAGTAAAAGATACAGAGAAATTTCAAAACATGTTTCATTATAATCCAGAAACAATTGAGTATGAAACAATATCACCCATTGTATATAAAACTTTCATGGAATGCAAGCAAATTGATGTTAAAGAAAGAAAAACACAAGTTGATATATGGATTTCTTATCTTGCTTTTATATTTGATATTAATTTTGATGAATCACTTCAATATATTGTAGAAAATAATTATATTAACAGATTAATTGATAGACTAGAATATAAAAACGAAGACACAAAAATAAAAATGGAAGAAATTCGTAATTGTGCGAATGTATATGTGAAAGAAAGGTTAAAACTAGATGAAAGAAAAGAATACTAATATTATACTAACTTCAAATGGATTTCATAATACTTCAAACAGAAGTAAAGAAATTGATGAGATATTTGAAGAGGTGGCAAAGGATAAAAGAGTCGTAATTATATTGAATGCAACAAAAGGTGGATCAAATATTCAAAACATAGATGATGTAAAAAATAACTTTGAAAAAGTGGGAGCAGAAGTAGTGGATTTACTTATGCTAGATAAGGAAAAGAAAAACGCATGTGAAATATTTAACTATGAAGTGATTTATGTTATGGGAGGAGATCCAAGAATATTATTAGATGATTTTTGGAATTGCAATTTTAAGATGTATTTGACAAAGTTCTTAGAAAAAGGGATTTATATTGGTGAAAGTGCAGGTTCTATGGTGCTTTGTGATGATGTAAAATGGATATGGGATATTAAAAAAGGTACAAAACCTAAATATGATATATTACCAAAAACATTTGAAGGTTTAAAATTAATAGAAGAAAAGATATATCCTCATTATAATAAGATTTTAGAAGAGCAAAAAAGAAAAATTGATGTTTATGAAAAAGAAAATAGTTGTGAAATTACACGACTAAAGGACGGAGAGTTTATTTTACATAGGATTAATTGACATAATCTAAAAAACGCAGTATAATAGAAATAACTTTATAAGTTGGAGGCAATCTATGCTAAAAGAGATGGTTAATTTAATTTTATATCTCTTTAAAGATTTAGATCCATTTTGGGCATACCTACTTGTGATTCTTCTTTTACTATTAGGTATTGTAAAGGCTTTTTATTGGCGGAAACCAGAATGGGAAGCTAAGAAAACAAAAGATAAGGATGGAAATGAAATTACGATATATTCCAGAATAAGGAAATAAAGAAAAAAGCTAATCAGGTAACTGATTAGCTTTTTGGCTCCTCTTGTTGGACTCGAACCAACGACCTATCGGTTAACAGCCGAGCGCTCTACCAACTGAGCTAAAGAGGAATGTTTTATTAATATATCCATATAATAGCATTTCTATTCTTTTTTGTAAATAGTTTTTGCAAAATTTTTGTTTCTTATTAATACATTTGCCCATTTTTTCCATTGACTTTTTTACTTTTTTTGATATAATTAATAAGCAAATTTATTGGAGTGGTATCGAAGTGGTCATAACGAGCTACACTGGAACTGTAGTAGTCGGGAAACCGGCCCGTGGGTTCGAATCCCACTCACTCCGCCAAAATTAGAAAAGTCGTTTTAAAAGCGACTTTTTTTGTAAATAAAGAAAAAATGAGGTTATTCATGGAAGAAAAAGAAAGATTAGAAAAAATAAGAGAACCGTTAGTAAAGTGGTATAAAGACAATAAGAGAATGTTACCATGGCGAGAGGGAAAAAATCCATACCATATTTGGATATCAGAAATTATGCTTCAGCAAACAAGAATAGAGGCTGTAAAAGTATATTATGAAAAATTTATAAAAGAAATCCCTAATATTCGAACCCTTGCTAGCATAGAAGAGGAAAAACTATTAAAACTTTGGGAAGGACTGGGATATTATTCAAGAGCTAAAAACTTAAAAAAGGCAGCAATAAAAATTTGTGAAGAATTTGATGGACAAATACCAAAAATATATCAAGATTTGATGAAATTACCAGGGATTGGTGAATATACAGCAGGAGCAATTGCTTCGATTGCATTTAATCAAAAAGTAACTGCAGTAGATGGAAATGTATTAAGAGTTATTTCAAGAATTGTAGGAAGCAAAAAAGATATTTTATTACCAGAAACGAAAAAAGAAGTGAGTAGAACCTTACAAGAAATTATACCAGAAGAGGCAGGAGATTTTAATGAAGGATTAATGGAATTAGGAGAGAGAATATGTATACCAAATGGAGAACCATTATGTGATAGCTGCCCAATTTGCAAATGGTGTTTAGCATTTGAAAAAGGATTAACAAACGAAATTCCAGTAAGAATCAAAAAAACGAAAAGGAAAAACGAAAAAAGATTGGTATTTATTTTACAATACCAAGACCAAATTGCTCTTCGAAAAAGAGAAGAAAAAGGCTTGTTAGCAGGAATGTACGAATTTCCTAATGTATTAGAAGAAAATAATACAAAACTTGAACAAATATTAGAAAACTGGAATTTAAAAATAGAACAAATAGAAGAAATAGGACAAGCGAAACATATTTTTTCTCATATTGAATGGGAAATGACAGGATGGAAAATTAATGTAAAAGAAAAAAATGAAGAATTTATTTGGGTAGAAAAGAGAGAAATATTTGAAAAATATGCAATTCCAGAAGCGTTTCGTTATTACAAAAATAGGATGAGATAGAAAAAAGTTCCATTGAAGTATGATTTAATACCCAGTATAATCAAAATAAGAGGTGATCTATTTTGAGAATATGCAAATGTAAAGGAAAAAAACTGTTAGAAAAAGAATTGAAAGGGAGTTTTCAGTTTTTTAATAAGGAAATTAATCTAGATAAACAAACCAAAGGATATGGATTAATTCGAGATAAATATCCCTATCATAAAGAAATTGCAAGTATCGCATCGGTTGGATATGGGTTTGCAGCTCTTATTATTGGAGTAGAACATAAGTGGTTATCTTATGAAGTAGCATTTGAAAGGGCAAATAGAACATTAGATACGTTTTTATATGATATGGAAAATATCCATGGATTTTATTATCATTTTGTTAATATAAGAACTGCAAAAAGAGAATGGAATTGTGAATTATCTATTATTGATACAGCCATTTTTATTTGTGGAGCTTTAACAGCAGGGGAATACTTTGGAGGAGAGATAAAACAAAAAGCAGAAATATTATATCATCGAATTGATTGGCAATGGTATCGAAATGAAGAAACAAACCAATTTTATATGGGCTATACAAAAGAAAAAGGTTTTTGGGGTAGTTGGGACATGTATGGAGAACAACTTATGTTATATGTATTGGGTGTCGCATCAAAAGAACATCCAGTAGAACCATCCATATATGATGATTTTAAAAAAATAAAACAAGATTATAAGGGGATAAAAGATATTATATTTACTTATTGTGGAACTTTATTTACTTATCAATTTTCACATGCATGGATTAATTTTAGGAATTTACAAGATAAAAATGGAATTGATTGGTTTGAAAATTCTGTAAAAGCGACGAAAGCAGCAAGACAATACTGTATTGATAATGAAGAAAAACATAAAACGTATGGAGAAAATTCTTGGGGGTTAACCGCCTGTGTAGGACCAAATGGATATAAATCCTATGGTGCAAAACCATGTCTTATGGAAATAGAGGAAGAAAACGATGGGACAGTTGCTCCATGTGGTGCCATAGGTTCAATTGTATTTACTCCAAAAGAATCGATAGAGTTAATGGAACATTTATATAATTCCTATCCAAAATTGTGGTCTAAATATGGATTTTTAGATGGATATCATCTTGAAAATGATAAATTATGGGTAACAAAAGAATATATAGGAATTGATAAAGGAATCTCTCTTATTATGATAGAAAATTATTTAAATCGGAACCATATGGAAATATGCCATGAAAAATGAATACATAAAAAAAGGGTTAGAAATATTGAACATAACCAAAAAACAATTTGAAATAATATAAAAAAATGACTTTAGGGACAGGGGTAAACATCATCTTTAATAGAGAAAACATGATTTTTACCCCTGTCCCTAAAATCATTTAAAAACCTTTTAAAATTAGTTGTAAATTATGCAAAAAAATGATAAGATTTAAATATAATTTTAACAAAGGAGAAATCATATGAGTTATCTGATAAAACAGAAGGGAATTACAATAATAAGTTTAGTGATAACTGTTATTATTTTAGTGATAATATCTGGAATTGGAATAACAATGGGAACCAATGCAATAAAATCCTCAAAAGACAATCAATTAGCATCAGAGTTATCAATGGTACAGCATGCTGTATTGGAACAATATACAAAATACCAAACAACAAAAGATATTACATATTTGGTAGGAAATAAAGTTGAGCTAGAAGAAATGAATCAAATTGCAAAAAATTTGAATATTACATTAGTTAATATTCCACAAAAATATACAAATAAAGATTACTATCGATTAGATAAAGCATCTTTATTACAAATAGGAATTGAAAATACAGATGATGAATATATTGTAAATTATATTTCAGGAGAAGTTATTAATATGACTCAGAAAACAACCAGTAATACTGCTCTATATGTAAGAGCAAACAGCTTTTATCAATAAAAAGGAGTGTCTATGGATAAAAACGAAATTGTACAAAATCTTACAAAAGAATTAAAAACAGCAAAGATAATACAAGATGAACCAATGAAAAGAAGGACAACATTTCGAATTGGTGGAACAGCAGATGTTTATATAATAGCAAAGGAAGTAGAAGATGTTAAAAGTGTCTTATTATTTGCTAAAAACCATCAAATCCCACTTACTGTTATTGGAAATGGGAGTAATGTATTAGTACGCGACAAAGGAATTCGTGGTATTATTTTAGAAATTGACCTAGCAAAAATAAGTTTTGAAGAAATAGAAGATGGAATGATAATAACAGTGGGCGTAGGATATAAATTAGGTGCTCTTTCTATCATGTGTATGGATAAATCACTAACAGGTCTTGAATTTGCTTTTGGAATCCCAGGGTCAATTGGGGGAGCCGTTAGAATGAATGCAGGGGCTCATGGCGGACAAATGCAAGATGTTGTAGTTTCTACTACTTATATGGATTTTGATGGCAATATAAAAACATTAACGAATCAAGAGCAAAAGTTTGGTTATCGAGAAAGTATTTTTTCAAAACAACATATAGGTGTCATTTTAGAAACAAAACTAAAATTAAAATACGGAAATCAAGATGAAATAAAAGCTAATATGAAAGAATATACTACCTATCGAAAAGAAAAACAACCATCATATCCAAGTGCAGGAAGTACCTTTAAAAGAGGAGATGGTTTTATTACAGCAAAGTTAATTGATGAATGTGGCTTAAAAGGATACCAAATAGGTGGTGCAAAAATTTCAGATTTACATGCAGGATTTATCATAAATGAAAAAGAGGCAACGGCGAAGGATGTATTAGAATTAGTGACATATACAAAACAAAAAGTATATGAGAAATTTGGGAAAAAGATAGAACTAGAAATAGAAGTAATTGGTGAAGAATAAAGAAGAAGGGAAGATTAAAATGAAAGGATTTTTTTCATGGTTTAAAAATAGTACAAAAATGAAAAGATGGATTGCTATTATTTTATTAGGTATGGTATTGGTATGCTATGGAGTTGCAAGAATATTAGTAGCAAAGGAAATGACTTTTGGTGAATTGGGGGTAGTAGTAGCTTTATTTGTACTAGGATTTACGCTTACAATACTAGGTGTTGTCTTTGCACAAAAAAGAACATTAGAGTTACTAGTAGAAGCAAGTGACTTACGTCTAGAAAAAGGTAATAAAAATGTTAATATGAATTCACTTATCTTTAATAAAAAGGTATATGATAAAGGACCTAACATTGTTGTGATTGGAGGAGGTAGTGGATTAAATACCGTATTAAAAGGACTAAAAAACTACACCAGTAATTTAACAGCAATTGTTACGATTTCCGATTATGGAAAATTACCAACTGACTCTAGAAGACAATTAGATTTATTACCATTAGAAGATGTAAAAGAATCACTAGTTGCTTTATCTTATAATGAACCAGTTATGGAACAAATTTTAAATTTTAAATTTCAAAAAGATACTCTTAAAAATTTGTCCTTTGGAGACATATATTTATATGCCATGAAAGAAATGTATGGCGATTTTACACAATCGATTGACGGAAGTAAGGACGTACTAAATATGACAGGACGAGTATTACCAGTTACATTAGATGAAGTAAAAATATGTGCTGAACTTGAAAATGGAATGGTAGTAGAAGAAAAAGAAAGAATACCAGAAGTAGTATTTGATAAAGTAACTAAGATCAACCGAATTTATATTAATCCGTCTAATTGCGTACCTGCACCAGGTGTAATAGATGCCATTAAAAATGCAGATGCGATTGTTATTGGACCAGGAAGTCTATATACCAATGTTATACCAAATTTATTAGTAAAAAATGTTTCAAAAACAATTCGAGAAAGTAAAGCGATTAAAATATATGTTAATAATATTATGACAGAGCCAGGGCAAACAGATAATTTTGCGATATCAGACCATATTTCAGCAATTATTGAACATGCGGGTAATGGTATTATGGACTATTGTATTTATGATACAGGTGAAATCGTTCCAGAGTATGTAAGGAAATATAATAAAGAAGGGCAAGATTTAGTAGAACAAGATATATTAGTAGCAAAAGAAAAAGGAGTGAAATTGTTACAAAGAAACCTATCTACCATAATTGACGATAATATACGACATAGTCCTAAAGCAGTTGCAGAAGCAATTATACAAATTATATGTGATGATTTAAAATATCGTGACATGCAAAACGATCCTCAATATATGATGTTAAATTCAAGATTAAGAGAAGAGAAAAAAATGAGGAAAACAAAAAGACCAATTCAAAAAACGAAACAAAAACAAGTAAAACCAAAAAGCGGAAAAAATGTAAAAAAAGTTAGCAAATTTGCGGCAAAATATAATGAGAGAATTGAGTCAATTCAAACAAGTGACCAAAAAAGAATTGAAAATCAATTAAGAGAAAAAGGGGAGAACCCATATGGAAATGAAAAGAATTGAAAGATTAAGAAGAGTTGCAGAAGTAAAAGAACAAAAACAAGATAGACAACAACAATCCAATGATTGTTTACCAGATAGGAAACAACAAGAAACACCCCAAAAATCAGAATTTATATTAAAATTAGAACAAAAATACCAAAAAGATAAGACAGATAGAACGGCTACAAATACTCATATGGTAAAAAAACCAATGAACTTCGGACAGCCAAGGAAAATTAGTAGACTAAAAGACCAATTTAATGATGAACTGAAAAAACAACAAAAGATAAATCAGATAAAAGCAAACAAGGGATATGAGGAAAGTATAAAAATGGCAGAAGAATTAGGAGAACAATTAGAAAGACAAAAGAAACTAGAAGAAAGATAAGAAGAACTATCGGAGGAATACAAATGAAATTTGGAAAAGAACAAATGAATTTAGAACAAGGATTACAAAAAGAATGGATTATTACAAATGGAATGGGTGGTTTTGCATCTTCAACAATAATAGGATGTAATACCAGAAAATATCATGGATTATTAATTGCACCATTAACACCTCCTGCTAGAAGATTTCTTATTTTATCTAAAATTGATGAAAGTATTGAACTAGAAGGGAAAAAATATAATCTTTATACCAATATGTGTAAAGATTATATTTCAGAAGGATATGACTTCCAAGAAAGTTTTGAAAAAGATTATATTCCTATTTTTACTTATCAAGTGGAAGATACGAAGATTAAAAAGATGATTTGTATGGAATATGGAAAAAATATAGTCACGCTTCTTTACAAAATAAAAAATGGTAGTAAAAAAGCAAAGTTAACACTTGCACCTATTATGAATTATCGAGATTTCCATCAAATGAATACAAATCATACCTATTTATTAAAACAAGATGTAAAAGGAAGAAAGGTAAAAATAGTAATTGATGAAAATCGAGATGTTCCTATTTATTTGTGCGCAAGTGAAGGTGAGTATTTTGAACACGTAAATGATACCTTTAAGAATATGTTTTATTTAGAGGAAGAAAAAAGAGGCTTTTATCCAGAAGAAAACCATGTGGTTGTACGGTAGATATGAAATTGAACTAGAGCCAATGGAAGAAAAGGAAATATCCATAATTTGTTCATTAGAAGAAAATATTGAGCAGATTAATGCAAGAGATGTCATTAGTAAAGAGATTGTTCGAATTAATGAACAATTAGTAAAATCTGAACTGATTAATGATAAAACCATGACCAAAGAAGAGAAAGAAAAGGTACGAGACTATATCATAGCTACTGATAATTTTATTGTATACCGACCATCGTTTCGTTTGCATACACTAATTGCAGGATATCCATGGTTTTTAGATTGGGGAAGAGATGCACTTATTTCATTTGAAGGTTTACTATTAGTTACGAAACGTTTTGAAATTGCAAAAGAAGTATTATTAACGTTTATGAAGAACATTAAATTCGGACTAGTTCCCAATGGATATTCCGGATTTGATAATAGACCGTTATATAATAGTGCAGATGCATCACTTTTATTATTTGAACAAGTGAAAAAATATATTAACTATACTGGTGATGAGACTTTTGTTAAAGAAAAAGTATATCCATACTTAAAAGAAGTAATAAAAGCATATCAAACAGGGATTGATGTGGATGACAATAATATTTATTTAGATGATGATTATTTATTAGTTTGCGGAACGCCTAATACACAAAATACATGGATGGATGCAAAATATGGTGATTTTGCAGTAACTCCTAGAAATGGAAAAGCAGTTGAAATGAACAGCTTATGGTATAATGCATTAAAAATTATGGAAGAGTTAACCAAACAGTTTGAAGGAGTACAACAAGCAAAAGACTATAATGAGCTTGCTAAAAGATGTAAAATAGCATTTGAAGAAAAGTTTTACCAACCAAGACGTAAGTGTTTATATGATGTATTAGGGGATACGAAAGTAAGACCAAATCAACTATTTAGTTTAGCACTTTCTTATCCAGTATTAGAACCTTCTTCTAAAATGGCAGAAGAAATGATGGAAACAGTTACTAAAAAATTATTAACACCATATGGATTAAAAACATTAGCAAAAGGAGAAGAAAATTATGTTGAAGTTTATGAGGGAGAACCTTTTAAACGAGATATGAGTTATCACCAAGGAATTACATGGCCATGGCTATTAGGACTTTATGCTAACAGCAAAAAGGCAATGATAAAAGCATGTAAAGATAAACAAAAGAAAAAAATATGGCAACAAGAATATGATGCTTTTAAAGAAAAACTTGGTAAAACATTTGACAAAGCCTTTTATGAAGAGGGAATGGTAGGAAGTATTTCTGAATTACATGATTCAAAAGCACCATATTTACCAAAGGGAGCTTTGGCACAAGCTTGGAGTGTTGCGGAAGTATTTAGAATATTATTAGAACCGTAGGGGTCGACGCCCACGTCGACCCGCTAAAAAACATATACAAAAGGAGCAGCTATGACAGTTGAAATGCTAGAAAAGGAATTAAAAGAAGGAAAATTAAATGAGATATATCTTTTTTACGGAGAAGAAACTTATTTAATGGATACATCCTTAAAAAAGATAAGAAATTTATTTGGTGAAATTGTGAAAGGAATTAATTATGTTGAAATTGATGATACCAATTTAGAACAATTGATTTCTAATTTACAAACGCCTAGTTTTGGCTATCCTAAAAAATTAGTAATTGTAAAAAATACAGGACTTTTTAAACGAGAACTTAAGAAAAAAGGGGCTAATTTCCAAGATTTACGAGACAAAATTTGTGATTACTTAAAAGAAGAACGAGACATAATAAAACAGGACAATCTTTTAGTATTTGTAGAAGAATCGGTAGATAAAGGAAAAATGCTTTCTTGTTTGGAAGAAATAGGTGCTGCTATTTGTAATTTTGAATATCAAAAATTGCCAAACATTGTAGCAAGGTTAAAAGCAATTTGCAAAGCATATAAAGTAAATATAGAAGATAATACATTAAAATACTTTATTGAATGTGTAGGCTGTAACATGCAAGATTTAATTAATGAAATTCGAAAACAAATTGAATATGTGGGGCAAGAAGGAACTATCACCAAAGAAAGTATCGATTTACTTACGATTAAACAAATCGAAAGCGTTATTTTTGATTTAACCGATAGCCTAGGAAAAAAAGACATTAAACAAGCAAACATTGTCTTACAAAATTTACTATATGCAAAAGAACCAGTTCAGAAAATTTTAATTACATTATATAATCATTTTAAAAAATTATACTTTACAAAACTTGCCATAAAACAAAATCGCAATATAACAGAAAGTTTAGCATTAAAACCAAATCAAACATTTTTAGTAGGAAAATACAAAACACAAGCAAGTTATTTTGAAGAAACAGAACTAAAAGAAATTCTAAATGCATTTATCGATTTAGATGCAAACTATAAATCTGGAAAAATTGATTTAAACATAGGATTAGAAACCATTCTTTGTGGTTATTGTTCTTAGTCTAGAAAAAGTCCACCATAAATGTGGACTTTTTTAGAGAATGTTATTGCCATTACTTAGTATTTATATGTATAAAATCTCTTCTTTTTCAAACAATAAAAAGAAAAAAGGAGAGATTTTTATGTTTAATCAGATAAATTTTAGAACAGATTTGGCATTAGAAAGAAGAGATTTGTATAAGAAGG
Source organism: uncultured Clostridium sp. (assembly GCA_947365805.1). Lineage (GTDB taxonomy): Bacteria > Bacillota > Clostridia > TANB77 > CAG-508 > RGIG8482. The sequence continues at coordinate 4,874 of CANAZY010000030.1, read as the reverse complement.
CAAATCGTTTGGACCAGGAAATTGATGGAATCGAGACAGAGGAAGAAGAAAATGGACCAAGAATTAGGACAGCTAGAGTAAAAGTATTAGATGAAAATGGAGCACAAGCAATTGGAAAACCAATTGGTAGTTATATTACAATTGATATTCAAAAATTAAAAGTAGCAACAGAAGAAGATATACAAGAATCAGCTGAAGTATTAGCAAAAGAACTAAGAGAATTACTTGCCAAGCATGCAACTCCCAAAGATGAAATTTTAGTAGTAGGTTTAGGAAACCAATATGTAACACCAGATGCCTTAGGGCCAAAGGTTATTAATGATATTGATGTAACAAGACACATATTAGCTTATATGCCACAGCTATTATCCCAAGATACAAGACCAGTTAGTGCAATTTCTCCAGGCGTGCTAGGAACAACAGGAATTGAAACATTAGAAATTTTAAAAGGAATAGTAGATAATGTGCATCCAAAATTATTAATTGTCATTGATGCACTAGCATCTAGAAGTATTGAAAGAATTAGTAGTACCATTCAGCTTGCTGATACAGGAATTACACCAGGAGCAGGAGTTGGAAATACAAGAAAAGATTTAAGCAAATCGACATTAGGAATACCAGTGATTGCACTTGGCATCCCGACAGTGGTAGATGCAGCAACCATTGCAGCAGATAGCCTAGACCTATTAATACAAAAATTACAAGAAGAAGCAAATTCAAATGAGTTTTTAAATAATTTACAGGAAGAAGATAAATATGAAATGATAAAACAAGTACTCGTACCAGAAGATTACAACTTCATCGTAACACCAAAAGAAATTGATGACCTAATAGAAAATATGAGTTCAATTGTGGCAAGAGGAATTAACATAGCAACACAACCTGAAAATATTAATGAATAAAATAAATAGGTCGGCGTTTTCGCCGACCTATTTATATAAAAACAATATGAAATACATATAATAAAATTAAATGCACTGGATAAAAGGCGTATAAAAAATATTTTGTATTTGGTCCTTTTTGTCCATTATAAAAATGAATAAACACAAGAGGGATTAAAGTCCAAACAAATAGTAATCCATATTCTACAAAAAGACCTGTCATTATTGCAAGTGGTAAAAATCTTACAAGACATAAAGCGATATAAGATAAATACATTAACCATTTCTTTTCTTTAAATACATGAAAAACAAAAATGACTAAAACGCCCCAATAGCCATAATCGGTTTTAAAAAAGTCTGCAGTACATGCAAGACATGCAACTAGTAATAAGCCAACAGATTTACTTTTGCATTGCTCATATCCAATAATAGCAATTAATCCAAGAAGCAATGTAAAAAAGATATTTAAGCTTACTTCTGTTTGAAACATCGAACAAAACCACATAAAAGGAACTTGTGAAACAATTCCAAACATTAACAAACGAAGACAGTAATTCCATTTGTTTTTGGTATGTGCATATCCTTCGCTAATCCCAAAAGCAAAAAAGGGAAATGCCATACGACCAATATAATTAAAGTCAGAAAAATGTCCATATAAAGCATATCCTAAATGGTCTAGGAACATGGTAACCATAGCAATTATTTTTAATACAAAATTCGACATAGTATTGTATTCTCCTTTTCATAAATACTAGAGAAAAAGCCCCTTTCGTTTTTGGTGGCTGTCGTTTGAAGAACGACTGGGGGCTCTATCTTTTGTTTAACATTTCATTTGTTTCTCTTTCTTCATTATAACGCTCAATAAAATAAAGTGGGCGAGTCTTTGTTTCATTGAAGGTTCTACCTAAATATTCACCAATCACACCTAAGAAAATTAATTGAATTCCACCTAAAAATAGAATAACAACCATGGTTGAAGAATATCCAGGAACATCAATTCCATAAATTAATGTTTTTATAATAATTGCAAGCATATAAATAAAACCAGCAAGAGAAACTAAAATACCAATAACAGCAGCCCAACGAAGTGGAGCAGTAGTAAAGGAGGTTAGTCCATCAATTGATAAATTAATTAATTTTCCATAATTCCATTTCGTTTGACCTGCAGCACGAGGGTCACGGTCAAATAAAATTTCTTTTTTATTATATCCAATCCAACTAAATAAACCTTTGGTATATCGTTGTGATTCACGAATTGCTTTTAAAGCTTCTACACAACGTCTATCTAATAATCGAAAATCGCCAGTATCTTTTTGAATTTCAATATTGGTAATACTTTGTAATGTCTTATAATACATTTTAGAAGTAAATTTCTTTAAAAAACTTTCTCCTTTTCTAGACCTTCTTTTTGCATAAACGTCATCATAACCTTCTTCCCAATAGGTAAGCATGTCTGGAATTAATTCTGGTGGGTCTTGAAGGTCAGCATCAATAATAATAACACAATCTCCTTTTGCATAATCTAAACCTGCAATCATAGCAGTTTCTTTTCCATAATTTCTAGAAAGATTTAAATAACAAATACGAGAATCCTTTAAACGTAAATCTTTCATAATTTTTAAAGTATCATCTTTACTTCCGTCATTTACCAATAAAACTTCAAAATCATACTTTGCAAGGTCATCCATAATTGGTTTTAGTCTATCATATAACATATTTAATACATCTTGTTCATTGTATGCAGGAACAAGAATGGTAACTAATTTTTTGTTCTTTTCCATAAAAAACCTCCATGTTAATTATTATATATCATAATCAACATGGAGTAAAGAATTTTTGAGATTATTCCTTAGAAACTTGCATTATTCGTCAAACGGTAAACATGGCAAATATCACAATCTGTACAGATGGAAACACGCTTATCAAAAATTAGTTTTAAAGTTGTAATAAATTCATCTTCGTATCCATTTACTAAATGAATATGAAGTTTTTGGGGCAAAATATTTAATAACGTATTTAGGCAGTAATCATTTGATGAAAAAGAAATATCAGATAAATATTTTGCATTTAATAGACTGGTATCAATAGGAATTAAATCCTTGTTACCATCTAGCAAAATAGAATCTTTATTGGTATAGACTAAATGGACTGTATCTATCTCGCTTTCTTTTGAATTCACATACAGATGTAAAATATCAATAAACTCATGATATTCACGTTCAATTAAAAAATTACTAACGGATAAATCCGTATTATAGTCTAAAATATCACGATATTGTTTTAATCTAAAATTAACAAAACCAGTTAGCAAAAGAGAATGGTGTTCTAATAGGTAAGAATCCAAAGAAGCATAAATAGCATGATATTTTTCTTCATAAGTATCCATTTCGTTAAATAAATCCATACAATTATCTAAAATTTTTTGTTTTTCGATATCATTAAAATAAAAATAGTTGTATTCAATTAAATTTTTAACTAATTTTCTTTCATAAAAAAAGATAATGCATTTTGTTAGGATATCGCATAAGTAAGAATGAAAGGTATCGGCTGCATCACCTGTATAATGAATAATGACATTTTCATAAATTTTAAAAGTATGATTGGACAAATAAACCGTTTCCAAATCAATCTTTGAAAATTCTCTTAATAGATAATCAATAATGTATTTATTATTACTTTTAATACAGATGGATTTCATGTTAGGGTAAATCTCTCCTTTCAATTTATACATATAAATATAGTATCTACCAATTTTTTATTGATATACATTATTTTATGCAATCTGTGTCTTATTGGAAACTTGTTTGAAAAAGAAAAAAGATGATTTTAGGGACGGGGTAAAAAATCATCTTTTTTTCTAAGAAGGTGATTTTTTACCCCGTCCCTAAAATCATGTTAATAATAAATCATATAATCGATTTCTGGAAAGATTGGGTCTTTTTTATAAATTGATTTTACAAATTCTTCATCGATGGTGTCAGATTTAATTTGTTCATATAATTTCGTAAAACGTCCAATATGATCTTTAATACGTTTTTTGGCGTAATCAACCATGGTTCCATTTGTGATAATAAATAACCAATCACTACTTTGAGCAAGAAGTAGTTCTCTTGCACATTGGTTTAAAGCAAGTTTTTTGATGCGACTTTTTTCATTTGGATAGGTTTTGGCAAGTTCTACCATTCTATCACCTGCTACATGTAAGTGTCTATGTACATAATCATTAGTAGGGTTTAACCAAACGCCACTATATCCATTTGCTCCCCAACTAGAACGACAAGGAGTAGAAACTTGAATACTTGGATAGCGGTCAATATATTCACTTGGAGTAATTAGTTTAAAATCACATTTATCATAATATATTTTTTTAAATAAAACATATAACCAATCGGGACCTTCATACCACCAATGCCCATAAAGCTCAGCATCATAAGGACATAAGATAATAGGTGGCTTATCCATTGCTTTGGAAAGATTGGTAATTTGCTCTTGTCTACAATCAAAGAAATGGCCGGCTTGTTTGTAAATACTATCCATAGCCCAGGTAGGGTTATAATAGTCTTTTTCACTAGTATCTCCTGTAATACGATAGTATTTGATACCTGTAGGAACTCTAACACCATCGAAAGTAAGATAGGGTTTAATATAATCATAGTCTGCATCATAACCAATATCACGGTAAAATTCGCGGTAATTAACATCTCCTGGGTAACCATTAATAGAACTCCATACCTGTCTAGAAGATTCGATATCACGACCAAAGGCAACAACTCCATTTGGAGAAACAATAGGAGCATAGGTACCATAAACAGGGGTAGGGTCTGCATATAAAATGCCATGTGATTCTGTAATAACATATTCAATGCCAAATTCTTTTAAGTATTTATCTGCTTCTGGAACATAACCACACTCAGGAAGCCAAATTCCTCTTGGTTTTTTTCCAAAATATTTTTCGTAAGTTTTTACTCCTATTCAAATTTGTGCTCGTATCGT
>CANAZY010000029.1 GCA_947365805.1 uncultured Clostridium sp. | reverse complement strand
TAATGTCTAAAAAATATTGATATCTTGGGAAATCCCCAGAATTAAAAACTCATACTTTATTTTGTGCTTAATTGTATTTTTTTAATATTTATAGTATAATGTAGAATATATCATAGAAAGAGGTTAAACAAAATGAGAGAAAAAATATTAAATGAACATATTGATTATTTGAATATCCCTTGTAATTTAATTGAATCATTAAAAGAGGACGAAATACTATTCATTAAACAATTATGTAGTAAATCGAAAACATATTTAAAAAATTTAGGATTTACGACTCATGAAGTTAGCAAAATAGAGACAGAACTACAATTATTAGGACTAAATCTAAAGACTATCTATTAAAAAATACTGGTATAAGAGATACCAGTATTTTTTAATTAAATTGAACTTGGATAGTGTCTTTGCTCGTTAATCTTTTTATGAAGAAAAGATTTGAGAAATATTCTTCAATAGGTTATCCATGAAAACAATTAGCATTCACACGAAAGTAATTGTTCATGACACTTAGGGCATATTTCACAATCACATCCAGCATGATGATACTCTCCCATTAAAGCGTTACAATCATGACATCTTAGGTCTTCATCTTCATATCCGTAATAGAAATCATATTCATCTCCAACGGCTATTCTATCATAAGTTTTTTCATCTCCTAAAGTAAGTTGTGTAACCTTACAACCATTTGACTCTAACATCTCTTCACCACAATAATCACATTTTGCCATACCTATCTCCCCTTTTACTATAAATATTATTTTTGTGCATATTGTATCACGTTCTCATTATATTGCAATACTTTTTTATAATATTATCTACATTTATATTTACGCACACTTTTTTATCTCTCTTATATCAAACAGTTCTTCAAATATATACTCTAATACATTTACAACAATGCTGTTTCCAGCTTGTCGGTACAACTGTGTATCTGATACTCCGGCTGCCTTCGCCTTATAGAAATCCTCATCATCAAATCCGCATTAATCTCCAACATTCTAGTGGAGTCAATTTTCGTATTCTCATATAATATTTTCTATCTTCGGAGATAAGTATTGTTGAACTCGATGTCGTTATTCCACAGGTTGTCGTTTGAGTTGGTGCAATGTCTATAATTTTTTTTTTATTGTATGGATTAAACATCTTTTTTTCTACAATATTATTCCTAAAGTTGCTTGCAACAATTGAAGTTGAAATTCCCCCTGGATCATATACTCGGTCTTGTATACTCATCTTAGCATTAATACATATAGGCTTGTCTACTTTTTCTAAAGTTGCTATATTCGGAGAAGTTAGTATTGTTTGGGATACCCCTTTCCCCACTCTCCCCCTTTTAGCGTTGCTAGATGGATATGATATATTAATAGAATCGCCAACATTTGCCTTACTATAACCTTTTTTAGTACCTTCTTTAATTAATATGAAGGGTTGTTTACTTCCACCTCCTGCCATAGTTGTAAAACTTGGAGATATTCCATCTAAACTATAAATACTTCCAGCTTGATGTCGTTCATTTTCTCCATCATAAATACCTGCAATTCTTTTTATATTATTACTTTTCTTAGTAGTCATATTTTTACTTTCCTTAATGATATATAAGTCATCTTGTTTTTTTATCCACTCACTATTTTTTTTTATTAGTTTTCCGATTGCACTTTCGGATAAATAATACTTTTCATCCACAATATCTTCTAAAAAGTCTTTAAGTTTCCACTTTAAAGGTACACTTTGTGGAAAACAGAATCCGCTTTGTGCTACATCATTACGAATAGAAACAAGGAAAACTCTTTCTCTATTTTGTGGAATTCCGATAATCTTTTGCATTTAAAACTTGATAATAGTTCGTATATCCCAAATCTGATAAATCTTTTAAGATTAAGTCAAATTGACTCTTAAATCTTTTGCCTACAAGGTTCTTTACATTTTCAATTACACTATACTCAGGTCTTTTTTCTTTTAGTATTTTATAACCTTCATAATACAAACCACTTCGTGTTTCTCCTTCTTTTATTCCTTTCATCTTACCGAGCAATACTAATGTCTTGGCATGGGAAGCCCCATGTTAATATATCGAAATCTGGTAACGTACTTATATCTATTTTTGTTATATCTCCATAATTTTTATCTTCTAAAATGTCATGAATTGCACAGTAACTTTTAACTGCGAACTTATCTATTTCAGAAAATCCAACTAATTCATATGGTATTTTTAATCTTTCTAGTGCTTTTTCAAAAGCACCAATTCCTGAAAATAAGCTAAATAATTTTAGCATTATAACTTCCTCCTTTGTATAAAAAAAAGACCCCAAAATTTAATTTGTGGTCAAATAAGACTATTTAAAATCGACTATACATCTTGTCAATTTCTTTCTTTTTGTTCATAACATATTTTTCTAATTCTGTACCTGTTAGGGTTTTAATTTTTTCATTATTTTCACTATATAACTTATATTCCTTATCATCTACCAAATACAATGTATAATAGTGATGTTTCGTATTATATGCAGTATATTTTTTAGGAATATATATTTTTTCTTTTGTATATGGTAAATTTATACAGAAGCAATCATCTGTAGATTGTTTATAATCAATATGTTTTCCTCCAAATTTGATATTATGGATAAATAATCTACTATTGGATAGCTTTTCTTCTTTTATAGTATCAAGATGATTTACTTCTTTTTCTAGTTCCAATACTTCTGTTCTTAATTTATTAATTCTAATTCTCTCTGAACGGGAATTCCTTATTAAATCTTTCGCATCATCTATAGAATAAATTTCTAAGTCTTTTTGCAGTTTTAAAAATATTTCAACTTCTTTGGGCAAAGCATAATCTGAATCTATCTTTTTATAGGACATGGCATATTCATAAACTTTATACAATTTGATATAGTCTTGTGCTTTCTCTGTTCTTTCAATAACTCTGTCAAATTCTTCTTTATTCTTTTTTAACTCTACATTTTTAGATTTGATTTCCATTCTTTTAGAAGCAATTTCATTTTCGATGTCATTGAAAGATTTAATATTATATTTATCTAAGTATTCCAATTGTCGTTTTAGCTCATAATATCTTTTAATTTCTTGATACTTAGTTTTTTGATATTCGCTATATATTTTTCCTTCTGTAGATAGCTGACTTTTTTGGATTGCTATTTTAGATTCATTTGCCATTTTAAACAAATCACTATTAAATTCATTTTTAGAAACTTTTATTCCTAACAGCTTTACATTTTCTCGAGATTTATAAATCTTATATAAGTTTCGTTCACTATATTTCTCATCAATAGTAGATAATCTTGCAAATCTTTCCATTCCAATTATTTTTACGGCAATATGCTTTCCTCTTTTTATAGAATAACCTCGTATAGATAATTCTTCTAACAGTTCTTCAACACTATTGCATTTTGGAATTAGCAAATCAATATCTTCTCTAATCTTTTCTTTCCACGTTTGTTCTTTATATTGATAGTAGTAATCTTTGTTCTTTATTTTGCTAAAAGTTCTTTTGGGCATTATATAACACCCATATTCACTTGCAATTCTGTCACTAATATCACTTAAACCATATAAACCTTCTTTTGAATTGCTCAATCGGTCATCTAATTTTCTTCCATCTAGGTTTATTGCATTAATACATATATGATTATGGATATGGCCTTTATCTGTATGTGTACTTATAACACACTGAAAGTCTGTATACAATTCTTCACAAAGTTTCTTGCCAATTTCATTTGCTTGTTCTGGACTTATAACATCTTTTGGCGAAAAACTTTGTATAATATGATATGCTACTCTATTTCCTTGCATATTATATCTTTCTTGAACTCTTAAAAATTCTGATAAAGCAGTTTCCACATTACAATTTATGGAAGATTCCACAGAGACTTTTTCACCGTCATGTTTTTCATCTAAGATATATTGTAACAATTCTTTTGGAGAACCATAATGAGGTATTCTTTTTGTATAAGGCATAATCTATTTCTCCATTCCTTGTTTATTACGATTTATTTCTTGCCAAACTTTTAAATTTAGCTTTTCATCAATAAGTTTTAGCATGTCCTTTTGATTCCTTAAAATTGTAAACATTAGAGAGGTTATATTTTGAATAGTTGTATTATCTAAATCTGTAGCATATTTACTTATATGTCTTATTTCTTTGGTGATTTTTTTGAGTTCTTTCGTATTTTGTGCATAAGCATCATATAATAATTGGTGATTATCTAAGTCAACATACGTTACTTTCTCATAAATAGCAGCATCAATTAAATATTTTGATAAGTTTTTATAACCATAATATTTTGCTTTTGTTTTAACTAATATCTGCTCATCTTCTGTTACTCTTGCTTTTATTAATTTTGTTCTATTGTTTGTTTTATTATTCATCTCTACATTTCCTTTCAGTTTTATAAAAATAAGAAGTAGAAAAATCTCTCTACTTCTTATAATATTTTTTGCAGTATTTTATCATTCTAACATTCTTTTTAGCATTAATATTTTATCTACATCTGCTCTCATTAATTTGAAAGCAATACGATTGACGGAACTCTTTATAGCATTATATGTACAATTGTAACGTTTTTGTAAATCACACCATCTGTATTTCTTGTCTTGTTGCTCTTCTAAATTGTAAAACAATAAAAATCTTTGTTTTTGCGTATCTGTTCCAGATATGTCCATCACAATATCATGAAGTTGCTTTTTTTGTTGGTTGTTCAACTTATCCTGTTTTGCCAATTCTAAAACTTCATTTACAAGATTTCTTCTATCATCATATGATATATATTGCTCTTCTATTATTATCACCTCATTTTCTTTAAAATAAAGTGTATACACTAATAACATTTATAACGTATATAGTAACATTTGTCAGCCCCTTTTTAAAAAATGTTTAAAAAGTTATCATAAATATATCCAGCAGCAATATATTTTTCGGTTAGTTCCATCTTATACTGTTCTAATATTTCTAGATACCTTTTCTTAAAACAATTTTCACATAACCATCTAATTCCATCTTTAGAAATCATAACTTGATTTTCTTTAGTATATCGATATATTCCTTTTGTATCAATATTCATTCTTCTAATACCTTCTCTTATTGATTTGTCTTTTCGTTTAAAAAAATCCATCAATCTGTTAATACTCATATCCTCTTCAAAGAAATTCTTTCTCTCGATTGATAATAAATCTTCATATTGTTTAATTCGAATTAAGAAAAATTCTATATCTGCATCTAATAGACTTTTTGTATCTTGAAAATATACATATATTAACCAATAGTACCCTTCAATTAAGATATAATGTCGTTTACTTTTTATTTTTCGAGTTTTCCATCTACATAAAGAATGTCGCTTTTCCATAACCTCTATTGCCTTCCTTAAGTTCTTATGTGTTATTTCTTTTTCATTCTTAGTTTTAATTTTTTGTAGCTTTAACTTTTCTAAAATTCTCTCATATGATAAGAAGAATTGTTCTAGTTCTCTTGCTGTATTTCCAATCATCATATCTCCTTGTATATAAAAAATATTAATGCTAGCGTTAGCGAAGCATTATAATCCAGAGCAAATTTACTTTGCTCTCGAATAATGTTGGCAATTTCGAGTGCCCATTATTCGCCAGATTAACACTTTCTTATGACGAATTTAAAAATTATGGCATTAGTAAGACTTCGACTATAATTATAAATAGAATAACTATAATAAAACCAAATGAAAGTGTAGATTTTATAAAAATCTATGCTTTTATTTGGTATGCGTGGAAGTTTGAAACCGAGCAAGGTTTCAAGAAGAGTAAGAAAAAGTTGTAAATCTTTTTCTTGCTCTTTTTCAATAAATTGCGAAAAGCAAATTTATTGAAATCATAAAAAGTTCATGTAAGTGAAACTTTTTATGAAAAAACTAAAAATGCAGTTATGCAATTTTTAGTTTTTGGGTTGTAGGGTTGACAAACCCTGCCATACGGGACAAACTTGTTTGTCTAGTATGTTAGACATTCAAAGAATATCTTGAGCAAAGAAGGAGGTTCAAAGAAGATATGAGCTATGCTATTATACGAAATGATAAATTAACAAGAGTAGATGCACAAGGGTCATACATCCACAATGATAGAAGGTCAAAAGGTCATTCTAATAAAGATATTGACCCAACAAGAACACATCTTAATTTTTGGTGTAAGAAAAATGAACTAACATATATAAAAGAATTTGATAAAATGAAAAAGGAATATGATTTAAAAGGCACTATTAGAAGTAATAGCAATATCATGTGTGAAATGATGATTACTTCTGATAATGCTTTTTTTAATAAGATTGGGTTAGAAGAAACTAAAAGATATTTCAAAGAAAGTTATAATTTCGTATGTAATTATAATAATCTTGGAGAAAAGTATATTGTATCAGCAGCAGTACATTTAGATGAAACTACACCACATATGCACCTAGTATATATACCAGTAATTCATACAAAAGATAAAGAAGGCAAAGACATTGAGAAAATATGTTGTAGAGATTTTTGGAAAGGCAGAGATAGTTACAGACAATTACAAAATGCCTTTCACAAATATATAACCTCAAAAGGTTTTGATTTAGAGAGAGGTTTACCAGTAGAAGAAACTGGAGCAAAACATGAAAAAATAGAAGATTTAAAGAAATTGACTAATTTTGAAAATACTAAAAAGGTATTAGATAATATAAAACTAGAATTACCAGCAACACCAAATATAAATGATATAAAACTAATAAAACTGAATAGAGAAAAAGTAGAAAATGAAATTATTAAGCCAAAAGATGATAAAATTATGGAATTGTATCAGGAAAATTTAAAATTGCATAATGAATTGTCAAAACAAGTAAATTTAGTTAATAAGGCTGAAAAATACCAAAAAGAAAGAGAGTCCATACTTGCTGATAATAGAGAACTTCATAATCAAGTAAATAATATTAAAGCAGAATATAAAGAAAAGGAATTTGATATTGAATGGAAATATAAAAGTAAAATCAAAAGTTTAGAAAAGGAAAATGCTCATTTACACAAAATTATAGATAAATTTTATGAAACTGTTGATAAATTTATAGTTTGGATTTGTCATAAATTTGGTATTGGCGAATCAAAAGAATTAGTTAAAAAATTTGAAGAAGAAACACATTCTTATATTGATCCACAAAAACAACTTGAACACGAAGCAAGAGAAAAAGATTGGGATTTAGAATTATAATATCTTCATTTTATTATTTTTTATGTAAATATATTTCATTTTAACTAAAAATATGCTATAATGTTTATGATTTTGCTAATAGCAAAAGGTAACTATAAACTCCGCAACAATAATAAGGAGGTATTAAAATGCGGTTATTGAAAATTTCACAAAGCATTGTCTTTAAAGAGGATACTTTCTCTGGCGTTTTTAAAAAGGGGCAAGAAGTAACATTCAGTGGCTATTTGGATAGTTATGGTCCTGAAATCTTTACTGGTTATATGAAACAAGAACCTATTGATAGCAACAGTATAACTTTATGCGTGAAGGGACATCTTGAAAGAGCGTATGAAGGAAATGAATTAGTATTAATACAAACAACTGAAATTAATGATACTCCTATCACAATGTGCAGTTACTTTCCGTCTGTATGCAATGGTAAAGGAACTGGGTATCTTGATGATACAGATGGAATACCTGCCAAAGAAGGAAAATACTTTTTCATTTGTGGAGATTATATTGCTGAAACACAAATACAAATTGAAGAATTTGAAGAAGCTTCTCCACTTGATAACATACTTTTTGGAAAGATAGGCAAAAAGAAAATGCGTCGAAGATTCAGTCGCCTATATTATCCTGAATACACTAAGGATGCGTTGCATTTTGGTTTTCTGTTTGATTACATTCAACCTCATTGGTGTGGTGCACATTGGAGATTGATTCATATTTATCCAAACAGATAAATCACACTAAATTACAAACCGCAATACTTATGGAAAAGCAGAAATGAAGGTGAATTTATAATTACCTTCATTTCTGCTTTATATTATTCCATTCTCCATAATTGATATTTTCCAGTTATTTCATCAACATCTTTTGTATTTCCATAAATAATAGCACCTAAATATTCTAATTTTTCATTTTCTTTTGAGCTAATTGAATTGACTAATTCTTCATCAGTTCTAGTATCTAGCATATCTCTTGGATAATCAGCTACCAATAAATTAGGATTTTGTTTTGCTAAATCTATTGCATTTTTTAACTTCCCAGATTTAACTTTTGTTATTATAAATGGAAACTGGCTAATACCTAAATGTTCAATTCCTGACTTGTCTTTAATTATTGGTTTTCCCATTATCTCTTCATTTGAATATTTGCCAATTGAAATTGCTAAATGTCCAATTACATTTAATGCAATTGATGGTTCAACATTTGAAGCAATAATTCCTACTATTTTTTTATCTTCATAATTCATATTTTTATTTCTCCTTTATTTAAACTTTATTCTTAAACAAAGGAGTAGAAACATTTTCTAACACTTCAATTTTAGCCCATAGTTCTCCACCATGCATTCTTCTCGAATATTTTTCCAACTCCTCACCTCCAGTCTATTTTTGTTTTTTATATACTATGCTACTTTTATTCCTGTATTTTTTACCTCTACTACAAAAGGTGTTTCATCATTTTCATAATCTGCAACTGTTATAATATGTGGCTCTATTCTATAATCTATTCCTTTTCTTAATATCATTAATTTTACTTCTTCATCAAATGTATCTGTTTTTATATCATCTGTAATTACTGCTATATCAATATCGCTATCTTTATGTTCTGTTCCTTTTGCATAAGATCCAAATAATATTATTGCTACTACATCATAGTTTTCTTTTACAACGGCAATATATTTATCTACTATTTCTGCTATTTCTTTGTTTATTTCTACTTTAACATTATTTCTAACCATGCTTTTACCTCCTTAATTTTATTTATTTGTTCCTCTGTATATTGATCTGTGCATTTATTATAAAATGCTCTTTTATAATCATCATATCTTGTACTTAAATTGAATGTCGTTATTTCATTTAAGGTTACTTCTTGTTCTTCTGTTAATTCTATATTCAATTTTTCTGCTAAATATAATAAATCATGAGTTTTTGGAGCATAAGGAGCTCCTTTATTATTTTTTGCATATAGTGCCTTTAATAATTTTTCTATAACCATTTGTCCAAAAAATAGACAATATGTATTTCTATTTTTCTCTTTTAAATCAAGCATTACATTATAATCTTCATCAGCACTTTCAATCCAATAATTCATTAAATCTATATTATTCATAAACTTCCTCGCTTTCAATACATTATTATTATACCATTAAAACTAAAATTTTACTACATTTTATTGACAATATTTTTGCATTATTACTTATTTTCTTGTAACCACTCATAAACCTCATCTTCAGTAAGTTCTCCGTGTTTTAGTTTAGTAATCTTTTCTTTTGCTTGTTTTTTCCATGTTTCAAATTCTTTCTTTAAGTTCTTGTCATCTTTATTTTTATTAACTATACCAAATTTTTGTTGATATGTTTTTCTATATTCTGTATAAGCTGATTTTTCTTGTAATCTCTTGTTATAAGAAAGTATTGCTCCTTGTTCTCTACAAGTTTTTCCGTTTTCTTTTGGGTAATCACAATAAATCTCATCTAATCTTGAGTTTGGTATAAAATACATTCCACAATTTTGACATTTTTTAATTGGGTAGTTATCTGTTTTTGATAATTCTTCTAATATTGCATAGCAAATACTTGATATATCATTACTTTTATGAGTATTAACCATAGATATAAGCATACCTTCTTCTTTTAGTTTCTTTAGCAAGTCTATATCTGCTGAATTTCCTAGTTCCTCATATTTATTAGAATAGTTATCTTGTATAACTTCATCATTTTTTATATAAGAATATAGTTTTCCTTTTCTTTTTATTAGATATACTGCATATCTTTGTGAATGTGTAAATGGCTTTAATTCTTCATTTTCGTTTATATTATATATGTAATTAACTGCATCTGTTATTTGTTCCTGTATGTATAAAAGTTGTTCTTGTAAGATCTCATATATTTTTTTCGTTTCTTTTAGATATGTTTTGTCATCTTCATATTTTCCTTTTAGTTCAAATTTATAATCTTCATCTATATCTTTTAATATTTCAAATCCATAGGCATAAAAGAAATCTTTGTATGCTGTTTCATAAGTAGATAAATCTGCATTTAAAAATCTTAATAATAATAGTCCCAATCTTTCTATATAAGGAAAATATAAACTCCCTGGCTGTTTTAATCCCATATCTGTTCCTTCATTTTCTTTCCATTTAATGTATCTTGTACCTCCACCTTGAGTACGACCATTTTTATGATTATTTTTTTCTTTATCATTAAAATCAAATGAAAAATCAGCTTTATAAAAATACATAGGTGTAGAATAATATTCTTTCTTTTCATCTTTGTTAAACCAAATATAAAAATCGTCACAATGTTTTACTTCTGGTAAATCAATACTCATTTTGATACTTTCCTCCGTTTCTATAAAATTCTATCAAGTTTTGTTAAAACAATTTTCATTTTTTTAATAATTGTTATTGACATTCTAACTATATTATACTATAATTAGTTTAATAATACAATACTTTTTGAGATAATTATTGTTTTAAGTTGTAGACTAAAAATTCACTACAACTAATTTTTAACGAAACGGAGGTGATTACGATAGATAAAATAACTGAAATAACAAGACTTTTTTATGATGAACATTTAAGACCAACAGATATAGCAAAACAAATTGGTGTCGGTAAATCATATGTAACAAAAATTATTCAAAAAGATGAGAGATATATTAAAGAAAAGGAATACCGAGCCACACAGAGCAAAGAAAGACACAAAGTTTGTAAAAGGAACTATATCAATAAAAAACGACAAGCTGACAAACAAGAGTACCAAGCAATGATGATACAGATAAATAAAGATAACGAATACTTATCTACTAAAAAGAAACTATCTGATGAAGCATTTTCAAATTGGAATAGAGGAATGTTTGATTATGATAAGCATAGTAGTGATTTAGTATTAAAAAATGGAATAAATGTAGGTTTTGATGTGCCAAGAAGAGTAAGTAATATTGTAAATCCAAGTTGCATAAGAGCAACAGTTTAAATTGAATAAGCAAATAATTTAGCACCTTATGAAAGGGCTATTTTTTTGACTTTGAAAGAGTTCTGTAAGTATTTTTATAACTTATAGAACTCTTAATTTTTGAAAGGAGCAATCAAAAATGATTTTAGAAAAAAGATTCAAAAAGTATGTGCATTATTAGTAAGAACAGGAGGAATTGCCATGAACGGAAAAATAAGAAAGAAAAATGAAGTAACTATTGTGAACAAATTTAAAGAAAATGAAATAGTAGATATAAAAGAACTTTTAGAAAATACTTTTAAAATATATTATAATATGCAAATTACTAAAAACAAAGTAAGCTAAAGGTCTTTAAAATAAAATAATTAGTAAGTAACTCGCCTATAATTAGGTCGTTTTTTTATTGACTTTTTTGAAATAAAGCTATAAACTAACATTATAATTACAGTCGAAGCTTACTAATGGAAAGGAGGAAATTTTGTTAGTAAGCGAACAAACAAAATATAACTGTGCTTTGTATTGTAGATTGTCAAAAGATGATGATTTACAGGGAGAAAGTAACAGTATAACAAATCAAAAAGAAATATTAACACAATATGCAAAAGAAAATAATCTAAATATTTATGATGTTTATGTTGATGATGGATATAGTGGTACAAATTTTGAAAGACCAGACTTTAAAAGAATGATACAAGATATTAAAGACAAAAAAGTAAATATGGTAATTGTAAAAGATTCTTCAAGATTAGGTAGAGATTATATTGGTTTTGGAGAATATGTTGAGAAAATATTTCCAGAAAATCAAGTGCGACTTGTATCAATATTAGACAATTATGATTCAGCAATAGATAATGGTGTTGCTGATACTTTACCATTTAGAGCTGTAATAAATGATTTATATGCAAAAGATATTTCTAAAAAAGTAAAAGCATCTAAACATAAAAATGCAGTTAATGGATTATTTAATGGAAATCGAACACCTTATGGCTATAAAAGGTCTGAAACTGATAAACACAAATTAGTTATTGATGAAGAATGTGCAAAAAATGTAAGAAGAATATTTGATTTATATTTAGAAGGAACAGCTTTAAGTCAAATTTCTTATACTTTTAATGATGAGCATATTCCTACACCATCACAAATATCAGGAACAGGAAGAAATATTTGTGCAATATGGAAACCAAGTAGCATAAAGCACATTCTAAAAAATGAAGTATATATTGGAAATATGGTACAAGAAAAGTGTAAAAGAATTAACTACAAATTAAAGAAACGCATAAAAAATGATAAAAGCGACTGGATACGAGTAGAAAATACTCACGAAGCTATTATTGATAAAGAAAAGTTTTATGCAGTACAAGACATTTTAGCTAGTAAGTCAGAAACTAGAGTAAAATCTCGAAATTTACTACTAAAAGGATTAGTTGTTTGTAGTGATTGTGGTAAAAAAATGGGAATTACAACACATAGTAGTCATACTGTTTATATGAGATGTCGTACTTATGCAATACTTCCAAAACAAAGACTTTGCACACCACATAATATAAACTATCAAAAATTAGAAAATGCAGTGATGGCAGAAATTCAAAATATCTGTCAGCAGTATTTAGATAAAAAGAAAATGAAACAAATAATAGATATAGAATGTGAAGAACAAGAAAAATCACAAGAAATTAGTAAACAGAAAAATCAACTAACAAAAGCTATTGAAGTGTTAGACTTCCAAATTGAAAAATTGTATGAAGATAAACTAAATGGACTTATTAATAATAATGATTTTTCAAGAATGTATGATAAAAAGGTTAAAGAAAGAGAAGAAAGTCAAAATAAACTAAAAGAGCTAAACGAAATCAAATTTGAAAAACAAACGATTGATTATGAAAAGATTATGAACGAATTTTTAGAAAAAGATAATATTACAGCATATATGTTAAATAGCTTAATAGAAAAGATTGAAGTTGATAACAATAAACAAGCAACTATTTACTATAAGTTTAGTGATTTGAATAAATTATCAAAGGTGTCATAAAGAAATACTAAGAGCATGGTCCTTTGGACCACAAATCGCTGTTTAGGGAAAAATCCCTAAAACCCTTTTAGCCCGCTGGGAGATGATTTTTTGTTTTATTTTTTGAAAAAGTAGATTGAAAATAACCTACTTTGTATAAAATTTTTACCCATAATTATAGTCAAATTCCTGCTCATTTTTCTTTCTCTTATCTTGTATTTTTTCGTAAGTTTCATAGATAGATTTCATATTTTCTGTTACTAATTTTATGCCATTCCATGCAGACGTATCTATTTGAATTTGCGAATTATCTTCAAATGTAATTGTTGTTAAATAGTCACCATCTTTGACTCCATCCTCTGTAAAAATGTTTGTATACTTTATATTCAATTTATCCATTATTTCAGAATAAAGAGAAGATAAATGATATAATCCTTCGTCAATATCATTTCCATAATCCATTAAGTCTTTCATTTTATGTTCTTTAAAATATTCTATGACTTTTTCAAGGCATAAATCATAACAAGTTATAGGCTGCTCTGTATAATCTTTATAAAAATCTTCATCTAGTATCTTTATAATATCTTGTATTTCAAATTTTTCTTTTTTAGCTATCAAATCAACATATTCTTTTGCATGAATTTCACTTAAAACCTTTGCAAATGTGTCATTTTCAAGATACCTTTTTGTAACTAAAATCCAATCATCCTTTTGTTGTTTTACATTATCATCTTGTTTTATTGTTAATGGATTATAAACATAGGCTTTATGATATGAATCTAATCTTGCTATAATATCCGCTAATGTATAAAATTCTTCCTGTTCTATTCCGTTTAAATTTTCTTTTTGGATATCCTTAAGCCTAAATACATCCTCTAAATCTTTGTTAATATCAATTACTAATTGAAAGTCATATACATTTAACATTTGTTTAAAAAACTTTACAATTTTTTCTTTCTTTTTTTCATCCATTTGGGCAGTTCCCTTCTTAATTTTTTATATATCATTGTTGATTTCAATAGTGTCTTTTGATTCATTTTCTTGCATAATTTCTTGAAACCACTCTGTATAATGATTCTTAGTTTCTTCATCTAACACATGTAGCTTTTCTCCTGTTTTCATATAACTTTCATATTTTCTTTTTACATATTGAAAATCTTCTTTCATAAGATTTTCAATATCTTCCTCCTCTGTAAAATAGTCAAACATTCTAAAGTAAACTGTATCAATGATTTCGTCAAGTGTAGTATTTTCATCAAATTTGAAAGTATTGCATTGTTCATCTTTTATGTTGTATTTCCCATCTGGATATTTTATAATAGACCACTCATAAAAATCTAAAAAACCATCTAAATCAGAGGCACTTTCTTTATTTGGTAATTCACTTTTAAAATTTGTGTATTCATAATTCACTTTAAATACCTCCTCTTTATTGCAAGCTTTTATAAGCTCATCAAGACTCAATATTTTCATTTCACTATCATAATCTAAATAGTCTTCTCTATTTCCCCAAGTGAATCCTTTACCCCATTGAAATTCTAAACAAATATCCTGTGTATTTCCATTATTTATTTTCACATAATACCAAAATACATCCTCTGAAAAATTATTAAGTTCCTTATCAAAGCAACAATTTTTTTCAAAAGATTCTACATAGTCTTTTAAAAATCCAACACCTTTCATAAGTTCAATAAATTTATGAAGCTCATCATAGTTTCGTCTTATTTTTACTATGGCACAAAAATTTAAAAATTCTTCCATGTCATTCATTGCAGTTTCCTCCTAATATTCATAATCAAAATCATTATCATTTTTTATATTTTCTCTTTCTTTAAAATATTCTCTACCAATTTTAAGTTCCTTGAATATTTTATCTATATCTGTAAATCTACTTGAAGTGCAAATATTTGATAATAATTCATTTTCCAATTTTCTAAATGAACCATCATAATAGCATTTATATCCATTAATATTGTAATGAGCAATATCACTACAAGCATACATAAAAAAGTGATACATATATTTGGACATATTCTTTAATGTTCCGCTTTTCTGTAATTTTCTATATTCCTTAACAGTTTTCTCAAAAGGATATACTGTATCTCCTGCATACGATATGTTTGATTTTAATTTGTTATCATCAATACATTTCTGTATTATTAGTCTATCCTCATATTCATTACCTGTAAGATTGAGATTTTCTATAACTGACTTTTCGTTCTGAATAACTGTATTACTTCCATATAGATCAATCTTTTGTCCTTTAATTTCTAGTTGTACATTCTTCATATATATATTTATTACCTCCTTAAATTTGGTCTTAAAAATAGACATTAATTTATTAATATCTACTCAAACATATCATCCACAATATCATGAGATTCTTCCTTATTTTTAGAAACATTGTTTTCTAACTTTAATAAATCTTTATCCTCATAAATAGTTCTTTTTTTGTATTCTATTTTTACAATTTCTTTTATAAATGTTTGATTATCGATATCCTTATCTAGCTTTTTAATATTATCTCTAATTTCTAAATTTGGAATATTAAATATATAAAAAGAAAATTCCTCCACTAAACTCTTAGGGTATTTGAATACAATTGTTTCTTCTTTATGTTTTAAAGTTATAGTTAGCATTTGTGCCTCTAAATTACTTATTGCCCTAATAATATCACGTTTCTTCTTATACTCATTATTGGGATTATCAATTAATTCTTGAACCAACATATTTTTATATTGTTCTTTTTGTAATACAAATCCTATATACTCTCGTACAGTTACATACTCATAAGCATTATTTATATATATAGCCTCTTGTTTCTCTTGATTGTCTATATATTCGTTAAAAACCTTTTTGACAGTTTCTAATGGATTTTGTATATATTGGATTATTAAGTCTTTAGTATTTTTTTTGTAAAGGTAATTCTGTTCTGAAAAACCTTCTTCTATAATATTTTCTTCATAAATATAATCATGTATAGCAGCTTCTTTGATTATACGGCTATTGGTTTCATCGGCAATATATCTATCAAAAATTTTCTTACTATTATTAAGTAATTGAAGTTTATTTTCTTCTATATATGCTTCCAAATATAAATTAACTCCATCTATTAATTTTTGTTTTATACTTGATATTGTTCCAGCAAAATAATTACTATACAATTCTTTTTTGTATTCTACATGAAAATCATATTCATCTCCATACAATTTTTTAGTAATCTTTTCAAACAATCCTAAAAAATATAATGCGTTTCCGTATTCAAATTCTCCATACTCTGGTTTATATATAAAATCAATATTTTCATTACATTTTACTTTTAAAATATAATTTTTTCCTATTTTTTCAATAGTTTTATTACTATCTAAAAATTCATCTATACTCAATTGAACTCTCCTTTTCTAAATATAGTCATAATCATAGTCGTTTTTAATTTCTTGTATCTTGCAATCATGTAATATATTTTTTTCTTTCAAAAAATCAATTAACTTATCTATTTTAGCATTTATTAAATTCCTTTCGTTTCCTTCTGGAAATGCCTTGACTACTTGTTTATTATCCAAAGTCATACCTATAGCCAGTTCTGCATGTCCACATAGGTAATCACTTCGATACTTTAGCTTATCCATAACATAACAGGCAAAAGAACGAGCAAACATTTCTACTGTACTTTGCCAATATCCATGAGAAGTTTTAGAATATAAAGTATCAAACGTTTTAGAATTCTTGTAAAAGTTTGTTTCTACTCTTTCGGGTTTTCCTATGCTTTTTTGGGTATAAAATACATTCTTTACAAAACAATATATTCCTTCTCTATCCTCTTTGGGAATAACTCTTCCCATGGTCTCTTTTCTTAAATTTGACAAGTTCATTACATTTTTATTTATTTTTAAGCCTTTTACATAACTTATATAATCATTCGATATAATTTCAGAGTCATCAAGTATGTTCTGTATTAATTTATCCTTTAAGTCTAGTTGCCTTTGGTCTAGTCGTTCATCAATAAAAAATGTATTGATATATTTTTTTAATCGGGTAACCTCTGTTTCATATCTTTTAACTTGATTCTGCATGCTTGTATCATCACAGACAACTTTATATTTCATTGTTTCAACTAATTCAGATATTATTTTAGGTGTTAAATTAGAATATATAAAACTATCTGTTAAGAACCCTTTACATCCTAATTTTTTACCAATAATATCATCTAAAGCATGTCCCCATTCATGAGCCAAACTTCCAGCTCCTTTCATTTTAGTTAAATTAATTACTTCTCTATTAGGTTCATAATGAGCCAAAGCACTTCCACTACCTCTTGAACCAAACGCAATAGATAATTTACCATCCAAAGAAATATCTGTAGGTGAAATAGAAAGAGCCTTACTCAAATCGAGTAAAGCGTCATATCCATAATTTAAAGATTGTTGTCTATCATTATCATTAAGCCAATTTCCAAATTCCCCACCTTTAAAATTAAATGTCCTCATCATTTCTTCGCCTGTAATATCTTTATTATTTCTATAATCTTCGCCATTACGAGTAACATTTGCTAGCTGTTTGGGAACAAATCTCTTTTTTCTATTTTTAATGGTAGGTTTATTACCAAATTTTTCTTTGTAATTTTCCAAAATAAATTTTTGGGCTGCCTCTATACTTTCTAAATTATTTTTTATAATATGCCTACCGTGTAGTATAAAAATAGTATTATTTTTCCAGTTATCTGGATTAATCAACTCTCCTTTTGGATAAAGAAAATAAGTGCTATATTCATTCCTTAATTTCATATATGTTTCACCATTTGATTCCTTATCAAATTCTACTTTTTCTTTGTCATATGTAAAAATATCAAAATTTGCTAATACTTTTTCATCATCAGTATAACAGAATTGCTTTTTCCTAATGTCTCTATCTATAAAACGAAAGTCTTTTATTTGACTAGCACTTAATAACTTATTGTTCATAAATCCTTTAACAGATGGGACAACCTCTATATAATAAGAATAACTATTGTTACGAATAATGTATTTACTAATACATCTATCATAAAAGTTTAGTACATCACTTTCTGTAGACAAACTCATAGCTGTATCTCTTAGATCAGAAACAAAGTTTATATAATTTTTTAGTCTTTCTTCAATTTCTTCGTGATTAAAATCATATTCTAAAAAAGTAGGTTTCGTTGGAATTGCATCTCTAATTTTTTTTATAAAATATGCAACTCTAATAGATACTCCTCTTTCTACTAATTCCTGATAATTAGGTTTTTTCCTTAACCAATACCCAGCTAAACTAAAACTCAAAA
>CANAZY010000028.1 GCA_947365805.1 uncultured Clostridium sp. | reverse complement strand
TAAAATTTTGGATTTATTCCACTTCTTATCCATTTGGTATATAAGGTTATTCTACCCAATAATACTCCCCTTATTTCTTATTCCAACCTTCTTTATTGGTTTGTCTTTGTCTTGCAATAGCTAGTGAGTCATCTGGTACATCATCTGTTATGGTTGAGCCTGCTGCTACAAAGGTATTTTTTCCTAATGTTACTGGTGCTACTAGGTTTGTGTTTGAACCAATAAAAGAATGCTCTCCAATAATTGTTTTGCTTTTATTAAATCCATCATAATTACAAGTAATTGTTCCACATCCTATATTTGTTTTGGCACCGATTTCACAATCTCCCATATAAGACAAATGTGGTACTTTAGCTCCTTCTCCAATAATTGCTTTTTTTATTTCGACAAAGCTTCCTATTTTTACTTTGTTGCTAAGTCTACATCCTTCACGAATATAGGCATTTGGTCCTATTTCACAATCTTCTCCAATCACAACTCCAGATTTAATAGTAGTGTTTGGATGAATCACAGTATCAATTCCAATTTCTACATCATCATAAATGTATGTATTATTAATATCTTCAATGGTAACACCGTTTTTCATGTGTTCTGTATTAATGCGAAGTTGTAATGCTTTTGTTAATACTTGTAAATCCATTCTATCATTTACACCTAATACTTCTGCATTATCAGATACAACAATAGAACCAGTTCTTAATCCTTTATCGTACATAATTTTAATAACATCTGTTAAATAATATTCTTTTTGTGCATTGTCATTTTTTAATTCCTTTAAAGCTTTTAATAACTCTTCTATATCAAAACAATACATACCAAGATTTACTTCTTTAATATATTGTTGTTGTTCTACCGTACAATCTTTATGTTCAATAATCTCTTGGATTCCCCCATCTCTATCATGAATAATTTTTCCATATGGTAAAATATCATCGTGAACCATAGTAAGAATTGTTGCACTTTCTCCTCTTGCATTCGCTACATCTACTAATTTTTTTAAGGTTTCTGGTCTCATAATTGGATGGTCTCCATTTAAGACTAATACCTTTCCTTTTCTTCCCTCTAGTAATTGTGCTGCTTGCATAACCGCATGCCCTGTTCCTAATTGTTCTTCTTGTACTGCATATCTTACAGAATCTGCCAATACTTCTTGTATTTGTTCTTTTTGATAACCAACAACAGTAATCACTTCTTTTATTCCTGCTCTTTTTACATTTTCTACTGCTCTTCTAATAATTTCTTTTCCATATATTTTATGTACTAATTTTGATTTTTTGGATTTCATTCTTGTACCTTTTCCTGCCGCCATTACAATCGCTAATACATCTTGCTCCATCATAACATCTATCCTTTCTGTTAGTCGTTATTTTTCTAATTTCACGTTCTACATTTTATCACAAAAAAATATAGAATGCAATACTACCTTCATTATCATATTCTGCATCAGTATTTTTCGTTAAATTTTTTATAAAAAATAGGAATAATCTAGGTTCTAACAAATATACATTAGTAAAGTTGATTTTGTACAAACATTTTTTGAGGGGGTAAAAAACAAATGGAAAATTTAAGCTTATATCAAGATATAGCAAAACGTACAGATGGAGACATCTACATAGGAGTGGTGGGACCTGTTCGAACTGGAAAATCTACTTTTATTAAAAAATTCATGGACCTATTAGTCATTCCAAACATTGATAACGAATACAAGAAAGAACGTGCAAAAGATGAATTACCACAAAGTGCAGCAGGCAGAACTATTATGACGACAGAACCAAAATTTGTGCCTAATGAAGCAATTGATATTACAATTGGTGATAATTTAAAATTGAAAACAAGATTAGTGGATTGTGTTGGATATTTAGTTAATAATGCGATTGGTTATTTGGAAGATGAAACACCTAGAATGGTAAAAACGCCTTGGTCAGAAGAAGAAATTCCTTTTGAACAAGCAGCGGAAATTGGAACCAAAAAGGTCATTCAAGAACATTCTACTATCGGTATTTTGGTAACCACAGATGGAAGTATCACCGATATTCCAAGAGAAGATTATATTAGTGCTGAAGAACGAGTTGTAAAAGAATTAAAAGAACTTAATAAACCATTTATTATTGTTCTAAATTCCAATGAACCTTATTCTGAATATACCAAAGAGCTTGCAAGAAAATTGGAAGATAAATATCAAACAAGTGTTATTCCAACGGATTGTGCTAATTTAAATAGTGATGATTTAAATGATATTTTTGCCAGAATTTTATATGAGTTCCCAATTGAACGAATTAATATTAATTTTCCAAAGTGGGTTGATGGTTTAAATGATGAGCATTGGTTAAAACAAAATTTATATACACAAATCCAAGAAGCTTTTTCAGATGTCAAAATGTTAAAGCAGATTGATGCTTCTATTAGTCATATTTTAAAAACCGATATTATTGAAAAAACTTCACTAGATGAAATTTTACTTGGTAATGGTAATGTTAACATTTCCATTCAATTAAAAGAAGAACTATTCTATAAGGTATTAACCGAAATTTCAGGTGTAGAAATTAGTAATGAGGGTGACTTATTTTCTACCATTACTACTCTTGCTTCTACCAAAAAAGAGTATGATAAAATAGCCTATGCCTTAGAAGAAGTAAAACAAAAAGGATATGGTATTGTTACCCCTTCTATTGATGAACTTATTTTAGACGAACCAGAAATGGTAAAACAGGGTTCTCGTTTTGGTGTAAAACTAAAAGCGACAGCTCCAAGTATTCATCTTATTCGTGCAAATATTGAAACTGAAGTATCTCCAATTGTTGGCAGTGAAAAACAATCTGAAGAATTAGTTAACTACCTACTTTCCGAATTTGAATCTGACCCACAAAAAATCTGGGAATCTAACATCTTTGGAAAGAGCTTACATGAATTAGTAAATGAAGGATTACAAAACAAACTTTGCCGAATGCCAGAAGATGCTCAAGGAAAATTACAAGAAACACTAGAGCGTATTGTAAATGAAGGTAGCGGTGGATTAATTTGTATTATATTATAATCTCTATAGAAAGTTGCTATTATGCAACTTTCTATATTTTTTTATTTTTTCATATGCATATTTATTTCCTTTTTTGTTAAAAATATGTGAAAAGAATAAAAATTAGATTGGAGTAAATGAAAGTGAATCAAGAAAAAAAGAATCTGATTATAAATACTCTTCAAAGTTTATTCTCTTATCAACCTCACCAAGAATATAACTTTTCCATACCAGAAACCAAAGAAGATACGCAAAATGATACTTCTTTAGAACCTTCTTCTGAAAATAGTACATTAAGCTCAAATGCACCTAAAAATGTATTTCCTACTCTTAGTGTGAATTTAGAAGTAATTACTTCAAGATATAATACTATGATTAATAGTGATATTGTTGTAAGAGAATTTAGTTTAACTGCAAAAAACAAAGAATATAAAGCATTTTTGTTATATATTGATGGGATGGTAGATACCACAAGTATTAACCATTTTGTCCTTGACCCTTTGATGCTTCGAAATTTATCAAATACTTATCAAAACCCAGAAAATGAAATTGTAAAAGAAGCAGTTTCTAGTAATATTGTGGTACGAAAAGTAAAAAAATTTGATTTACCAACTTATATTTTAAACCACTTGGTTCCACAAAATAGTGTAAAACAGCTGGATACCTTTGATGACGTGGCTTCTAGTGTCAATTCTGGTAATTGTGCTCTTTTTGTAGATACCCTAAACATTGTATTTGATATTGATGTAAAAGGATTTAAACAAAGAAGCCTTGGAAAACCGGAAAATGAAATGGTTATTCGTGGCTCTCAAGAAGCATTCACAGAAAATATTCGTACCAATACTTCCCTATTACGACGTTTTATTAATAACGAAGATTTGATTATTGAAAATTTAGAAGTCGGTAGTTTGACAAAAACCAAATGTGCCATTTGTTATATGGAAAATATCGCAAATAATGACTTAGTTGCAGAGGTAAAATACCGATTAAACAATATTGATGTTGATAGTATTATTTCTTCTCGGACAATTAGAACAATTAATTGAAGATGATGGTAAATTCAGTCTTCCTCAGTTAATTTCTACCGAAAGACCAGATAAAGCAAGTAATTTTTTATTAGAAGGTAGAGTGGTTGTTTTAGTAAATGATAGTCCCTACTGTCTTATTGCCCCAGGTACTTTTATTGACTTTATCACTTCTCCCGAGGATTTAAATTTAAAATTTCAGTTTTCTAATTTACTAAAAGTTATTCGTATTTTTGCTGTTATTTTAACATTACTCTTACCTGGATTTTATGTGGCAATTACAAATTTTCACCAAGAGCTAATTCCAACAGAACTATTATTTGCAATTGTCTCATCCCGTGAAAATGTTCCTCTTCCGATTATTTTTGAAATTTTAGTAATGGAAATTTCATTTGAATTAATCCGTGAAGCAGGTCTTCGTGTTCCTTCTCCTATTGGTCCAACCATTGGAATTGTTGGTGCTCTTATTTTGGGACAATCAGCAGTAGATGCCAATATTGTAAGTCCTATTTTAATTATTATTGTAGCAATTACTGCCATTGCTTCTTTTGCCATTCCAGATTTTTCGTTTGGCTTTCATTGCCGTGTAACACGATTTACCTATATTCTTTTAGGTTACTTTTTAGGATTTTTAGGCATTGGACTTTGTTTGTTTGTGCACTTCTTAATCCTTGCTGATTTAAAATCCTTTGGTTATTCTTATTTACAACCATTTGCCCCTGTCACTAAAGATTATAAAGGAATCTTTCTATCTCCTTCTTGGAAAAGAGAACATAGAGCAGATTTCTTAAATACAAAAAGGCCAAAACGACAACCTAATATTAGTATGCTTTGGAAACATTTAAATAAATAAGAGGAGGTTTATCATATGAGTAGCTCAAAACTTGGTACAATAGAAGGAATTAGTTTTATTGTAATTATTGTTTTAAATCAAATTGTACTAAATTTACCACAAAACGTATTAGAACAATGTGGTCCTTCTACTCCTTTAAATTTAATTTACATTACCATTTTGGTGTCTCTCTTTTTAGCAATTATATTAAAACTTTGGAAACCTTTTGGTAATAGTGATATTTTAGATATTAGTGAGTTTTTAGGAGGAACTGTATTAAAAATAGTATTAGGTGTTTTATTTATTTGCTATTTTATAACAATATCTTCTACTCTTCTTCGTAATTTCTCAGAGATTATAAAATTGGTTTATTTTGAAAAAGCGACGATTTGTTTAATGTTATTATTCTTTTTACTTGCTGCAGCCATTGCAAATCGAT
This sequence comes from uncultured Clostridium sp., assembly GCA_947365805.1. Classification (GTDB taxonomy): domain Bacteria; phylum Bacillota; class Clostridia; order TANB77; family CAG-508; genus RGIG8482. The sequence continues at coordinate 13,589 of CANAZY010000028.1, read as the reverse complement.
TTGGTTTTAGGGCCATTATCAAATGTAATTTAATCATTGTTCCTATCGTACTTTTGAACTTACTTATTGCATTTTTTTGCGTTTCCTCTCGATTTGAATTTAACCGAATTTTTCCTATTTTTGGATATGGTTTGAATCAAACCTTTTTTAGTGGTATGAGTAATCTATTTGCATTTACTGGAATTAGTTATCTTTACTTTTTAAAACCATTACTAAAAGAACCAAATGATTTTGCTAAAGTTAGTCATCTTTCAATTGGTATTTCTGCTTTTTACTTATTTTTAAGTGTTACAACATTAATTTTCTCTTTTGCAGATGTATTAACTATTAACGAAATTTCTCCTATTTATTTACTAATTCGTGGTACTGATTTTGGAAGATTTTTGCAGAAGCCTGATGCCTTGTTTATTTTAGGTTGGATTTTATCCTTAATGTCTTATTTAAGTATTACTATATGGCTAATTACTAATATTTTTAAAAAAATAACAAAAATACATGATTCAAAACCAATGGTTTATGGCATTTGTTCACTTATTTTTGTATTTGCATTAATTCCTAAAAATATTGCTGAAATTCGATGGATACAAGTTTTTGTTTTCCGATATTTTACCATTATTCTAGTATTTATTATTAGTTTTTTTATCCTTCTTTTTGCTAATCTAAAATATAAAAAGAAACATTCTAAAAAAGATTCGGAGGTTTTGGCAAAAAATGAGTAAAACATTTAAAAATAGCATCTTACTCTTTCTTATATTAACAATTGCTCTATTTTCGCTTTCTGGTTGTTATAATGAACAAAACATTGATCATTTAGCCTTTGTTGTTGCATTAGGATTTGATGTAGGAGAAGATAATCAGTTAAAACTTAGTTTTCAAATCAGTGTTCCAGGTGGTTCTTCTGAAAGTGGCGGTTCTTCTCAATCCGATTCTTCTATTGTAACAACAATTGAATGTGCCTCTTTTGATTCTGGCGTTAATTTGTTAAATAGTTATTTAAGTAAAGAATCTAACCTTTCTCATTGTAAAATTATTGTATTCTCAGAAGAGTTTGCTAATAATGGCATTTCTGAAACACTTTTTACATTAATGAATAAAGTAGAGGTTCGCCCAGATTGTAATGTATTAGTAAGTAGATGTAGTGCTGAATATTTCTTAAATAATTCAAAACCAGTATTAGAAAAACTGTCTGCTAGATATTATGAAATTGCTCCTACTTCTAGTGAATATACTGGTTTTACCCAAAGTATTACCTTAAGTGAGTTTTTCTCTGATTATACCGATACGTTTCAAAACTGTTATGCCATCCTTGGTGGAATCAATTCTAGCTCTACACATGATTTAAACTCATGGGAAGCTCCTATTGAAAAAGATTCCTCTAATAAAGCACATGAAACTTTAATTCAAGGAAAAAGTAATATTGAAAATATGGGACTTGCCATTTTTAAAGGTGACAAATTAGTAGGAGAATTAGATGGACTTGAAACAATTTGTCATCATATGATTTCTAGTACATTAAATAGCTGTATTATCAATATTCCTAGTCCATTCGATGAAAATAAAAGCATCTCTCTTAAGGTTCGCTTAATAAAGGACACAAAAAACAAAGCAAAATTAGTGAATGGTTCTGCTTATATTACTTCCAATATATCTCTTGAAGCACGTATCTTAACCATGGGAGAAAATTCAAAATATTTAAATAATGAAGAGCTTGAATATTTACAAAAAGCTTTGGACTCTTATTTAACAACCAAAATATATGGTTATTTATATAAAATCTCCAAAGACCTAAATAGTGACATTGATGGATTTGGAAAACATCTGGTACAAAATTTTAAAACTTCTAAAGATTGGGAAAACTTTAATTGGTTAGAAAATTTCAAAAATTCATTTTTTGATGTAACGGTTCATACAACTATAAAATCTGGTTATATTTTAATGGAAACTTAATATAGGAGGAAAATCATATGAGAATTGTTATTGCCATAATATCAATATTTATCTTTTTAAAAACTTTATTTTATGGTATTTATGAATGGAAAGAACAAAACAATAAGTGTGGTAGCGTTGTTATTGTAATAATTGCAATTATCTCCTTAATCCTACCAAATATTCTAGTAAGTCTTAGAGTTAATCTATCCAATTATTCGTAAAAGAAGTCGGCACCTTTGCCGACTTCTTTTACAATACCACATCTCGTTTTAAATATCCCTGCTTTATGATACCTAATCCAATAAAATCTTGTTTCTCATTATAAATTCGATAAATTTCATCTATTAAATTATATTGTAATTTTACACCATTTAAAAATTGTTCTTCTCTTTTTGCATCTAATATAATTTTTTCTTTATCGCAAAAGAATTGTTCTATTGTAATGATGCTTTTTACAATATGGTCTTTGTTTTCTTTTAGCTGATTAAGGGTAATGCTATTTTCAATTTTAAATTCACCAACCTGTAAACGGTTTAATTCTTTCATATACCCTACTGTTCCAAGATTTTCTGCAATTTGCTCACACAAAGTTCTAATATACGTACCCTTTGAGCAGTGTACGGTAAAAGTAATTTCGTTTGTATTTGTATCTACTTTATTCAATACGAAAGAATAAATTTCAATTTTTCTTGATTGTATTTCAATCGTCTTTCCTTGTCTTGCATATTCGTAAAGTTTTTTTCCATTTACTTTAATAGCAGAATACATTGGTGGGGTTTGCTCTTGTTTTCCTATCATAGAAGAAAGAGTTTTATTTATTTGCTCTTTTTCTGGCATTGCAATTTCTTGTTCTTCTACAACTGTTCCTGTTGCATCTGCTGTATCGGTCTTACTACCTAATTTTAATACTGCTTGATATACTTTATCATGATTTACTAAATACTTAGATATTTTTGTTGCTTTTCCAATAAGTAATGGTAATACCCCTGTTGCATTTGGGTCTAATGTACCTGTATGTCCAATTTTTTCTCCTAATGTTTTTTTAGCAATGGCAACTACATCATGAGAAGTATATTCTTTTTCCTTGTTAATTAGTATAATTCCATCCATTTGATTTCTCCTAATAGTTTTTTGTAGGGGTCGACGCCCACGCCACCCCGTTTCATTCCTATAAATCCCTGAACAACAAAGTGGGTCGATGAAGGCATCGACCCTACAATTATTTTAAATGTTTTTTTACCTCATGAAGAATTTTTTCTTTGGCTTCTTCTAATGACGCATGAATTTGGCAACCAGCAGCTCTAGGGTGTCCTCCTCCATTAAACATAATGCATGCATCAGATACATTCACATAGTCATTGGAACGAAGAGAACCTTTATATAATCCCTCTTCTTTTTCACTAAGAAGAATAGAAACTTCTACTCCTTCAATGCTTCTTCCAATATCCACTAATCCAGATTGGTCTCCATTTTGTGCCTTTGCTTCTTGTTCATCTTTTTTAGTAATATAAGTAAACGCAATTTTTCCATCTTCTAATAACTCTAAACGGTCCATAACAATTTTGCTAAGTGCAAAATGCCCTTTCGTTTGTTTTTCTAATACTCTTCTATAAATATCTGCTACATTTACACCTATGCTTAATAAAAACGACGTAAATTCAAAGGTTTCTTTTGAAGTTCCTGCATATTTAAATCCTCCAGTATCTGTAATAATTCCAGCAACCAAGCAACTTCCTATTTCTTTGGTAATCGTTACTCCTAAATATTCCAATACTAGAATCAAAATTTGGCAACATGCTGGGGAATCTGGATTAACAAAATTATGGTCTGCAAACATAGAATTTACACTATGATGGTCAATATTAACCGTCGTTTTTGCTTGTTCAAAATAACTTGCAAAACCGTTTAATCTTTTAATATCACTACTGTCTAATGCAATTGCCAAATCATAAACTTGCTTTGTTCCCTCTTTTTGCATCTTATCTGCATTTGGCAAAAATGAAAATATTGGTGGATATTCTGGCACAATTACTTCTGGTCTCTTTCCTAGTTGTACTAACGCATTGTAAACGGCAAGAGCACTTCCGAATAGCGTCTCCATCTGGATTTTCATGTGTTAAAATAGCAATACTATTTGCTTTTTCTACTGCTTCTTTTATGTTGTCTAATGTCATTTTATTTCTCCTCTATCTTACTTTATTTTCAATCAAAAGCTTATTTTTCATCTTCTTTTTTAAGTTCTCTTAATATCGAATCAATTCTTGCACCATATTCAATAGAATCATCACGTTCAAAAACCAATTCTGGTGTAATTCTTAAATTAATTCGTTTTGCAATCTCGCTTCTAATAAAACCAGAAGATTTTTTTAACCCTTCTAATGTTTCTTGTTCATTTTTTGAATTTAAAATACTAACATAAATTTTAGCATATTTTAAATCTGGTGTAATTTTTGCTTTCGTTACACTAATTAATCCTGTTACACTTGGATTTTTTAGTTCATAACTAATTATATGACTAATCTCCTTTTTTAATTCTTCATTAATTCGCTCAAATCTTGTATTATTTTTTGGCATCATAAGCCTCCTTTATTTTTTCACTTCTTCCATAACATATACTTCTAAAGAATCGCCCTCTAAAATATCATTATAATTTTCAATTTGAAGTCCACATTCATATCCATAAGCTACTTCCTTTGCATCATCCTTAAATCTCTTTAATGATACTAGTTTTCCATCATGGATAACTACATTATCACGAATAACGCGAATTCCTGCATTTCTTGCAATTTTTCCATCTGTTACATAGCATCCTGCAATCGTTCCAACACTACTTACTTTAAATGTTTGTCTTACTTCTGCTGTTCCAATTACTTTTTCTTCAAAGACTGGATCTAACATTCCTTTCATCGCAGCTTCTACATCTTCAATTGCTTGGTAAATAATAGAGTATTGTTTAATTTCTACTTCTTCTTTTTGCGCCACATCTTTTGCAATTGGGTCTGGTCTTACATTAAATGCAATGATAATAGCATTTGAAACTTTTGCAAGTGTTACATCAGATTCTGTTACTCCACCAACATTAGCATGAATTACTTTTACTTCTACTTCTTCGTTGGTTAATTTTTCTAAGCTTTGTTTAACCGCTTCTACAGAACCTTGTACATCTGCCTTTACAATAATATTTAGTCGTTTTAAGTTTCCTTTTTCGATTTGACTAAATAAGTCATTTAAGCTTACTCTCGCTGTTTGGTTCATACTCTTTTCTCTTGCTTGACGTTTTCTTCTTTCAATTAAGTGTTTTGCTGTTTTTTCATCTTTTACTTCATAGAAAGTATCTCCTGCTTCTGGAACTTCTGTTAAACCTGTTACTTCTACTGGTGTAGATGGTCCAGCTTTTTTTACTTTCTTTCCTTTATCATCTGTCATGGTACGAATTCTACCAATAGCAGAACCTACCACGATAGTATCTCCCACATCTAATGTTCCACGCTGTACAAGCATAGATACTACTGGTCCTCTTGCTTTATCTAAACGAGCCTCAATAACAGTACCTTTTGATTGTTTGCTTGGATTTGCTTTTAATTCTTTTACATCAGCAACTAACAATACCATTTCTAATAAAGTATCAATGTTAATTTTCTTTTTCGCAGAAATTTCAACAAAGATGGTATCTCCACCCCATTCTTCTGGTACTAAGTCATATTTCATTAATTCTTGTTTTACTTTTTCAGGATTTGCACCTTCTACATCAATTTTATTTAATGCAACAACAATTGGAATTTCAGCCGCTTTTGCATGGTTAATGGCTTCAATGGTTTGAGGCATAACACCATCATTTGCCGCAACTACTAAAATTGCAATATCTGTAATTTGTGCTCCTCTTGCTCTCATGCTAGTAAACGCTTCATGTCCTGGTGTATCTAAGAAAGTAATTTCTCTATCATTTATACTAACCTTATATGCACCAATATGTTGTGTAATTCCTCCTGCTTCTCCTTCAATTACATTGGTTTGACGAATAGCATCTAATAATGATGTTTTTCCATGGTCTACGTGTCCCATAACAACAACAACTGGTGGTCTTGGTTTTAATTCGTTTTCGGTATCTTCTGTTTCATCAAATAAGATATCTTCCTCTGTTACTGTTTCTTTCTTAATTGCTGTAATTCCAAATTCTCCTGCAATTAAGAATGCTGTATCAAAATCTACTTCATTATTAATGGTTGCCATTACACCATAGCCTAATAATTTTTTAATAACATCTGCTGTTGTTTTTTTCATTTCAGCTGCTAAATCTTTTACGGTTACTGGATCTGGTATCGTAATTTCTGTTAATTCAAAGATTTTTTGTTTTACTCTTTCCTCTTCTGGCTTATTTGCTCTTTTCTTATTTTTCTTTCCTCTTTGTGTTGTTAAATCATAAAAATCAAGCATACCACCATCTTGTTCATCAAACATAGAAGACAATCTATCATGTTGTTTTAAACTCTTTAATTTATCTTCATTAATCTCATAATCTCCACCACGTTTTGATTTTGAAGTTTTCTTCATTTTGTTTTCTTCATAGCGATTTTGTTTTTGTTTATCGATGGATTTATTATATTCCCTAACAACTTCTTTTTCTACCACATCTGTCATAATATTTTTAATATTTTTCTCAATTCCTTTTTCATCAAGTGGTCTTCTTGTTCCATATCCATTTTGATTATTGTTATTACGATATCCATTTTGGTTGTTATTATTACGATACCCATTATTTCTATTTTGATTATATCCGTTTTGTGGACGATTTTCTCTATTAAAGTTACCATTTCGGTTTTGATTATTATATGTGTTATTATATCCATTATTATGTGCATTATTACCGAAATTGTTATGATGGAAGTTATTGTTTCGTTGTTGATAATTATGATTTGTTCCATTATTTTGATAATTATTATTTCTATGTCCATCATTGTTTTGATAGCTATTATTTCTATATCCATCATTATTTTGATAGCTATTATTTCTATATCCATCATTATTTTGATAGTTATTATTTCTATATCCATTATTATTTTGATACGTTTGCGTAACTTGTTTTTTTGGTTCTTGTTCTTTTATAATTTCTTCTTTTTTCTCTTCTTGTATTTGTCTTTTTTGCTCTTCCTCTTTTTGTTCTTTTACTTCTTGTACTTCTTTTACTTCTTGTACCTCTTGTACAACAACCTCTGGTTTTATATTCTCTTTTACTTCTTCTTTTTTCTCTTCTTGTTTTGGTGTTTTTAGACCAAATAATTCACTAACTGTCATTGGTTTTGATGGTTTGTTTCGATATACAATATTGTAATCTTTACTATTGTTTCTTTCAACAAAGCCTACTTCTTTTCGCTTAGCTTCCATTCTCTTTCTTTTTTCTTCTTCTTCTCTTTTTGTTAATTCTTCTTCTGATACAATTACCTCTCTACGAATAATAACTGGTGTATCTTGTTTTACTTTCTTTTCTTTTTTCTCTTGTAAGTTTTCTACTTTTTTGTTTTCTTCTCTCTTTTTCGTTTTAAAACTCTCCTTTATTTTTTTTACAAGTTCTTCTTCTATTGAACTCATATGATTTTTAGCTTCAATTCCTAGCTTTCCAGCTCTTTCTATAATTTCCTTACTGGTTAAGTCTAGTTCTTTTGCTATTTCATGTATTTTTATCTTACCCAATAACTTCACCCCCGTTAATGATCCTTTCAATTTCATGTGCAAAATTTTGATTTTTAATCCCAAAGATTGCTTTATTTGGTTTTCCAATCGCTCTACTTAAATTTTCAATACTTCCATAGAAATAGATTGGTATATGGTTTTGGCTACAAATTCGTTCAAAATTTCTTTTTGTTCTTTCAGCTGCATCTTCTGCCACTATAACTATTTTTACTTTTTTTCTTTGTATTAAATCCATACACGCATCATTTCCAAAACTAAGTCCTCCTGCTCTCATACACAATCCTAATAACCCTTCTATCTTATGATTCGTCAATCATCACACCTCTTAATTTTTCATAAATCTCATCATCAATTTTTGTTTCAAAAACTCTCTCAATCCTTTTTGTTTTCATTGCTTTTTCAAGACATTCCTTCTTGTCACATATGTATGCTCCTCGTCCTGGCATCTTGCCTGTTTTATCAATATTAATTTGTCCATCACTCGATTTTACAACTCGGATTAAGTCCTTTTTGTCTTTTTTCTCATTACACCCCATACAGGTTCTTTGTGGTATTTTTTTCATTTTAAAAACACCTCCATTTTCCTATTCTTCTGTTGTTTCTTGTTCTTCTTGCATACTTGCAATCATTTCCCTAAATTGGGATTCTGATTTAATATCAATCTTCCAATTGGTTAATTTTGCTGCAAGTCTTGCATTTTGTCCTGATTTTCCAATAGCAAGTGATAATTGATCATCTGGTACAATTACTTGAGCAAATTTTTCTTCGTCTTTGATGTCAACTGCTAATACTTGTGCTGGAAGTAAAGCTGCAGCTATATAAATACTTGGATCTTCATTCCATTCAATCACATCAATTTTCTCTCCATTTAATTCATTAATAATATTTTGAATACGAACTCCCTTTTGTCCTACACAAGAACCAACTGGGTCTATGTTAGGGTTTGTTGAATACACAGCCACTTTACTTCTATAACCTGGATCTCTTGAAACACTTTTTATTTCAATTAAACCTTCATAAATTTCTGGTATTTCAAATTCAAATAATCTTCTAACAAATTCTGGACAAGCACGTGATACGATAACTTGTGGATTTCCTTTTACTCCTCTTACCACCTCTTGTACATAGCCTCTTATTTTATCATTCACGCGATACCTTTCTGTTGGTATTTGCTCTTTGGATGGCATAACCCCCTCTAGCTTTCCAAGATCCATAACAACAATATTACTATCTGCTTTTTGAATAATTCCAGAAACAATTTCTCCTTTTCTATCATTAAATTCAGTATATACAATATCTCTTTCAGCTTCTCTTAATTTTTGAATAATAACTTGTTTTGCTGTTTGTGCTGCAATCCTTCCAAAATCTTTTGGAACCATTTCAACATCCACACTGTCTCCAATTTCTAGTTTTTTACTAATCTTTTTTGCATTTTCTAAGTTGATTTGTAGTTTATCATCTTCCGCTATTTCTACGACTTCTTTTATTGCATATAAATGTGCTTCTCCTGTTTGTCTATCCATTACTACTTTTACATTTTCCGCTGAATCGAAGTTTCTTTTGTATGCTGTTAATAACGCTTGTTCAATGGCATCAATTAAATATGATTTTTTAATTCCTTTCTCACTTTCTAGTTCTTCTAATGCTAATATTAATTCTTTGTTATCAATTGCTTTCATTTTCCTTTTTTCCTCCCTTATTTGAAGTTGGATGTTAGAACTTTGAATTTTTTCATGTTTTCTAGCTTTTTACTTCTAATATCTAACTTTTAATTTTATATTTAAATAGAGTTTTAATTTAAAATTCTAAGAACCCTCAGTCGCCTTTGGCGACAGCCCCTTGAATAAAGGGTCCTTTACTCTACTTTTATCCTTATTCATTCCAGTTATATTTTGTTTTTATAAGTGCTATATTGGTTCTTGGTATGGATATTTCGTCATTTTCATATGTCATTATAATCGAATTTTCATCATATCCTGTTAAAATTCCTTCTACTTCTTTTTCCTTATCGATTGGTTTATATAGCTTTACTTCTACCATCTCTCCCATTGCCATATCAAAATGTTTTTCTTTTCTTAGTACTCTTTCAATCCCTGGTGAAGATACTTCTAAGAAGTATTGTTCTTTTATATAGTCTGCTTCATCTAGCAATTCCATAATCCCATCATTTACTTTTTCACAATCATTCAAATTGATGCCATCTTCTTTATCAATAAAAATACGTAAAAAATAGTTCTTCCCTTCTTTTGCATATTCTACATCATAAAGTTCATAACCTAGCTCTTTGATTTTTGATTGTAAAAGATTTTCTACTTTTTCTTCAATATTAGCCAAAAGTTTAATCCTCCCTTTATACAACTGAAGAGTGGGATTGGTTCCCACTCTTCTAGTTTTCATATTTGCATTATTATTATATCCGTTTTTTCTTAAAAAATCAAGGCTTTTTAAAGATTTTTTTATTTTTCTAATCTTATATTTCCAGAAATCGTTTCGATGTTTAATTCTACATATGGTTCTTGCCCCATTACGTTTCTTTTATTTGGAAGGGTCACATTACCAGATACACTTTTTGTTTGAATTTCACAATTGGATTCTTGGTTTAAATACATCTTTACGTTTCCAGAAGTAGTCTTTACTTTCGAATCTCCTGTTATTTTAAAATCTTCACTTTTAATATCTCCTGAAACACTTGATAATTCTATATTTCCATCAATTTTTTCAATTTCAATTTGTCCTGAAGTTGTTTTTGCTTCTACATTTCCTTTTGCTGAAGCTACTAAAATATCTCCAGAAACTGTTTTTAATTTTAAATCTTCATTTTCTAATTGTTGTAATTTAATATCTCCAGAAATTGTTTCAATTTTAATATTCTTTGCTTCTACATTTCCCATTTTAACATCTCCACTTGTTGAAGATATTGTTAAATCATCAAATTTTAAATTTTCCTCTACTTCTACATCTCCCGATACAGATTTAATATCTAAGCTTCCTTCATATGATTTTGGAATATACACGTCATATAAGGAATCTTCCATAAATCCAATGTAGAAAAAGTGAAATTGTAGCTTATTACTTTCTGAAACAGTTATATGAGATCCTGATTTATCTACCTTAAATAAATCTTCATCTTCTAACTCTTTATAAGAATATTGTACGACTCGTATTTCGGTATCTTCTGTAAAAAACACGTTTAAGTTAGATGACTTAAATTCTAAACTAACTTTATTTAAATCGAATACAGAAATTTTTTGTTCTTTTCGAATATATTCTTCTTTTCGAACGGTTTGTGAACTTCCAAAACTCATAAACCAATTCCAATCATTATTATGTATTGCAAATAATAGTACTTTACAAAGTCCAGCTACCATGCTAATTAGTATAATAATTAGTAAAATAATTCCTAGTTTTCTCATCTTATTCCTCTCCTAATTTAAATAGTAATTTAATAATATTTTCTATTAAAGATGCAATTAAAAAGATAATCCAAGAAATATACCATATACCAAATGTAAAGCTAACAATTAAATAAACAATAACTGTTAATGTCCATAAAATGGAATCAATTGCTTTTTTAATTTCCTTGTTTTTATCTTTTTTTCCTTTCCATTCTTTAAACTCTTCTACCATTGTGTCTTCGTATTTTATATATTTTGGTTTTGTCATAAAATGATAAGTAAGAACACAAGTAGCTAGCCCTGCAATAGCAAGAAATCCAGATACTGTTACAAAGTCTGGTAATCCTAATTCATCTAATACTATACATGTAATAACACTTAAAATATATAATCCAACACAAATAGAAACTGTTAAAGCAGTCTTTTTTCTAGCTTCTTCTCTATATTCTTTATGAATTGGATTAGTTTTATTTAATTCTTCAATTAACTCATCTACATCTCCAATTTCTTTCATAACCGTTTGTAACGCTTCTTCTTCTTTTTTCCCTTGTTTTACTAAATCTTCATATTTATCTTCTGCATTTGAAATAATTTCATCTTTTAAATCATTTGCTCTTTTTGTATTTGGAGCATTTTCAAATAAAGTATTAACTTCTTTTCTAATTTTTTCATTCATCGTTTTATTTCCCCCTTTTTTTCACATAACATCTGATTTTTTGGGCATAACAATAGCAGCTATAATGTACGCTACTATACCACTACCACCCCAACAAGAAAATACAATCCAAATTAAGCGTACTAGTGTTGGATCAATATCAAAATACTCTGCAATTCCTCCACATACACCATCTATTTTTTTGCCTTGTTCAATTTTGTACAATTTCTTTTGCATCTTTTTTCTCCTTTCTATATTAACTTATCAATTAACTCTTTTGTTAAATTCCATTCTTCTATATTTTTTTTATAAAATTCAATCCCTTGGTTTGTAATGGAATAATATCTTCTTCTTGCTCCACTATTTCCTTCACCCCAAAATGATGTAATGTATCCTGACTCTTCTAGTCTCCTAAACGCACAATATAATGTAGCATCATTCAATTCATAACGATGATTAGTTTTTTCTTTAATAGATTTGTTAATTTCATATCCATAGCTATTGCCTTTCATTAAATGTGCTAAAATAATGGTTTCTGTATGTCCACGAATAATGTCTGCTCGAATTGACATTGTATCACCTACCTTCTTTACTAAAACATTATAGCTCAATATATCTTATCTGTCAAGGTATATTAGATAAAAAAGTAAATATAGAAAAATCTATACTTACTTTTTTATTTTTATTCTTTTATCTTCTCTATTTTCATTGCTTTTACCTGAACAGGATATGATTCCATAACATCTCCTGTATAAGTAATTTCTACGGTATCCCCAATTGTAATCTTTTCATCATTTGGAATACCAAGGCTTACTTTATCCCCTAAATATTTTGTTTCTTTTGGTTGCACTAAAACCCATTTATCTCTTACATCTAATACTGTTGCTATAAATGTTGGACCAAACTTATAGACAGTAACATCTTTAGGATATCTACAAACTATTTCATTTTCATATCTTTTAACAGTTGAATCTACATCTTCAATAATAGCATAAAGAGCTAGTTCTAAATGAATATTCTCTCCCTCTTCTATTTCTAGAATCCCATAAATTTCTCCTGGAAAATCATCTTCTAGTGTTATTTTTCTATCCTCTTTTGCTAAAAACTGGTCTCTCGTATTATCATGCATTATTTTATATTTTCCTTCTTCTGTATACTCGATATCAGTAAAAATCATATCTCCTTCCATCGTAAACTGAACGATTCTTATCGTATCTGCAATTCTATTATTACTATTCTTCTGTGTATTTGCAATAAACTCATTCAATTTTTCTTTGTTATATATCGTTTTATGCCAAATAATAAAACATCCATCATTTAATGCTTGCTCAAATGTATATTCCTTTGGTAATTGTTCTAATGAAACATACTTTGAATTTTGTTCTTTATCTTGATTTATCTGTTTTTCATTCTCTAAATGTTCTTCGCACTTCTTAAAATGAGTTTTTGTAATTGTAAAAAATAGCATACCAAATAGTAAAATTGCAATTAGTATTAAAATAATCTTTATTCCTATTATCTTTTTCATTTTCTCACCTTTTCCCTTTCACTATTTAGACATTTTTATTTTTCTTTTTTGTTGGCGTTTTTCAAAAATAATGAAAAAGATAATTGAAAGGATAAGAAATATAATTGAAATTCCTAACAAATATTCATTATGTACTTTTGTTGGTTCTACTGCTTGTTCTGGCATTTGAATAATGTTTTCTACTCTTTCGTTTTCCATACTATTATCTTGTATAGTGTTTTTCATCATTTCTTGAACTTCTTGTTCTTTTTTTGTTGCTTGGTCTTCGAGTTCGTTCTTTCCAATTGTGCTTGTACTTTCCTTAATAACATCTTCTTTTTTCATTGTTGTTTTACTTAATATAAAGGCAACCATAAATAGTAAACTTGCTGTCAAATTCCCTAATGATATCTTT
>CANAZY010000027.1 GCA_947365805.1 uncultured Clostridium sp. | reverse complement strand
TGACAACTTGTGTTTCATATCTTTTCCCAAAAATAAAAAGGTATTAAAAAACAATTCCTTCCTATTTATGGAATTTTCTGCCTTCCGATTTTCTGGAAGTCGAAGCTTAGTTTACTATCAGAAAGAAAAACGAACAATACAAGCGGAAACTGATGGAACTTTTTGTCTTATTTTAGAAAAAAAATAAAAATTTTTAAAAAAATTGTAACAAAATTATGAAAATAGGACTCATATATAATAGAAGAACAAAGAAAAGGAGTGAAATAATGAACCGTTTAGTAATTTTAGAAGACAATTTAGAATTCTCAAGAAGCCTACTAAACTTCATAGTAGAAAGAAATAAGAAAGTACAATTATGGAGTTTAGCAATTGATGGAGAAGAATTAATGGAGAAACTGAATTCATTAAGAAGAGATGATATTTTATTGTTAGATTTAGGACTACCAAAGGTCAATGGAATTGAAGTAATAGAATATCTAATAAAAAACCCAGAACGATTACCATATATTATTGTTATGAGTGGAAATTTGGAATTATGGGAAAAACTAAGAGACTATACACAATATTTATATGCAACAATTGAAAAACCATTTGCACTTAAGAGAATAGTAGAAATGATTGATGAAATTACATACTTATCTGATCAGAGACATTATGAAGGACTTGTTAAACAAGAATTAAGAAAATTTGAAATGAATGTTACAACTATAGGATATGATTATATTGTTGATGCTGTTACCCTATCACTACAAGATGAAGTTCTATTAAAAGACATGAAAAACAAATTATATAAGAGTATATCCATTAAAAACAATAACATTAATCCAACAAACATTAAATGGACAATTGAAAAAAGTATAAAATCGATGATTCGATATACAAGTTCAAAAATTACTAAATCATATTTTCGTGTAGAATCAAGAGAAAAAATAACACCAAAACTTTTTATTAGTACAATTGTTGACAACTTGAAAGAAGAAATAGAAAAAGAAGTTGATACCATAAAAGAAGAAGCATATTTTTCATAATATGTTTCTTCTTCCTTCTACATTCTAGATTACCAATCTGCTAACAGCAATACAAATTAAAAGAACACCAGAAAGTGTAGACCAAATATTTTCAGGAATATGAGATACACAAGCAATTTTTTCTCCCAATAGTCTTCCACATGAAAGAAAAGCAAGCTGAAAACTAGCAACAAGGATTGGAAATACAAAAGAATGATATCCAATCATACTACTACAAATACCAATACAAATCGAATCAATCGAAAGGCAGATTCCTAAATAAATTGCTTCTTTCCAATCAATTTTTTGAGAATGGTCTAAATCGGAAGAAATTGGGTTACGAATAATCTGAACCGTAATTCCTAAAAAGCGAATCATAAACTGATATATTGTAGGAGAAGCATTTTCTACAATATATTCATCTTTTTTAGGTCCAAGAGCTTGGTAAATAATCCATAATCCCATCATAATTAAAAAACAACTACCAATCCATTTGGTCATATTTTCCGAAAAAAACTCACTTAAAAACGTTCCAAATGAAATAGACATAGAAGTCATAAAAATAGAAATCATAAACAAAATTACTTTAGCATTTTTAGAAATTTTGGTATTTCGTATGCCATATGTAATGCCAATACCAAACGAATCAATACTAACCGAAAGTGCTAAAATAATCAAACTAAGAAGCATAATCCTTCACCTCATTTACATAATATGAGAAAACAAAAGCTTTTGTGAGTCCGATTAATGTCGAATTTTGACGAGCCAAAAAGCTTGGCGAAATGCGAATTATGCATTATCGTATAAGTGTATATTTTTTCTAAATTAATTATAAGTCTATAATTAATATTTCCAAAAACGTTGAAAACAAGTCTAATGCCTGTTATAATAAAGAAGGTGATACAATTTGCCAATAATTTCGCAATTCTATGGAATATTTTAAAAATGTAAAGATAAGGGGTTGCACAATAGAATGGGAAAATGGAGAAGATGTTGCACCAGAACATCTATATCATGATAGTGTGCCAATTAATAAATATAAATAAGAAAAGATGAGAAATTAGATAACTAATTTCTCATCTTTTCTTATCATAAAATCTTTGTACAAGCATATAGTTATAAAAAACGAACAAAGGAGAGGATTTTATGTGGCATACATTACATGTCGAGAAAGTCGAGGAAAACTTAAAGACGAATATTAATAAGGGACTAGGGGAAGAGGAGGTAAAAGCAAGAATTGCAAAAGATGGACGAAATAGGTTACAAGAGCAAAAAAAAGAAAATATCATTATTAAATTCTTTAAGCAATTTAATGATTTTATGATTATAATTTTAATCATAGCATCTGTCATATCAGCTGTTATGGCATATATCGAAGGAACTGGCGATTATATGGATTCCATTATTATTATTGCTATTGTTGTATTTAATGCCATTATGGGACTGGTGCAAGAAGCAAAAGCAGAAAAATCATTAGAAGCACTAAAAAAGATGGCAGCCCCTCTTGCTAAAGTAAGAAGAAATGGAAAAGTAGAGACAATTGAAAGTGAAGAGTTAGTAAGAGGAGATATTGTCATATTAGAAGCTGGAAATTTTGTACCAGCAGATTGTAGATTAATCAAAAGTTTTAACTTAAAAGTAGAAGAATCAGCATTAACAGGAGAAACGCTACCAGTAACAAAAGATGCTAATGTTGTACTAAACCAAGAAACCGAAATTGCAGATACTATTAATATGGTATTTGCTACAAGTATTGTTGTAAATGGACATGCAGAAGGAATTGTAGTGGAAACAGGAATGAATACAAATGTAGGAAAAATTGCAAAAATGATTATGAACGATGAAGCACCACAAACACCAATCCAAAAAAAGCTAGCCCAAGTAGGAAAAACACTAGGAATTGCCTGTTTAGTCATTTGTTTTGCGATTTTCATCATTGGCATTATGAAACAGATTCCAATTACTGAAATGTTTATGACATCAGTAGGTCTTGCCGTTGCAGCCATTCCAGAAGGACTACCAGCTATTGTTACCATTATGCTATCCATTGGTGTTACAAAAATGGCAAAAAACAATGCTATTATTCGAAAACTACCAGCAGTCGAAACATTAGGAAGTAGCAGTGTTATTTGTTCTGACAAAACAGGGACACTAACGAAAAATCAAATGACAGTTGTTGAAGTAGAAGATGTAAATGGAAAAGTAATCATCGATAAAGAATATCGCTATTTGCTAGGGCTTGCAAGTATGTGTACCGATTGTGAAATACAAACCATTCATGGAAAACAAGAAGCAACAGGAGAAGCAACAGAAGTTTCTATCGTAAACGAAGCATTACGAGTAGGAGAAAACAAAGAAGAATGGGAAAAACGTTATCCGAGATTAAACGAAATACCATTTGATTCTAATAGAAAAGCAATGACAACCATCCATCGATTCGAAGGAAAATACCGTGTTATTACCAAAGGAGCACCAGATGTATTACTACAACGATGTAAAAACTATTATTATAATGGGCAAGAAGATACATTAACCAATGGGATAAAAGAAAAAATAAGTAAAACAAATCAAGAAATGGCTAGTAAAGCCCTACGAGTTTTAGCCATTACTTACCGAGATTTTGATACGATGCCAGAACATCTAGAGGCAGATAATATTGAAAAAGACCTTACTTTTGTAGGATTGGTGGGAATGATGGATCCACCAAGAGAAGGTGTAAAAGAAGCAGTAGCAACTTGCAAAAAAGCAGGAATTAAAACTGTTATGATTACAGGAGACCATATTACAACAGCAAGCGCTATTGCAAAAGAATTAGGCATTTTAAAAATGCATGATTTAGCAATTACAGGTGCCGAACTCAATAAACTATCTGACCAAGAACTTGAAAAAGATATTATGAGATATTCCGTTTTTGCAAGAGTTTCTCCAGAGCATAAAGTAAGAATTGTAAAAGCATTTAGGAATACAGGAGCAGTTGTTGCGATGACAGGAGATGGTGTAAACGATGCGCCTGCCCTAAAAAATGCAGATATCGGAATTGCTATGGGAAAAAACGGAACCGATGTTGCTAAAAATGCATCTGATATGATTTTAACCGATGATAACTTTGTTACCATTGTAAAAGCAGTCAAACAAGGAAGAAATATATATGATAACATCCGAAAAGCAGTACATTTCTTGATTTCAACCAATATTGGAGAAATTGTAACCATTTTTATGGGATTATTATTAGGACTAGAATCACCACTTCTTGCTATCCAATTATTATGGATTAACCTAGTAACCGATTCCATTCCAGCCATTGCCTTAGGATTAGAAAGACCAGATAAAGATATTATGAATAAAAAACCACATAATGCTAAAAAAGGAATCTTTTCAGATGGGTTATGGGGAAAAATATTTGTAGAAGGAACTATGCTTGGAATGCTTACCCTATTTAGTTTTAGTATTGGAAACCATTTCTATGGTTTAGAAACAGGAAGAACTATGGCATTTTTATCTTTGGGATTATTAGAATTAGTCCATAGCTTTAATATTAAAAGTGAGCAATCCCTATTTAAAACAGGACTTTTTGAAAATCGTTATTTAGTAGGAGCCTTTGTGATAGGAGCCATCTTACAAATTGGCGTAGTATGTATTCCAGGGATTGCAAATATCTTTAATTTAGTACCATTAACCATGAAAGCCTGGTTATGGGTAGTAGCAATTTCCATTTCACCACTAATCATTATGGAAATTCAGAAAAAATTCAATGAAATCAAATTTGGAAAAGTAGTATATGGGTATAAAGAAAAAAGAAATCCTTGCAAATAGAAGCAAAATGCAATACAATAGAAGCAATAAAAGGGGGATAAAGATGAAAAGAATAAGGAATAAATTAATAATTGCTTTTATTGTATTTTTTAGTATTTTGCTATTATCCAATTTATCCAATGCGGCAGGATTAAAACTAAAGAATTTAGACTATCAAGTAAACCTAAATTCCGATGGAACCGCAGATGTTGTAGAAAACTGGAAAATTTATATAGAAGATACCAACACGTTATTCAAAACATTTGAAATTGACAAAAGTAAATACAAAGAAATAACAAATGTAAGTGTGCAAGAAATCAAAAATTCAGGAAACGTTAGTTTTAGAAGGATTTATCAAGAAAAATATCATGTAGATAAAAATTGTTTTTATGCACTACGAAATAGTAAAGGACAATTTGAAATTGCATGGGGAGCACATGCAGAAGATACCACAAGAACCTATCAAATTCGTTACACAATTGTGGATGCAGTTAAAAACTATGTAGATTGTTCTGAATTTTATTGGCAATTTATTTCCACGGAATCAGAGATTCCAGTAAATATAGTAACAGGAACCATTACACTCCCATATGCAGTTTCGAACAAAGACGATTTAAAAGTATGGGCACATGGACCATTAAATGGAAATATTATTATCGTTTCAAATGATACGGTAAAATTTGAAGTAGAAGATGTAAGACGAAACACGATGTTAGAAGCAAGAGTCGTAACACCAACGAACGTTTTTGTGAACAATCAAAATAGAAGTAGTGGGGAAAAATTACAAAGTATTTTACAACAAGAACAAGAGTGGGCAGATGAAGCAAACAGAATTCGAGAAAAAAGAATAAGAGATAGAGAAAACTTGATAAAAATTTTAATAATTGGAGCAATCATCTTTAATACAATTGGCTTAGTATTAGCAATTATTATCATAAGAAAAACAATCAAATACCATAAGCAATTAAAAGAATATCCCGTATTAAAACCACAAATGGAAATGAAATATTTTAGAGACATTCCAGATGAAACAGCAACACCAGCTGAAGCAGGATTTTTATATTATTTTAAAAATACTGGTTTACAATATAATATGAGTAAAATCATTTCAGCTACTATGTTAGATTTATGTTTAAAAGGATATTTAAGCTTTGAAACAGTTGCAGAAAAAAAAGACCAAATTAGAATAACATTAAAGCAAAAAGAAATAGGAAATCTTTCTCAAGATGAAACAGTTATTTATGAATTATTAGAAAATATAGCAAATAACGAAACAAAATCTTTTACAATGAAAGAATTTGAAAAATATGCAAGAGCGCATTCAAGTAGTGTATTAAGTAAAATTAATAAAATTGAAATACAAGTAGAAAAACAACAGGAAGAAAAAAAGAACTATGATAAACAATACATTCAAACCTATAATCAATGGAAAATGAAAGGTGTTGGATATGTATTTTTGGCAATTCTTGGCATGTTATGTATGCAAACTTTAGTCATACCAGCCATTATTGCTTCTATCTACAGTTTTAGAGTTGCATCAAGATATCATACATTAACACAAAAACGGAGTAAATGAAAAAGAGAAATGGTTAGGACTAAAACGATATATGGCAGATTTTTCTTTGATGAAAGAAAAAGAAGTGCCAGAATTAATATTATGGGAAAAATATTTAGTATATGCAACCGTTTTTGGAATTAGTGAAAAGGTCTTAAAACAATTAAAAGTAGTGTATCCACAAATTTCAGATGAAGAATATATGAGTTCTCATGGGTATGCGTATATGTATTTAATGTATTCTGGAAGTTTTAATAACTCATTTTTATCAAGCTTAAATACATCTATAGGAAATTCTTATAATAATATAACCACCAATTATTCTTCGGGCTCTGGTTCAGGAGGAGGATTTTCTTCAGGTGGAGGCTTCGGTGGAGGAGGAGGCCGGAATGGGCGGAAGATAGGATTGTTTTTCAATAAAACAAAAAAGAAAAGACTGTTAACAAAATGGTTTTATATACTTTGTCAATAGTTTGAAAAAACGCAAAGGGAATCCCTTTGCGTTTTTTTTGCTACGATAACAGAGGTTATTTCTTAGTCCAACCTCGGATGATTTGGTGACGACGTACTAGAAATCTCAGTACTTTAAATTTGTGTAGTGAATTTCTAAAGATAAAACCAAACCGTATTTTCCATAAATTGTACATAAATGCTCCTTTCAATAGCTATTTCAATGTTACAATAATAAAATTATATCAAACATTACGTAAAGTTGCAAGAAATTTATCATTTTTTAATTTTTTCTTTTTCCAAATAAGGATAAAATTCGTAAGAAAATATTGATAAAGTCTAAATATAATTCCATAGCACCATAAATATGTAACTTGCTTTGGTCTAAAGCTTCGTCTTCTTGTAGAGCTTTAATTTTGTTCATATCATATGCTGTAATACCAAAGAACACAAATAGAATAACCCAATCTAAAATAACATCTAACATGGAATTGCCAATAAATAAATTAATAATACTTAAAATAATACCAACAATTAAAATGCCAAATAAAAGAGTTTTCCAATTGCTTAAATCCTTATTTGTTTTATAGCCATAAAAAGCCATACCACCAAATAAAAGTGCACTTACAACAAATAGCCATACAATGGAGTTTAACTCAAATAAAACAAAAATAGTAGAAAGAGTAACACCATTTAGCATTGCATAAACAAAAAACAAAATTCCAACAATCATTGGAGGCAACTTTTTAAATAAAAATGAGAATAAAAGTACAACTAAAACTTCAGCAATTAATAACATTTCCCAATAACCACCAACAAAAATAGAAACAAATAAACCAGATGCATAGGTATACCAAGCAACAATTGCAGTTCCTAATAAACCAAGAAACATCCAAAAAAACGTTTTTTGAATTAAAGTACCTTGTTTTTCTTCTTCCATCCTCTTCATCTCCTTTCATATTTTCTATTTCTATTATAATAAAAATACAAAAAAAATACTACATATTTAAAAAAAAATTATGAATATAAAAAAAGCGAAGAGTTATCTTCGCTTTTTTCTACGATTTGCTGTCATGTGCCTTTTTCAAATTGTTCTGATTCCGGCATTTGCACTCGCTACGGGAACAGCCACAGCCTCCTTTGAGTGTGCAACTACAAACATTGCTATGACAAGTTGTTTTTTCTTTGTTTGTGTTTTGTTTTTTCCCCATAAAGTAATCTCCTTTCGTAGTCGAAGTGTTTTATTGGATAATAGAAGTATATCACAAATTATGTAAACATGCAATTATTTTAATAAATTTATAGATAACAAGTAGACAATAATAACCTTTTTTTACTTGACAGAATATAATGGTTTAGATAGGTGTAAAAGGAGGAAAAGATGGAAGATATTTTAACAATACAAAAAGTAACAAAAACATATCAGGCAAAAAATGGAGAATTAGAAGCAATCCGTGATGTTAGTTTTTCAGTAAAAAAAGGAGAATTTATTAGCATCATTGGACCAAGTGGATGTGGAAAATCAACCCTTTTATCTATTATAGCGGGATTAGAAGAAAAAACAGGAGGAGACATATGGATAGAAGAAGAACCAATCCAAGGGATATCAGAAAAAATAGGATATATGTTACAAAAAGATAGTTTATTAGAATGGAGAACCATTTATGACAATGTTCTATTTGGATTAGAAATAAGAAGAAAAAAGAATAAAGAAAGTAAAGCCTATGTGGACACGTTACTAAAGAAATATCATTTATATGAATTTAAAGACAAATTGCCTTCGCAACTATCCGGAGGAATGAGACAAAGAGTTGCTCTCATTAGAACATTAGCAGTAAAACCTAAAATATTGCTACTAGACGAAGCATTTTCTGCATTAGACTACCAAACAAGACTCATGGTAACAAAAGACGTATATGACATTTTAAAAAATGAAAATATGACAACCCTAATGGTAACACATGACATTTCAGAAGCAATTAGTATGGCAGATAAAGTGGTTGTATTAAGCAATCGACCAACAACCGTAAAAAAAATATACGACATTGATTTTGAAATGGAAAAACGAGACCCATTAAGCTGTAGAAAAAGTCATAAGTTTAGTAAATATTTTGACTGCCTATGGAAGGAGCTTGATGTACATGGATAAAAAAGCCATATCGAAAGATAGGAGAGTATACTTAAGAAAACAAAAAGCAAATAAAATAGCAATACTAACCGTACAAATTTTAATTGTAGTAGGATTTATCGCCTTATGGGAAATACTTGCTAATCTAGGAATTATTGATAGTTTTATAGCAAGTCAACCATCCCGTATTCTAAAAACATTTATGAATTTATCTGAAAACGATTTACTAACACATGTAGGAATCACCTGTTTTGAAACAATGATTGGATTCGGATTAGGAGCTTTATTAGGTGTTTTGATTGCTATTATTTTATGGTGGTCAAATTTCTTATCTAAAGTAGCAGATCCCTTTTTAGTCGTATTAAATAGCTTACCTAAAATTGCATTAGGTCCAGTCATTATTATATGGGTAGGAGCAGGAATGGGAGCCATTATTGTAATGGCACTTGCCATTTCTTTAATTGTTACAGTACTTGAAATTTTAAATGGATTTTTAAATACAGATAAAGAATTACTAAAAATGGCAAAAACATTTAATGCCAACAAAATGCAAGTATTAACAAAAATTGTTATTCCTGCTAATATTTCAACATTCATTAACTCACTAAAAGTAAATATTGGACTTTCTTTAGTAGGTGTTATATCAGGTGAGTTTTTAGTATCTAAAGCAGGATTAGGATATTTAATTGTCTACGGCGGTCAAGTATTCCAACTAGACTTAGTAATGACAAGTGTTATTATCTTAAGCATTGTTGCAGCCATTATGTACCAAGGTGTTGTTATTTTAGGAAAAATTGTCCAAAGGTAGGGGTCGATGCCTTCATCGACCCATTAAAATTGTAATGTAAACGGGTTGGCAAAGGTGCCAACCCCTACAACAAAAACAGATAAGGAGGAAAACATGAAAAAAATCATTGTTACCGCAATTATTTGCGTTATCATTATTGCACTTGCTGTTACAAGCATGGTACTAAAATCAAACAAAAGTGAAAATACATTAAAAACCGTTCGTTTAAACGAAGTAACACGTTCTGTATTTTATGCACCACAATATGTTGCTATTGCAAATGGTTATTTTGAAGAAGTAGGTTTAAAACCTGAACTTACAACAGGTCAAGGAGCTGATAAAGTTATGACAGCAGTACTTGCTGGTCAAAGCGATATTGGGTTTGCAGGTCCAGAAGCATCTATTTATGTATATAACGAAGGAAAAGAAGATTATTGTCAAGTATTTGCACAACTTACCAAAAAAGATGGTTCATTCTTAGTAAGTAGAACCAATGATGAAAATTTTAAATGGACTGATTTAAAAGGTAAAACCGTTATCCCAGGAAGAAAAGGTGGCGTACCATATATGACATTTGAATATGTGCTACGTAAAAATGGATTAAATCCTGCTACCGATTTAATTTTAGACGATAGTATTAAATTCGACCTAATGGCAGGAGCATTTACTGGAGGAAATGCGGACTATGTCACGCTTTTCGAGCCTACTGCAACTATGACTGAGAATGCAAAAAAAGGATATGTTGTAGCATCGGTTGGAGAAGCATCTGGAGAAATTCCATATACAGCATACTTTGCAAAGAAAAGCTATATGGAACAAAACTCAGATACTATCCAAAAATTTACAGATGCTATCTATAAAGGTCAAGTATGGGTAAAAGAACATTCTGCTTCCGAAATTGCAGAAGTAATTAAACAATTTTTCCCAGATACAGATGTAGAATTATTAGCAGAAGTATTACAAAGTTATATTGATATCGATGCATGGAACCAAACTCCAGTTTTAACCGAAGAATCCTTCCAAAGACTTCAAACAGTCATGGAAGAAGCAGGAGAATTAACGAAAAAAGCACCATATGAAAAAATTATCAATAACTCTTATGCCGAAAAAGCAATAAAGAAATAGTAAGTTAAATTAAATAATAGAACCCCTAGTCTGCGTAAGCAGACTGAGGGTTCTTATTGAATTTTTTACAAAGTCATGATAAAATAACATATATTATACAAGGGGGTTTTTAAAATTGAGATTGTTAATAACAAGACATGGACAAACCGATTGGAATGTACAAGGTAAAGCTCAAGGAAGAACAGATACTAACTTAAATGAAACAGGTATTCATCAAGCAAAAATGCTAGCAGAAAAATTAATGGATTATAAAATAGATGTAATAATATCATCTCCATTAAAAAGAGCAAGAAAGACTGCAGAAATAATAGCAAATGGAAGAGCAATTCCTGTTTTTTGTGATGAAGATATTATAGAAAGAAGTTTTGGAAAATATGAAGGACAACAATTAAAACATGATGATTTTGATGCTATTAAACGAAGTGGAGAAATTGGTGTAGAGACTGATGATGAATTTCTAGTACGAATTAAAAGATTTTTAAAAGGTATTAAAAAACAATATCAGGATAAAACAGTTCTTATAGTAACACATAAAGGCACAGCTTTAGGAATGTGTTGCTACATAGAAGAATTACCTATTTGCAAAGAAAATACAGGTAAATACAAAATCGATAATTGTTCGATTTTAGAATATGAAATTTAAAATAAAAGAATCTCTTATCTTTTTAATAAATATATGTAAAATGCATATACTAAAAAAGAAGATAGGAGGTTTTTTATGGTTAAAATGATAGAACTACCATATAATTTAAATGCATTAGAGCCATATTACAGTAAAGAAACATTAGATATTCATTACAATATTTTGTATAAAGGCTATGTTGACAATACCAACAAAACAGAAGAAAAATTAGCAAAAGCAAGATTAGAAAATAATTTTGAAGGGATAAAATGCTTAGAACGAGATTTAAGTTTTTATGGGTCAGGAGCAATTTTGCATCAAATGTTTTTCGAAAATATGGGAGTTCCTATTCCAAGTGTGCCAAGCAATAAACTAATGGAACAAATTACAAAAGATTTTGGGAGTTTTGATAAATTCCAAAATCAGTTTATAGAAGCTGCAAAAGCGGTAGAAGCTTCCCGGTTGGTGTATACTAGCGTGGGTTCCGCATTTTCAAAAATTAGAGATTTTGCAATGTGAAAAACACCAAAACTTAACACTTTGGGGATGTAAGCCAATCCTTGTATTAGATATGTGGGAACATTCCTATTTTCTACAATATAAAGCGAATCGAGCAAACTATATTAGTGCATTTAAAAATATTATTAACTGGAAAGAAATAAATAAACGATTTGAGAAAATCGATACCAATAGAATAAAATAGGAAATTTTCAGGTAAGAACCATAAAAAATAGAAAAAAAGAAAAAATGATACTAACGAGATACTAACCTGATAGAGTTTTATACAATTTCATAGAGATTTTTGAATGAAAAATGCAAAACAAAAGTTTATTTTCAAAAAAATGAGAATAGAAAAATAAGTCGAAAAGGAAGTTTACAAAATACTTTTTTGGCTTATTATTTTTTTGGCTTATTTTCATATACTTTTTTTTGAAACAATGGTATAATCATCTCGACTTATAGTAAGTTATGGAGGAGAATATGTTTTTAGAATTGGTAAAAGAAGAAAATTTATTTGAATATGCGAATATAGTATTAAAGCTATGTAAAGAGCATTTTAAATTAAGAGAGAAAATAGGATACGAAGATTATGAACAAGAAAAACAAAATTTTAATGTATATAATATTATAGGGGAATTTAAAAAAACAGGAGTAAATTATTATTTTATAAAGAGTGATAATAGTATAGTTGGTACTATTGCTAGTTATGAACGAAATTCAGAGATAAATAATGAGCCAATTATATATCTTGATTCATTTTATATATTACCAGAATATCGTAAAGTGGGGTTTGGAAAGAAAACTATTGAAGAAATGAAAAAAAAATTCCCACAAAAAAAAATTGAATTACATTGTTTATATGGAAATGAAGCAGAATTATTTTATGATAAAATTGGTGGTAAAAAAGTTAAAATTGTGTATTCCTTTGATTAAGACAAATTACAATTTGAAAGTGAAGTGTTATTTTGTATAGTCAGAATATCTTATATAAACAAGTAATAGAAAATGATAAACAAAGAGAAAAAATTATTAATAAAATAGCAGAAGAAATAGAAGAGGAAAATCAAAAAAATACTGAAGAAGAAATAATATAAAATTGGTTACCTTAGTTTACAAAATAAATCAAAAATGATACTAGCTTGTTACTAACCGATAAAATTTCAAGGAATTTTATACAACTTAAAGCACATATAGTTCTTTGTAAGAAATCGGCTAAAACCTTAAAACAAGCTAATTAAAAAGTTTTGCTCATTTAAGGTTTTATATGATATGATAAAAAAAGAAAAGTAGAAATATGGAAGGAAATATAACATGCAAATAAAGATAAAATCAGTCCAAATCATCGATGGAAAAAAAGAAGAAATAAATCAAATCGGGACAGGAAGCATAGAAGAATATGAAAAAGGAAGTATTCTTTCATGGTCTATTCCAGAGGAACCATTACAATACCAAATGACCATTTTAGAAAATAAAATTCTTATAAAAAATCAAAATCAAAAGATGATATTTGAATTAGGAAAAACAACCAAAGGAGAATTGCAAGCAGGGTATGGTAAATTAAGTATCAGTATTACCACCAATCATATGGAGATAAAAAAAGAAAATACTCATATTAAAAATATATTTCTTGATTATGAAATTTCAATTCAAGAAACAACAAACTATGAAAACAAAATTGAAATTACCATACAATAAAAACAAGGGAGCTGCCAATAACAAAATTGATAGCTCCCTTGTTTTTTTGCTAATTTTCTGGAATAAGATTCAACAGTTCTTGTTTTACATCATCATCACTTTTTTCCTCTGGGAAAAGGAATGTTTTGTGTTCCTGTTCAATTTTTCCCGGAAGATGCAAACAGAAAGTTTCTTCATCATCTGGTATTTGGCTAATTTCCCGAATAAAATCAGGAGCAATGATAAAGGTCAATTCCTGAAGTAAACATTTCTCTATTGTATCCAATTCTTCCTGTGTTAATTCGTTTCCCATAAGATGTCCCTCCTTTGTTGTTAACAATGCAAAGCTTGTAGCATTAACGATAGTATAACACAATTAACATAAGATTTCAATTCCATTTTTATTTTATTTTCTATTGAAATATAAGGACAATCTTGGTATAATAAATCTACCATTTATATGGGAGGATGTCAAAAATGATTTTTAAAGATTATTATAAAATATTAGAAATAGATACTAACAAAGTAACAGTAGATGAAATTAAGCAAGCTTATCGTGAACAAGCCAAAAAATATCATCCAGATGTGAATGTTGGAGATAGACTATCAGAAGAGAGATTCAAAGATATCAACGAAGCTTATCGTGTTTTATCCAATCCAACTTCAAGAAGAAAATATGATAGAATGTGGGGAAGCCGTATTGGAAATAGAAGAAAAAAACAAGCATATGAAGAAAGCAAACGTAATAAAAACGATGTATTTAGTGACTTTTTTCATATGTTCTTTGGAGAAGAAGACGACAAAGAAGAAGGAACTACCACAAAAAAAAGCAAAAAGAATCCTCCAATAAAAGGAGAAAACATTGAAACTGCTATATCCATTTCCATCGAAGAAGCTTTTTATGGATTAAATAAAAAAATATCCTTAAGAACAGTAGAGGGAAAAATGAAAACTTTTGATATTAAAGTACCAGCAGGAATACGAAATAATGAAAAGATTCGATTAATTGGGCAAGGGAAGGCAGGACAATTCGGAGGAAAAAATGGAGATTTATTGATTCGAATTGAAGTTGAGCCAAATGCGAAATTTGAATTAGTAGGATATGATTTATATACACATTTAAACCTAACTCCTTGGGAAGCAGCCCTTGGAACAAGAGTAAACTTAGAAGGAATCGATGATACTGTTTTAGTATACATACCAGCAGGAATAGAAAGTGGAGAAAAACTACGTATACCAGCAAAAGGCTATAAAGATGGAAAAGGTGGAAGAGGAGATTTAACTGCTACCATCAAAATTATGGTTCCAAAACAATTAACAAAAGAAGAAAGAGAATTATATGAAAAACTAAAAGAGATATCGAGCTTTAATCCTAGAGCAAAAAGCAAGTAAACATAAGATTTAAAGCCAAATGTATTGACATATAGCAAAAAAGAAGGTATAATTATGTTTAGTGGTATAAAAAACGGACTACTATACATAAGATAAAAGGAAAAAGAGAGGTGTAATTATGGAGACTTTCCAAGGAAAGCATTTCAGTATAACAGATCCAAAAGATGTAAATACAGTAATTTATCGAATCAATGAAACAGAAAAAGAATTTTTAAAAGATTCACCAAGATATACGCTAGAACGCCTAGACTATATGGAAGAATTAACAGGAGAAGCCACAAAGAAAACTTTTTTTGTTGATGAACCATCACCAGATGGAGACCAACTTGTTATATTATCCTTTGGAAAAGATAAAGTAGTAGTCAATACTGGAATTATGGAAGAAAATAAATTACGAATTTCTAGAAAACCAATGCCAGTAAAATTTGATACAATTTATTCAGAAGAAGAAAGTGTATACAAAGAATTTAATTATACACCAAATTTACGTAGACCAATATCAATTATAGACCCTGAAACCACAGAAGAGATAAAACCAGTTGTATATCTGGATGAAGAAACCAATGAAATTAAAGGTAAATGTAAACTAAAACCATACAAGTCTTATTTTGCATTTGAAATAAGACCTGAGGATTAAGGGAGGAAACAATGGGAAATCCAATTAAAATCAAAAAAAATCAACTTGTTGGGGGAGCAGTCATTACAGACAATTCTAAAAATATTGATATACCAGCCAAAAAAACAATTGCTATGAGTATGCAAGCAATGTTTCTAAATGGTGAAATGGGTATTGATGTAGGTAATAACACAATTATTAGAGAAAATGGAGAAACAAAAGCAAGAATTGATAATAAATATCCAAGAATACTAGTATCCAAAAAAATACTAGAAAAAGAATCTGTAGAAGCTGTACAAAAATATATGCAAGAAAAAGACATTACATCAATTGAAGAAATTGTGAAAAAACAACAAGCAACCAATAAAAAATCGATTAAAACAAGTAGACAAGAGTCAATCAGATAGTAAATACCAAAGAAGAGGTGAAACTTTATGAATTATAAAGTAGAAGGTGCAATTAGAAGAAATAAAAAGAATTTTACCATATTTATCATACTATGGATTATCCTATCCATAGTATTTGTTATGCCCATTAGTTATGCCATTACCAATGCTACAATAGATGGACAATTCATGTTTGGTAAATTTATTGAAGAAATCGCAGATGCATTTGCAAACATAGCAACTGCAATTGGAAAAACATTTACACCAGAATATATAGGGACATATGGTTCCACTTTATTTAAATTTACCATTGTATATGCCATTTTCGTATTGGTAGGGTTAATTAAAACAGCACCAAAACACGAATTTACAGATATTGAACATGGCTCTAGTGACTGGTCAAAAAACGGAGAACAATATAGAGTGCTAAGCGATAAAAAAGGAATCATATTAGCACAAAATAACTACCTACCATTAGATAAAAGAGGAAACGTAAATGTACTAGTTGTTGGACGGATCAGGTTCTGGTAAGAGTGCTTCTTACTCAATTCCAAATGCATACCAAAAATTAGGTTCTTATATTTTTACAGACCCAAAAGGGGAATTATACGATAAAACAGCAGGATACTTAAAAGATAATGGATATGAAATTAAAGTCTTAAATTTGGTACGACCAAATTTAAGTGATGGATATAATCCACTAATGCATATTTCAAGCGAGCTAGATGTTGATGTTATTGCCAATACCATCGTAAAAGGACAAAAATCAGAAGGTGGAGCAAGTGCAGAACCATATTGGGATGATATGGCAGAAATGCTATTAAAAGCATTAATTTATTACCTAATTGCAACCAGACCAGAAGCAGAGCAAAACTTAGCAAGCTGTGCAGAACTAGTAAGAGCTGCTAATTCAAATGGAGGAAGTAACTTATTAACAGAACTTATTAACCAACTTCCATATGACCACCCAGCGAGAATGAACTATAAATCGATTGAAATTGCACCAGAAAAAACCTATGGTTCGATTTTATCATCTCTACAATCAAAACTAGGTAAATTTGATTCCAAGGAAATTGCAGAACTAACATCAACCGATACCATCAATTTTGAAGACATTGCAAAAAAGAAGACAGCACTATATGTTATTTCATCCGATACTCATACAGCATATGACTTCTTATTAACCATATTCTTCTCACAAATGATACAACAATTATACGATTTTGCAGATAAAAGTGGAGGAGCATTACCAGTACCAGCATTCTTTATCTTAGATGAGTTTGCAAACATTGGTAAAATACCAGATTTTGATAAAAAGATTTCAACCAGTAGAAGTAGAAAAATATCCTTTAGTGTTATTCTACAAAACCTAGACCAATTAGAGGCTGTATATGAAAAATCTTATGAAACAATCATTGGTAACTGTGATACCCATGTGTTTTTGGGAAGTAACTCGCAAAAAACCGTAGAATATTTTTCTAAGGCCTTAGGAGAAAAAACAATTGAAAGAGAAAGTATTTCTGTTAATAAAGATAAACATAACTGGAGACAAGGACAAAGTGTATCAGACCAAATAATGGCAAGAGCCCTTATGACGCCAGATGAACTTCGTAGAATGAATAATGATTTATGTATTATTTTTGAAAAAGGAGTAAAACCAATTCAAGAAAGAAAATTCTACTATTTTGAAACACCAATGGCTAAAAAATTAGCATCTCATGCGATTTCACATAACGATATCCCTCAAATTGATAGAGGAGTATGGAGAAAATACAATCCATATAATCCATATGTAGAAGAAGGCGATAAGAAAAAACAAGTAGAAAACCTAAAAGTAGAATCATTAGATGACTTATTTGATGAACCACAAGAAAATAAGAAAGAAATACAAGAGGAAATAAAACAAGAAATTAAAAAAGAAGAAAACGGATTTAGTGAATTAAAAGTAGAACCACTAACACAAGAAAAGCAGGCACCAGTTTTACCACAAGAATCTGAAGATGGCGAATTAGACGTTGATTTACAAAAAGAACTAGAAGCGAAATTTGATGAACTATTTGGTCCATTAGATGATAATAATTAATAAAAGAGCCCCTAGTCGCGATAGTGACTGAGGGTTCTTTTATTGACTTTTTTTGGAAAAAAATATATAATAACAAAGAAATAACAGGAAAAAGGAGAAATGTATGAATTTTGTCCATATTGCAGACATGCACTTTGATGCACCATTTACAGTGTTAAATCAACATGATTTAGGAAATCAAAGACGATTAGACCAAAGAGAAGTATTTCATAAAATTATTGAATATATTAAACAAAATGAAATCGATTATTTTTTTATTTGTGGAGATTTATACGAACACGAATATGTAAAACAAAGCACTATCGAATACATCAACAATAGTTTCAAAGAAATTTCAAACACAAAAATATATATCGTTCCAGGAAATCACGATCCAAAAATCAAAAATTCATATTACGCAAAATTTAACTGGAATGATAATGTTTTTATTTTTGATTCTGAAATTCAAAAAGTTTCAGAAGGAGATATTGATATTTATGGATATGGATTTGACAATTTTTATATGAAAAATACCAAAATAAAAGAAATAAAAATTGAAAATCCAGATAAAATTAATATTCTATTAACACATGGTTCTATGGATGGAGGTTCAGATGAACTAAGAGAATATAACCCAATGAAAGAACAAGAACTAAAACAAATAGAATTTGATTATATTGCATTAGGACATATTCATAAACCATATTTTAATAAAGAACAAAATCAAAAAATTATCTATCCAGGGTCTACCATAGCATTAGGATTTGACGAACTAGGTAGCCATGGTATGATAGTAGGTAACATTGATGAAACCAAAAAATTAGAAATTGCATTTGTTCCCGTGGATAAAAAAGAATTTAAAGAAATAAGCTTACCTATTGATGATATCTTATCAAAAGAAGAACTAATTGAAACCATCAATTCCCAAAATTGGAACGAAAACCATTATTATAAAATTATTCTAACTGGAAGACGAAACTTTGAAATAGAGCCATTAGAAATTCTAAAATATGTAACAATCAAAAACATCATAAAAATAAAAGACCAAACAGTATTAAAATTAGATATAGAAAAAATAGCAAAAGAAGAAAGCTTAAAAGGAATCTTCGTAAGAAATCTATTAGCACAAAAAACACCCGAAAACGAAGCTAAAATCCTAAAAGCAATTGAAATTGGGCTAGAAGCTATGTAATGGTAAATAATAAATAGTGAATAATGAATAATCAAGAAAGTAGATAACTAGTGTAGATACTTGCATCGAAACGAAAAAAGGAGGTCACCATGAAAATTAAAACCCTAAAAATAAATCAATTTGGAAAACTAAAAAATAAAGAAATCACACTAAAAGACCACATAAACATCATTTATGGAAAAAACGAAAGTGGAAAATCTACCTTACTTAAATTCATATTATCCATGTTTTATGGCCTATCCAAAAACAAAAACGGAAAAACCTATACCGATTACGAAAAATATACCCCATGGCAAGAAGGAGACTTTTCTGGAAAAATAAATTATGAACTAGAAAATGGAGAAACATATGAAGTATTTCGCGAATTTAAAAAGAAATCTCCTAAAATCTATAATCAAGATTTAGAAGAAATCTCAAAAAAATTTACGATTGATAAAACAACAGGAAATCGCTTTTTCACCGACCAAACAGGAGTAGAAGAAGAGCTATTTACTTCCACTATTATATCTAT
>CANAZY010000026.1 GCA_947365805.1 uncultured Clostridium sp. | reverse complement strand
TGAAAAATAGTAACAATTAAAGTAAAAATAACAAGAGCTGTTTGTGAAATCACAAATTTCACAGAAAAGATAGAAAAGGCATCACTTACTCTTTTACCATCTTTATGCATATAATATGCTTGCATCGGCTGTCCACCAGAACAAAAAGGAGTAATATTATTAAATAACTGTCCAATCATCATAATGCGAATAGAATTTTTTAAGGTCTGTTCAGGGTATAGTTTTTTAATTGGAATATGAAGACACAACGCTTCACTTATCCAAGAAAGAACCATGCAAACAAGTCCAGCCATTACCCAATAGTAATTAACGGATTGTAATACCAAAACAATATTATCCATTCCATCCACTTTAACCATATAAATAAAAAGTCCGATACAGATAGTAATGATTAAAAGAATATTAAATATAGTGAATTTTTTATCTTTTGATTTTTGAATTTGATTCTTAAGAGTATCATTAAAGTCAATTTCTTCCTCATTATGATTCATACAATTTCAATCCTTCCTTAAATTCATTAAAGGTTATATTATGGCACAATATATTTTGCCTAAACTAAAAAATTTCCTATTTTATAAACTTATTATAATTCCCAATCATTTCCAAGTCAATTAAGAAAATATTAATATTAAAATTATGTTGCGAAATACTTGAAAAAAAGAATGCAAAATAATAAAATATGAAAAGAATGAGAAAATAATGTTATTTTAAAACTTACAAAAGAAGTCAATTATCAAATTAAAATAACAAAAGTTGCTATAAATTATTTAAAACAAAAACTTTATTGAAAAGAAGATAAAAGAAAAAGAAGAAGAAAAGGAATTTAAGAAAATCTAATGGATATTGAACAAATAAAAAAAGCAGATACTAAAATAATTGGAAAAAACATATTGTATTATGACAAGATTGAATCAACTCAACAAGAAGCAAAAAAACGAGTAAAAGAATTAATAGATGGCACTATTATTGTTGCTGAAAACCAAACAAAAGGAATTGGGACAAAAGGACGAACATGGTATACCAATACACATACCAATATCACAATGACCATTGTATTATATCCCAATTGTAACATTATCAAATTAGAAGGACTAACGACTAAAATTGCACAAGCGATGCAAGAAACGATAAAAGACTTATATGGAATTTTACTACAATTAAAAGAACCAAACGATTTATTACTAAATGATAAAAAAATAGGAGGTATCTTAACAGAATCAGCTACATATCAAAACAAAGTAACGCACTTACTGATTGGAATCGGATTTAATGTAAATGAAACAAACTTTGCAAGCGAAATAGAACAGATTGCTACTTCTTTAAAAAAGGAATATGGAAAAAATTATAGTAGAGAACAAATTATAATTGGATTTATAGAAAGATTAGAAAAGAAAATAGCAGAATTATAGAAAAAAGAGACTTTATTTGAAGTCTCTTTTTTCTATTGAACTGTAGGGGCGAGCATTGCTTGTCCATGCGGAAAAGTTTACAAAGAATCATTAAACTTGACCGGTCAGACTAATAGATAAAACGATAAAAAATGATGTATAAATAAAAAAGTAAAAAATAAATAAAAAACTTATGGAGGAGTTGTATGAAAACAGCATTTCTATTTCCTGGGCAAGGAGCTCAATATGTTGGAATGGGAAAAGATATTTATGATGAATATGAAGAAGCAAGAAAGATATATGAAAAAGCAAGTGATTTATTAGGAAAAGATATTGCTAAGCTTTGCTTCGAGTCAGAACAAGAAGAATTAAATAAAACCCAAAATGCGCAAATTGCAATATTAGTAACTTCTCTTGCAATAGTAGAGGTATTAAAGAAAAGAAATATTCAAGCAGACATCTGTACAGGGCTTAGCTTAGGAGAATATACATCATTAATATATGGTGGTTATTTAGCGTTAGAAGAAGGAATTAATTTAATCCAAAAACGTGGTTATTATATGCGGTAACGAGTTACCAAAAGAAAATTTTAAAATGGTAGCTGTAATGGGATTAGAAGCAAAACTAATTGAAGAAATATGTGAAAAAATAAGAAATGAAAACCAATTTGTAGTTCCTGCCAATTATAACTATTCTGGGCAGACAGTACTTTCTGGAACAGAAGAAGGAATTGAACTTGCAAAAGAAGAGTTACAACAAAAAGGTGCGAAACGATTGATTGAATTAAAAACAAGTGGACCATTTCATACAGAGAAATTAAATAGAGCAAAAGAGAAATTTGCAAAAGAGTTAGAAAAAGTAAATTTCTTGGAAGGAACTATTCCAGTAATTAAAAATATGGATGGTAGGGTATATCAAAAAAATGACAATATGAAACAAATATTAGAGAATCATATGGTAAGTCCTGTTCGATTTGATAAAGCAATTCAACAGATGCAACAACAAGAAATTGATACATACATAGAAATTGGACCAGGAAAAGCCTTGTCTGGATTTATCAAAAAAGAAAACAGGGAAGCAAATGTAGTAAACATATGTGATATACAAACATTAAATAATGTGCTTGAAATTTTAAAATAAGAAAGGAAATGATTATGGAAGAAAGAAAAGTTGCCCTTGTTACAGGCGGTACAAGAGGAATTGGAAAAGAGATTGCAAAAGCATTTGCCCAAGAAGGATATGATTTAATTATTAACTACGTATCAAACAATACAGATATAGAAAGTTTAGAAACAGAGTTTAATGAAATAGGAAGTAAAGTACTTTTTATAAAAGCAGATGTGTCAGATTTTGCATCTTGTGAAGAAATGGTAAAACAAGCAATCCAAAACTTTGGAAGAATTGATACATTAGTAAATAATGCAGGAATTACAAGAGATAATTTACTAATGCGAATGAAAGAAGAAGAATTTGATACAGTAATTGGCATTAATCTAAAAGGTGTATTTAATGTGACAAAACAAGTCATACCCTATATGATAAAAAAACGTGCAGGAAATATTGTTAATGTTTCATCTGTTGTAGGAGTTTGTGGCAATGCAGGACAATGTAACTATTCTGCTTCCAAAGCAGGAATTATTGGATTTACAAAATCTCTTGCAAAAGAGTTAGCAAGTAGAAACATAAGAGTAAATGCAGTAGCACCAGGTTTTATTACAACTGATATGACTGAAAGTTTAAACGATACCATAAAAGAAACAATTAGTACACAGATTCCATTAAAACGAATGGGAGAAGCAAAAGAAGTTGCAAAAGTAGTAAAATTTTTAGCATCTGACGATGCAAGCTACATAACTGGTCAGGTTATTAACATTGATGGCGGAATGGTAATGTAGAAAGGAGAAAATTATATGGAAAAAAGAGTTGTTATTACAGGATTAGGAGCCATTACTCCAATTGGAAAAAATGTAGAGGAATTTTGGGCAGGAATTAAACAAGGAAAATGTGGAATTGCACCAATCACACATTTTGATACAACAGAATTTAAAGTAAAATTGGCAGCAGAAATAAAGGATTATGAGCCAGAAGAGTATCTTGATAAAAAACAAGCAAAACGTTTAGATAGATTTTCACAATATGCTTTAATTGCAGCAAAAGAGGCAATGCAAAAAAGTGGTATTACCAAAGAAAATACCAATATGGAAAAAGTAGGAGTAATTGTAAGTTCTGGAATTGGAGGATTAGAAACCATTGAAGAACAATGTGAAAATTATATTCAAAAAGGAGCAGATAGGGTAGCACCGATGTATATACCAGCAGCAATATGTAATATGGCAGCTGGAAATGTTGCTATTGAAATTGGAGCAAAAGGAGAATCTTTTTCGGTGGTTACTGCATGTGCTAGTGCAACTCATTCTATTGGAGAAAGCTACCGTTTAATTAAACATGGTTATGAGGATGTAATGGTAGTAGGAGGAACAGAAGCAAGTATTACACCAACAGGAATTGCAGGATTTATGAACATAAAAGCATTATCGCAAAGTACAGATGCAGTACGTGCAAGTATTCCATTTGATAAAGAAAGAAATGGATTTGTAATGGGAGAAGGAGCAGGAATTCTAGTACTAGAAGAATTAGAACATGCGAAAAAAAGAAATGCAACCATTTATGCAGAGATAGTTGGTTATGGAGCAACTTCAGATGCTTACCATATTACATCACCTTCCCCAGATGGAGAAGGTGGTAAAAGAGCAATGGAAAAAGCAATGTTAGAAGCAGGGGTTAAACCAGAGCAAGTAGATTATATTAATGCACATGGAACTTCCACCCATTTAAACGATTCTTGCGAAACAATGGCAATAAAAGGCGCTTTTAAAGAAGCAGCATCACAAGTAATGGTTAGTTCAACAAAAGGTCATACAGGGCATTTACTAGGAGCGGCAGGAGCAGTAGAGGCAATTGTATGTATAAAGGCATTACAAGAAGGAATTGTTCCAGCAACGATTGGCTACAAAGTTCCAGATGAAGAATGTGATTTAGATATTGTACCAAATGAAGCAAGAAAAAAAGAAATCCATTATGCTATGTCTAATTCACTAGGATTTGGTGGTCATAATAGCTCAATTCTATTAAAAAAATATGAAGAATAGAAAGGATATTTTAAATATGAATTATGAAGAAATAAAAAAACTAATGGATGATATGGGCGAATCAAAGATTGATGATTTGGAAATTGAATTTCCAGAAGGAATGAAAATTCGATTAAAGAAGAACGAAAACCATATGACAAAAACGGATTCTATAACAGATACTATTAAAATAGAGGAAAATAAACCAGTAGAAAAAGAAAAACAAATACCACAAGAGGAACAAAACAAGATAGATGAAAACTTGAAAATCATTACATCTCCAATGGTTGGGACATTTTATGAGGCATCTTCTCCAAAGCAACCACCAATGGTAAAAGTGGGGGACAAAGTAAAAAAAGGTGATGTTTTATGTATTATTGAAGCTATGAAACTAATGAATGAAATTGAGTCTGAATTTGATGGGGAAATTGTAGAGATTTGTGTACAAAACGAAGAAGTTGTAGACTTTGGAAAACCATTATTTAAAATAAAATAGGAGGAAGCAAAATGTTAGAAATAAAGCAAATTATGGAAATTATTCCACAAAGAGCACCATTTTTAATGATTGATAAAGTAGAAGAATTAACACCAGGAAAGAGTTGTACAGCTTATAAAAATGTATGTATCAATGAACCACATTTTAATGGACATTTTCCAGGAAATCCTATTATGCCAGGCGTTTTAATTGTAGAAAGCTTAGCACAAACTGGTGCTATGGCAATACTTAGTTTAGATGAAAACAAAGGAAAAAATGCCTTGTTTGCGGGAATTGATAAGATGCGTTTCAAAAAACAAGTGTTACCAGGGGATACATTAAAATTAGAAGTAAGGATTATCAAACAAAAAGGACCAATTGGAGTTGGAGAAGGGATTGCAACTGTTTCAGGAAAAGTGGCCGCAAAAGGAGAATTAACATTTGCGATTGTATAAAAGAAAAATCGTCTCACCGATACAATAGGACGATTAAAAAATATACTACAAAAATGTGAAATAGTAAAGGAGATATACGTAATATGTTAAAGAAACTACTTGTTGCCAATCGAGGAGAAATTGCAGTAAGAATCATTCGTGCCTGTCGTGAAATGGGAATTCGAACGGTTGCAATCTATTCGGAGGCGGATAAAACAGCATTACATAAAAGTTTAGCAGATGAAGCGGTTTGTATAGGTCCCGCTGCATCTACAAAAAGTTATCTAAATAGAAAAGCAATCCTAGAAGCAGCCTGTTTAACTGGGTGTGATAGTATTCATCCAGGATTTGGATTTTTATCGGAAAATGCTAATTTTGCAAAAATTTGTGATGAAATTGGGATTAAATTTATTGGGCCAAATTACAAATTGATTGATTTAATGGGAAATAAGTCAAAAGCCAAACAAACTATGAAGGACGCAAATGTTCCTGTTGTTCCAGGTTCTGAACGGATTAGTTGAAAAGGTGGCAAAAGCAGTTGAAATTGCAAATAAAATTAAATATCCTGTTATGCTAAAAGCATCTAGTGGCGGTGGAGGAAAAGGAATTCGCATTGCTCATAACGATACAGAATTAATTAAGATATTTGATTTAGTACGACAAGAAGCTAAAAATTCTTTTAATGATGATAGTGTGTATTTAGAAAAATTAATTGAAAACCCAAGACATGTAGAGATTCAAATTTTAGCAGATGAACATGGAAATGCGATTCATTTAGGAGAAAGAGATTGTACGATTCAAAGAAGAAACCAAAAAGTATTAGAAGAAACGCCATCTGGTGCAATTGACGATAAACTAAGAAAGAGAATGGGAGAAGTTGCAGTAAATGCTGTAAAAAAGATAGGTTATACAAATGCAGGAACCATTGAATTTTTAGTAGACAAAAATGGTGATTTTTATTTCATGGAAATGAATACAAGAATACAAGTAGAACATCCCGTAACAGAAATGGTAACAGGGGTGGATATGATAAAAGAACAAATTCGAATAGCAGGTGGGGAAAAACTATTGCTTACTCAAAAACAAATTACAGTAAAAGGACATAGTTTGGAAGCAAGAGTTAATGCAGAAAATCCAAGGAAAAATTTTATGCCATGCCCAGGAACTATTACAGAATTACATTTACCAGGAGGCAATGGAATAAGAGTTGATACTGCTATTTATCAAGGATATACGATTCCTATGAATTATGATTCAATGCTTGCTAAAATTATTGTACACGGAAATAGTAGAGAAGAATCTATTTGCAAAATGAAAAGTGCGCTTTCCGAATTAGTGATAGAAGGAGTTACAACAAATGTTGATTTTTTATTACAAATTCTAGAAAACGAAAATTTTGTGAAAAATCAATATGATACTTCTTTTATTACAAAAGAATTTAGAATATAGGGAGAAAAGCATATGGTAATTGACAAAATTCGAAAAATAAATAATCAACAAGAACATATTCCAAATCCTAATGCAAGTGAAATGTTAGTAGGAAAATGGATAAAATGCGATGAATGTAAAGAAATTTTATACAAAGAAGAAGTTCATCATAATTTAGGCGTATGCCCCAATTGTGGAAAACATTTTAGACTTTCTGCAAGAAGAAGAATTAAACAAATTGCAGATGAAGGTACGTTTATAGAAATTGCAAAAGGAATCAAATCAAAAGACCCACTACAATTTGAAGGTTATGTAAAAAAATTAGAACTATTAGAAGAAAAAACGCAAATTGAAGAAGCTGTTACAGTTGGAATTTGCAAAATCCAAGAGCAAGAAACAGTCCTTTGTGTAATGGATGGTAATTTTTTAATGGGAAGTATGGGGAGTGCAGTAGGAGAAAAAATAACCATTGCGATAGAAGAAGCAATTTCAAAAAGATTGCCATTGATTATATTTTGCGTATCTGGTGGTGCAAGAATGCAAGAAGGAATTATTTCCCTTATGCAAATGGCAAAAACTTCAAGTGCAATTGCAAAGTTAAATGAAGAGAAATTACTATACATATCTGTATTAACAGACCCTACAACAGGAGGGGTAACAGCAAGCTTTGCTATGCTTGGTGATATTATTATAGCAGAACCAAATACACTAATTGGATTTGCAGGACCAAGAGTTATTGAACAAACAATAGGGCAGACATTACCAAAAGGCTTCCAAAGAGCAGAATTTTTATTAGAACATGGATTTATTGATATGGTGGTAGAAAGAAAAGACTTAAAAGAAACATTAGGAAAACTATTAACATGGCATAAAAAGAATGAAGGGATGTGATAGGATGCCTAAGATATCGGCATGGGATAGAGTAATACTTGCAAGAAAAGCATTAAGACCAAAAGCAAGTGATTATATTAAAAGTTTAACCGATGAATTCATACCATTACATGGAGATAGACTGTTTGGAGATGATAAATCGATTATTTCTGGAATAGGAACAATTGATGGGATGGTTGTGACCATTATTGGACAGCAAAAAGGAAAAACAACAAAGGAAAATATGGAATGTAATTTTGGGATGACAAATCCAGAAGGGTATAGAAAAGCACTAAGGCTTATGAAACAAGCAGAGAAATTCCGGAAGACCAGTGCTTACTTTTATCGATACTCCTGGAGCATATCCGGGACTAGGGGCAGAAGAAAGAGGACAACGGAGAAGCTATTGCAAGGAATTTAATGGAAATGGCAAATTTAAAAGTACCTATTATATGTGTTGTGATAGGAGAAGGGTCTAGTGGTGGAGCATTAGCCTTAGGTGTTTCAGATAAAGTCATTATGTTAGAAAATGCGGTTTATTCA
The DNA here is from genome assembly GCA_947365805.1 of uncultured Clostridium sp. Taxonomy (GTDB): domain Bacteria; phylum Bacillota; class Clostridia; order TANB77; family CAG-508; genus RGIG8482. The sequence continues at coordinate 11,617 of CANAZY010000026.1, read as the reverse complement.
ATTCTTTCACCAGAAGGATTTGCTTCTATCTTATATAAAGATGCTTCTAAAAATAAGGAAGCAGCAGAAGCTATGAAATTAACAGCAAAAGACTTGAAAAATTTTGGAGTTGTTGATACGATTATCAAGGAACCAAAAGAAACAATAGAAGAAAATTTTGAAAGTGTAATACGAAAATTAAAAAAAGAAATCATTCAATCCATTAAAAAATTAAGTGTTATGACAAATGAAGAACGATTACAAAATCGTTATGAGAAATATAGAAAAATAGGAAGGTAGGAAAGAAAAATGATATTACAAGGAAAGAAAATTTTAATTATGGGAATTCGTAATAAATGGAGTATTGCTTGGGGAGTGGCACAAGCAGTAACAAGTCAAGGAGGAGAAGTGATTTTTACTCATCATCCAATGGAGAATATGGAAAAACTATATGCATTAATAGAAGAAATACCAGGAGCAAAAACATATCCATGTGATGCAGAATCTGATGAAAGTATTGAACAAGCATTAAAGCAAGTGAAACAAGATTATGGAAAAATTGATGGGATTTTACATTGTATTGCACATGCTAATACCGAAGATTTAAGAAATGATTTCATTAAAACATCAAGACAGGGATTTAGCCATGCATCAGACGTAAGTGCGTATTCCCTAGTAGCAACTGCAAGAATTGCAAAAGAGGAAGAAATATTAAATGAAAATGCAAGTATGGTAGCACTTACTTATTTTGGTTCTGAAAAAGTAATGGAAGGATATAATGTAATGGGAGTTGCAAAGGCAGCTCTAGAAGCAAGCATTCGTTACCTTGCAAAAGATTTAGGAGCAGATGGCATACGAATTAATGCTATTTCTGCAGGTCCAATTAAAACACTTTCTGCAAAAGGAATTAAAGATTTTGGAAGTATTTTAGATATTGTAGAAACAAGAGCACCGTTAAAAAGAAATGTAACACAAGTAGAAATCGGAAATGTAGCAACATTTTTATTTAGTGATTTATCATCAAGTATCACTGGAGAAGTAATTCATGCAGATAATGGATTTTCTATTACAGGTGCATAAGATGAAAAAACTGGCTAACAGATAGAGCTGTTAGCCAGTTGTATTTGCTTTGCATATTTTCACTTCATAGCAAACAAAATCATTTGGTTCGTAAGACTGGATTGTAATATCAAACAGATTTTGCTTGAGCTTTTTTTGATAAAATCCTAACTCAATCAAGAATTTTTCAATTGTTTGATATCCAAAACTTTTACCTTCGGAATTGTTTTTACTTTTTATCAAAAATTTTTCTGGAAGCCCTGTATTGATAAGAAGAAGCCTCCGAAATTGATAAACGAGTTCTTTTGGATAAGTAGATTTTACATTCCGTAAACGATTTTCAAATATAGCAATGCTCATACATTTACACATAGGTAGACCTCCTTAAGATTGATTAACTTAAATTATAGCATAAAAACAGACAAAAAACAATGATTGCTATTTATTTTATTTTTTGATAGAATTAGAAAAAACAAAAATAAAAAGAGGAAATAAATATGCCAGAACCAATTGAAGTAACCAATATGAGAAAAAACAAAGATAATCGCGAATATGTTTTAAATGTAGTAAAACAAAATGGGAAATTATTAGAATTTGCAAGTGATGTATTACAAGATGATGAAGAAATTGCAAAAGAAGCAGTTCATAATAATGCAGAAGCATTAGAATTTGTGAGTGATAGATTAAAAGGAAATAGAGAAATTGTATATGATTCAGTAAGTAGACTTCGGATGGACGTATTGTTATGCAAAACCAAATTTGCTTTCCGATAAAGAATTATTGCTTGCAGGGTTAAAGGTAAGTGGACAAATTCTATATTATGCCAATAGCAAAATGAGAGATGATAAAGAAGTTGTATTAGAAGCAGTGAAACAAAAAGGAATTATTATTAAATATGCAAGCTATAATCTACGTTCTGATAAAGAAGTAGGAATTGTTGCCATGACACAAGACAAGTCGTGTTTTGAATTTTTAAGTGATACATTAAAACAAGATGAAGATATCTTAAAAATAAAAAATTTGTAACGTTATAAAAAAGTAAAATTAGGAAATACTGTATATGAAGGAGAATGTTATGAAAGTAAAAACATTTCTAAAGTATATAGTATTTTTTTTATGTGTTTTTGGGATTTTTCATACAAAAGTAGAAGCATCCATTAAAAAAGATGGAATAGAAAATTTTCCTGCTTCTTATAGGCCCTATTTACAAGAATTAAAAAAGAAACATCCATACTGGGAATTTACGGCATTATATACAGGGCTTGACTGGAATTATGTGATATCACAAGAATACAGAAACAATAAAAACTTAGTGCCAAAATCATATTCCGATGCATGGAAATGTACCGATAATGGAATTTATGATGTGGAAATTGATAAAGGCTGGGTAAATGCATCCAAAAGAGCAGTAGAATATACAATGGATCCAAGGAATTTTTTGAATGATGTACGTGTTTTTCAATTTGAGAAATTATCTTATGACCCAAATACGAATTCAAAAGAAGGGGTTGAAAAAATCTTATATGGAACGGAATTTTATAATCGAGCAGTTAGTTATAGGACCCACTCAGGACAAGTTATTAACATGCAAGAAAAATATTCCGATTTAATATGGAATTCTGCTATTTATTCAGGAGTAAGTCCTTATCATTTAGCTTCTCGTATTAAACAAGAAGTAGGACCATTTATTACCCATAATTCGATTAGTGGAACCGTTGCAGGTTTTGAAGGTTATTACAATTTCTATAATATAGGAGCGACAAGCTCAACAGAACCTTTAGGGGCTATTAAAAATGGATTACAATTTGCAAAAGATGGAAAAGGAGCATCCGAAGAAACTAAAGCAAATTTATTCATTCCATGGAATACACCAGAAAGAGCAATCAAAGGTGGGGCAGTTTTTATAGGAAGTAGTTATATATCGGTTGGACAAAACAATTTATATTTACAAAAGTTTGATGTTAATGATGATAGAGGGCCAGACTTGTTTTGGCATCAATATATGACAAATTGTTTAGCACCATATAGTGAATCAAGTGGAATTCATAAAGCATATAGTTCCAATGGCATGTTAGACTCTTCCATACGATTTATTATTCCGATTTATGAAAATATGCCAAGATATATGACAGAAAGCCCAAACATTCCAGAATCAGATTATGCAACAGATAATACTAAAATGTATGCAGATGTAACAGGTACGTTAAATGTCAGAACAGGTCCTTCTACTTCTTATGAAGTATTAACAGGAATCGACAGAAACCGAATGGTAACTAGAATAAAAAGAGGAGTACAAAATGGAGAAAGATGGGACAAAATTGAACTGGATAATGGAATGGTAGGATATGTATTTCAAAGTTATTTAAAAGAAGTACCAAAACCAACAATTACTAATATTAAACTAAGTATAGATAATACAACTATTCAGAAAGGAAGCACAAACGTTATTAAAATTGATATTACGCCAGAAGATGCAACTGAACAAATTGTATGGGAAACAAGTAATCCAAACATTGTAAGTGTAGATAACGGAAATATTATAGGAGTAACTTCAGGGGTAGCTACGATTACAGCAAAAACATTAGATGGTAGAGTAAGTGACAGTATTGATATTACGGTTTATTCAAAAGTAACTAGCATTATATTAGATAAACAAAATGTTACGTTGTTAAAAGGAAATAAAATAACGGTATTTGCTAATATTTTACCAGAAGATGCAACGAATAAAGAAATCATATGGAGTAGTGGAGATGAAAAGGTAGCAAGTGTTACAAATGGTGTTATAACCGCCAATGGAGTTGGAAGCACCAATATAACTGCAAAAGCAAAAAACGAAGAGATAAAAGCAGTATGTAAAGTAAATGTTAAAGAATTGCCAGATGAAGTGATTTTGGAGTTTGATAAGAGTTTGAAGGTAGAGGCAGATGAAATAAGTGGCCTTGATATTCTAAAACTAACAGTAGGAGAAGTAAAAGAATTAATTAAGACAAACTTGAATTTAGAATTTTATAATGACAAAAATGAAGTTTTAACACAAGAAGATAAGATTGGAACTGGCTCAAAATTAATTTTAAAAAATGAATTAGAAGAAGTAGTATATGAATATACATTTATTGTATATGGAGATGTTAATGGAGATGGGGAGATTAACTCATTAGATGTTCTAATCATACAAAAACACATCCTTGAGATAAAAGAAATAACGGGAGTTTTCTTAAAATCTGCGAATACTTCGAAAAATGGAGAATTACCATCTTCCTTAGATGTATTAAAAATACAAAAGCATATTTTAGAAATTAAATCAATTGAACAATAAAATTTCTAATAGAAAGGGGAAAATATGAGAAAGAAAATTTATATAACATTACTATCATTTCTATTTTTACTATTATGTTTTACAGTAAAATCAAATGCTGCAGGAAGCATTCGTTTAAGCCCAAGTAAATCGAACGTGACAGTTGGTGATGAATTTAATATTAGTGTCAATCTATCTGGAGCGTCGGTTGCAACATTAACAACAAGAATTACGGTTGATACAAGTAAAGTAGATTATGTATCAGGACCTAGCAATACCAATTTCTCAAATGGTAGAGTAATTTATACGTGGACTGACCCAACAGGAGGAGAAAATCCAAAAACAGATGGAACAATTGCTACTTTTAAATTTAGAGCAAAGGTGGCAGGGACTGCAAGTTTTAGTGTAAGTGGAAATTTTTATACACCAGATGAAAAACCAGTAAATCCAAGCTTTTCTGGAACAAGTGTTACCATAAAAGAAAAAGAACCACCAAAACCAGAAACGCCAAATCCACCAACGGGTGGTGGCACAACAGGAGGAAGTTCAGGAGGAACAAGTGGTGGAGTGACAGGAGGAACAACAAATGGTGGAACCAATAAACCAAGTGGTTCTACAGGAGGAAGCACAAACCAAGGAGGAAGTAGTAATACTCAAAATAAAAGTACGAATGCAAATTTAAAAGAATTGCATTTAAGTGTAGAAGGCCTAAGCCCTGCCTTTCAAAAGACAATTACAAGATACAATTTAGTGGTAGGAGACGATGTAAGCCAAATTGCAGTAAATGCCATACCAGAAGATTCGAATGCAAAAGTAAGTGTAGTAGGAAATACCAATTTAAAAATAGGGACCAATGAAATTAAAATTACAGTAACAGCACCAGATGGAAAAACAACTAAAACGTATGTAATAGAAGTAACCAAAACCGAAAACCCAGAACTTGCTAATGCAAACCTAGAAAACCTAGCAATTGAAAACGTCACATTAGAGCCAGAATTTAGCCCAGATATTACTTCTTATAACGGTGTTATAGCAAGCACACAAGAAAATATTCATATTTTAGCAGTTCCACAAATAGAAGGAGCAAATGTTACCATAACAGGAGTAGACAATATCCAATTTGGAGAAAATATCATTACAATTGCAGTAGTTGCAAAAGATGGTATAACAAGTAAAGAATATAGCATAAATCTTTATAAAACAACCCAAGAAGAAGAAAATCAAAATGTTGAACCTCATGAAGAAACAGACCAAGAAGAACCAAAAAAAATTGGGGTAGGACACATTGTATTTTGCGTCATTATTACAGCATCAACAGCAGGTGTTATTTATATGCTGGTTCGAAAATATCAAATAGAAAATAGATAAAAAACACAAAATTAGAAAGAAAACGACAAAAATCGTTTTCTTTTTTTTATAATATTACATTTATATGACTTATCTAAATTTCATTGACTTACAATTTACAACAATGATATACTAATTGTGATAAAATTGGATAAATTTACTAATGAAATTTGGAGGAAGAAATGTTAGAAAATAATAGAAAATCCAAAAAAATAAGACTGATGATAATTATAATAATAAGTTTTGTTGTTTTGTCTAGTATACTTGGGATGTTTCAAGTTTCAAACGCATATTCCATTAATTATACACAAACTGTAAAAAGTGGAATTAGTGCATTTCCAGAGAGCTATCAAGTGTATTTAAGACAAATACAAGCACAACACCCAAAATGGACATTTGATGCTTACTATACAGGAATTGATTGGAGCGATTTAGTAAGATATGAAACGGATCATGGACATAACCGAATTATTAAATCAGCAGATCCTTTATGGAAATGTAGTTGTGGGAATATTGCAAGTGGGTATGCTTGTGCATCTGCCGGAATTATAAAGTATTATATGGATCCAAGAAATTTTTTAGATAGTGATAAAAAAATGTTTCAGTTCTTAGAAAGTTCATATAATAATAACTATAAAGTAGAAGTGGTACAAAGTATTATTAAAAATTCTTTTATGAAAGGAAACACTACTTTTGTAAAAGATGGTAAAACAGTAACAATGTCATATGCCCAAATTATTATGGATGCAGCAAGTAAGAGTCAAATGAGTCCATATGCAATTGCAATTAAAATATTACAAGAAGTAGGAAGTAAAGGAAGCGATTCAGTAACAGGAGCAACATTTACTTATGTTGATGGAAAACAATATTCAGGATATTATAATTTCTTTAACTATGGAGCATATGATACAGGAAATGCAATAACAAATGGCTTATGTTATGCAAAAGATAAAGGTTGGGATACACCATATAAAGCAATTGTAGAAGGTGCGGTTAAATATGGTTCAGACTATAATGCAAAAGGTCAAAATACAGTGTATTTTACTAAATGGGATGTAGTAGGAACAAAGATTTTAAAACCAGGACAAACCCAAACCGTAACAGCAAGTAATACGTCATCAAATCAATTATTTAGACACCAATATATGACCAATGTTCAAGATCCAAATAGTCAATCAAGTAGATTATATAATACATATTCAAATAATGATATTTTAGATGAAGCTTTAAATTTTGTAATACCAATATACAACAACATGCCAGCAACCAATAAATTGCCAAGTGAGATAGATGATTTGCCAGAATCAGAAGGAGAAAAATACTATACAACAGGAACCGATATTATGGTTCGCAAAGAGCCAACAACAAGTGGAGCACGTGTGGATTGTATTGCGGCAAGAGATACAATAGTAACAGTCTTAGAAAGAAAAACAGCATATAACAATGGGCTATATTGGGATAAAGTAAAATTAGCTAATGGAAAAACTGGTTATATGGCAAGTAAATATTTAGAGCCTTGTGGAAATAATAGTGTAAAAAAAGCAGAAATTATAGAAGGAAATAAAGTAAAAGCAATACCAAAAGTTAGTGTAAAAGAATTAGCAAATGAATTAAAAATTACAAATTATGAAGTCACAAAAGACGGAGTAAAAAAAGCAGACACAGACCCAATTGGAACAGGATATAAGTTAAAGGATAAGGCGAATAATAAAGAATATACACTTATTGTATTAGGAGACATTAATGGAGATGCAGCAGTAAATACAGGAGATACATTTTTAATGAAACAAATTATTATGGGAACCAAACCGATATTAGATGATATTATGAAACAAGCAACAGACATTAATGCAGATGGTCAAGTTAATACAGGAGATTCTTTCATTTTGAAAAAACAAGTGATGGAAGTATCTAATATTAAATTATAAGGAGGAAACACGATGAAAATGAAACATAATGTAAAAATATTATTTATTTTATTATTTGTGATTGTAACTTTATTACTGTTAACCAATAAAGTTGAGGCAGCCAATGCCAACATATCATGTAGTGGAACAGGAACAGTTAATGAACCAATTAAAATTACTGTTACGGGAACTGGCGTACAATGGAACTTGAAACTACTAGTAGATGGAAATCAAATCGCATCTAGTAGTGAATTAGAAAATTATGAAAGTAATAAAAATATTAGTTTTTCTGGAACATATACACCAACAACGCAAGGGAACAAAACAGTAACTCTTGTAGGGAGTGTTACTGAATTTAGTGATGGTACTACAAAAACTGATTTTACTTCAAAAACAATTACTGTAAATCCAAAAGTAGAGCCAGCACCAGAGCCAACACCAGAACCAACTCCAGATCCAAAACCAGATCCAGACCCACAACCAGAAACACCAGCAAAAGCAACAATTACCAAATTGGTTGTAGCGGGGAATATATATAACAATCCTGGTAAAGATATTACCGTTAAATTAGGAAACGAAGTAAGTGAAGCTAAAATTGAGGTAACTACTAGCAATGGTGAATCTTATACAATTGATAAAGGAAACACGGTAAAATTAGAAGAAGGTACGAATATGGTATATATTACATTAGCATCAGGAAATAAATATACTGTACGTATCCGTAGAGAAGCAAAAGAGGATGATACTCCCAATATTATAGACGAACCAGATGAAAAAGAAGAGGTAAAAGTAGGGTTAAAGAGCTTATTAGTAAAAGGCGTAACAGAAGATGGAGAAGAGATTGAACTTTCTTATGCTCCAGAATTCTTTAGTGAAATTTATGAATATCAAATGTTACTAGATGAAACTTTATCCCATATTACAAAATTAGATATTCAAGCAATTGGACTTCAAAATGATTTTATCATCGACATAACAGGAAATGAAGAACTAAAAGAAGGAGAAAACACGATTACAATTACTGTAAAATCACAAGATGGAAAAACAACTGCTACTTATACAATGGTTGTTATGAAAGAGGCAAAAGTAGAAGAAATTATGGCACCAGTAGAAGTAGAAAAAGAAGAGGAAGAAAATACACAAGGAAATATAACACAGAAGATAGTAATAACAATCGTTACAAGTATGATTGCTATTATGGGAATTGTTTTTGCTGTTATAGAATATCGATATCAAAAAACACATAAAAAAGAGAAAGAACAAAATATCGAAAAAGAAGTAGAAGTTTCATATTCAGAAATTGATATGGGAACAGAAGAAAAAGAGCAAGAAGAAATGGGAGAGGTTCCATTTGCTACCATTGGATTTGAAAATGAAGTAGATAAAGAAGACGTATTAAAAGAGGAATCAAAGTTTCAAGAAATAGTAGACCAAAGCAATGAAGTGGAAGAACAATTAAAAAAACAAGAAAAATCAAAAAGAGGAAAACATTTTTAAAATAAAAAAATTCCAGTCGAAATGACTGGAGTTTTTTTATTTCAATTCTACAATAGTAACACCCATTTCACCTTCACCAAAAGTTCCTAAACGAAAAGTTTTTACATGAGAATTTGTTTTTAAAAATTGATGAATTTCCTTTCGTAAGGTACCAGTCCCTTTACCGTGCACAATACGAACAGTAGATAGTTTTGCTAAAGCACAATCATCTAAATATTTATCAATCGCAAAAATGGCTTCATTAACATGATAACCAATGACATTAATTTCTGTGGTAGCTGTTTTAGACTTATTGGTTTTATAAGAAGATGCTCCAACAGATGTCTTTTTACTAGAAGAAACAATTCTTGTAATACGAGATAAAGGAAGCATTAGTTTTGCACTACCAATTTGAACTTGTACTTGTTTTGATTTATTTGGCAAGCTTAAAAGGGTTCCTTCTTGATTTAAATGAGCAATATAAACTTGTGCATTAATTTTTAAGTCTTCCTCTTTTACAAAAGTAGAAGAGATAGTATTAGGCGTTATATCAGAAGAAGTTTCTTTTAAGGCATCATTTAAATTGTTTCGAATTTGATTTAAACTTTTAATCGAATCCGAATTTGCATTCTCATAAATTTCATTCATTTTTGCAATATAAGAACTTGCTTCTTCTTTTGCATCAAGTAAAATTTTTCTCGCTTCTTGTTTGGCTTTTTCAAGATAAGAAGAGGTTTTTAAATTTAAATTTTTCTCTTTTTCTTCTAGAGATTTACGAAGAAGAGTAATTTGATTTGAGTTTTTTGAAATCTCTTCTTTTTCTTTTTCAATCCATAATTTATCATCATAGATATTCTTCAATAATTCTTCTATATGAATTTGGTCAGAATCTAAAAATGATTCTGCTCTAGTAATAATATTTTCATCTAATCCTAATTTTTTACTAATGGCAAAAGCGTTACTTCTTCCAGGAATTCCAATTAATAATTGATAAGTCGGCTTTAAACTTTCAATATCGAAACCGTTGACTAGCATTTTCAAAACCATCGGTTACAAGAGCATAGTTTTTTAGTTCCGAATAATGAGAAGTAGAAATAACAAGGCTTCCTCTTTGATAAAATGTTTCTAAAATGCTAATTGCTAAACTACTCCCTTCTATAGGGTCTGTTCCAGAACCCAATTCATCAAGGAGAATAAGGCTTTCTTTTGTAGAGTTTTTTAAAATAGTAATGATATTTCTCATATGAGAAGAAAAGGTACTTAATGATTCTACAATACTTTGCTCATCACCAATATCTGCATATATATGGTCAAATACATAAATACTACTTCCTTCTTTAGCAGGAATAAATAACCCACTACAAGCCATTAAACAAAGGAGTCCTACCGTCTTTAAGGTAACGGTTTTCCCTCCTGTATTTGGTCCTGTAATTAAAAGAGAAGAAAAGTCTTTTCCAAGTTTAATATTAATTGGAACGACAACGTCTTTTGCAATAAGAGGATGTCTTGCACCTATTAAATTAAGATATTTTTCTTCATTTATTTTGGGTAAAATAGCATCTAAACTAAGAGCATATTCTGCTTTTGCAAAAATAAAATCGATTTTACCAATCAATTGATAATCCTGTTCTAATTCTTTTATATAGGGGGTAAACAAGGAAGAAAGATAAAGTAAAATTTTTTCAATTTCAACTTGTTCTTCAGCTTGTAACATATGTAGGTCATTGTTTAAATCAAATACAACCATTGGCTCTATAAACACAGTAGAACCGACTTGTAGAAATATCATGAACAAATCCCTTTACCATACTCCTATATTCTTCTTTAATAGGAATCACATAACGATTATTTCGAATGGTAATTACATTTTCTTGCACATATTTTGAATAAGTAGAAGAATGAAGAAAATGATTTAATTTTTCTTTAATTGTTTCTTCTAATTTTCGTTGTTGTTTTCGAATGGATGATAACTTAGTAGAAGCAGAATCGGAAAGTGTATTTTCATCGATAATACAATCTTCAACTGTTTTTACAATAGAAGGATTTGCATATAATTGCGAAAAATAAGAATCAACAATAGGAAATTCATTTATGTCACGCTCAAAATAAAAATAATTTTTTAACATAAAAGCTGTTTTTAAGACTTGAGCTAATTCCAAAATTGATTTTAAGGTTAATATGCTACTACTTTCCAACATCTTTAAAGAATAATCGATGTTGGGGATATTTATTATAGATGGTTTATCTTGAACCATTAGTTTTATGGCTTCATTTGTTTGTTGCAATAAATAACATACTTCTTCTTTGTTAGAAGAAGGGCACAAAGCAAAACAAAATTGTTTTCCTAATTCAGTTATACAATAATTCGAAAGTTTTTCCAAAATATTAGAATATTCTAGTTTTTCAATATATTTTAAGTTCATTATCATAATCCTTTCTTGTTAGAATGTTACTATTATACTACGATTACATTACAAATCAAATACAATTTATAAAAATGGTTAAATATAAAAGTAAATTCCACATTTAACAGAATTAACTAGTCCAAGAGAAA
>CANAZY010000025.1 GCA_947365805.1 uncultured Clostridium sp. | reverse complement strand
TATAAAGGCAACCATAAATAGTAAACTTGCTGTCAAATTCCCTAATGATATCTTTAACGCCTTTATTGCTTTATAATATTTCCATTGCACTGTTCCTATTGGCATATTTAATAAGATAGCAATTTGCCTAAAGTTTAGTTTTGACAATACTTTTAACGATACAATCTCTTGTTCTTCTTTTGTTAATCCTCCGAATTAGTCTTTGATAATCTTCTTTTTCAATCACTTCGCAAATATTGGTATCTTCATCCACAAATTCATAAATTTCATCTACACATACTTCTTTTTTATGTTTTCTAATTTCATTGATTGCTTCATTTTTTGTTACTGAATATAACCAACTCATCTCATATTTCGTTGGTAATTTTTCCTTTGGTATTGTCATTAATTTAGCAAATACATTTTGCATTACATCTTCCGCATTTTCTTTGTTCTTTAAAATAGAAAAAGCAATTTGGTAAATTAGTCTATGATAACTCTCATACAACTGCTCTTCTATTTTTTCTCCTTGTATTCGTTTTTGTATTAGTTGATGTAATTTTTTCTTATTTTCTTCCATCTTTTTTCTCCTATTTTATTTACTCATATTATATCACAACACTCTTTTGTGTGCAAAATATCCTATGCAACTATTAGGTTGTTTCCGAATAGGTTTTGAATTTCTTTTGCTATACTTTTAATTAAATCATACTAGGAGGTAAATTTATTTATGCTATTATCAGATGCCATTAATTTCAGAATTCGTGAATTATTAAAAGAAAATCATTTAACTGCATATAAACTTTCTTATCGAGCAGGAATTTCTAACTCCATTATTAGTGATTGTAAAAGAGGAAAAGTAAAAGAACTTTCTATTAGTTCTATCATTCATATTTGTGAAGGTTTAAATATTGAGTTAAAAGATTTTTTCGATTCTGATTGTTTTAAAGATGTGGAAGCAATTGATCGTTTTGAGAAAAAAGAACCAAAAGTTGTCTAAGAGATAAAAACTATGTTCTTTCATACATACCCAAAAGGACACCATTGCGGTGTCCCTTTTTGGTACAACTTATTCTTCTTCAGGAAGGCTGTTCAAAACCGTTTCTATTGCCGAAAACAGACTTTTCTCTTGGAACTGTTTATACTGTGCCTGTGTTTTCTGTTTTGTGAGGTCAGTCAACGTTTCTTCTTCTAACGGCAGTGCTCCTGCTGCTGCAACATAAGTGTTGCACGGCTCAATGATTTCCTGGACTTCTTCCGGAGTCGCTGTTCTTTTGAAGTACATTGCAACTATCGTTTTTCCTACTTCTAAGAATTTCCCGAATGAGGTACGCTTCGTTTCCTTTAAGTCCTCAATACGCTGACGGCACTCCTTGCATGCCTCCTGCTTCTCATCCAGTCTGCTGTTTGCCGCCTCTAACCGATTTTCTGCCTCTTTTTGCATTTGCTGTAATGTGGATTCATACTTTTCTTTCATTGTCATAATTCTTTCCTCCTGTTTTTTAGTTGTTTAATAAATTCCATAAATCTATTATATAATGATAAGTTACATAAGTCAATACTTTATGTAACTTGTTTGTCATAATTATTCTTCTTTTTTCTCCCAAAACTTTCTTACCACTTTTAACGATGCTGTTGATAATGTAAAGCCAATCACTGGTACCAACGAACTTAATAATATATTATCGTAATTTCTTACTAAGTAAGAATATATAATAACAACTATATACGTTAATACACAAATGCAGATTCTTCTAGTCCAACATGTTTCCCATTTCTTATCCAATTCTACCTTCTTATTTCTTTGTTTAATTTGTTCAATTTCTTTTTCTAAATCCATTTTAAATTTCTCCTTCACATTTATTTCCATTTTTCTTCATTAATATATTTTGTTAATGCCATAACAAATGCAGATTCCGTTAAATCAATTCTTGATACTTGATTATGTGTTAAAAGTTGGATTCCTCCACCTTTATTATGTCTTTCCTTATCTTCCCAAAATAATCTATTCATTACTTGGCTTAAATCTGTATCGATAATTTCCTTTACTAATCTTTCTGGTACCGGAAAAGATGGACTTGTTCCATAACTTTCAAAATCACCGTTATCTTCAATTACTGCAATACCCGTATTCATCCATCTTCCTAAAGAGTTATAAACACCTCCTTCAATCGATAAATACAAATCTGCTGTTATATTGTGCTTTTTACAATATGTTTTTAAATTCTTAACTCTATTTTTAGCACCAATATAAATTTCTTCATTTACTGGTTCATCTCCAACATTAGACTCTACTGGAATTCCTTCGATTTCAATATTTTCAAAATATCTTTCTAGTGCTCTTTTAGCACCTTCTATTTTTCCTTGATTTTTAGTTGCTACTAATACTTTCATATTCTCTTTCACTTTCTATTTAGTATCTTTTTTGTACTTTTGTATCATATCATAAATTTACAAATAAAACAACACAAAAAGCGCCGGAAAACTCCAACGCTTTTTGTGTTGCGATTATAAATTTTTAATAACTTCTATCCTATTGTAGATGGAAATAGCAAAGTCTATTGCCTGAGTTGGTGATTCTGGAGTATTTGGCGCCCAAATTTCTGCAAAATCTTTTATTGTATCTGCACTTTGGTAGTAGGGTTTATTCATTAAACCAAAGAAAGCTTCAATGGATTCTTCTAATGTTTCAAAGTTTCTAAAAACCAAGACTGGAATATCCCTTTGCTCTTCTAAGCTCTTATCTTCGTTTAATTCAGGATTGAACTCTAGTCCATTCCAAAGGTTATTTTCCCCTTTAAATCTGCTTCCCTTTGTCTCTTCGCATATAATAGCTGGTAGCAAATATACACTTTTCCCTTTTTCTTGTGCTCGTTCGAAAAACAGTGTTCCGTTCTCAAAAAACACATTCACTCCATAGCTTTGATCCAATTTTTGCATCTGCACTAGGAATTCCTCTTGTGTTACTTCTGTTGGTTCTTCAATAGATACAGTTGATAGTACCTCTTCAAAGAACCGTTTTCTTTCTTTCACTGCTTCCTTTACTTCTGAGAAATCTATGTCCACACGATTCACATGCAATCTTGCCTTATATGCCTGCAATTCACTGAAATACGCAATTAGTTCTACATAGGTTTCCCGTATCGTCCATTTGGATATTATCAAAGGTCGTCTTCTTGATAACGCTTGCATCCCATCATAGTTATTCATAACCGCTGAACAAATAACCCATAAAAATGCTGTTAATACAATAGTTGCTGCTGTGATTCTTTTTTTCATGTTGTGATCTCCTTTTTCTTTTTTATATATTATTTGTTTTATATTTTTCTGCTCAAATAAACTTGCAGAAAAACACCAGTATCTGTTTATATTATATAATATTTTACATAATATTGCAAATGTGCGATTATTCAAATTTACCATTATACAAAATATTAACAAACCAAAGGGGTCGACGAAGGCGTCGACCCCTACATTTTAACCTAAAACATTGCATAATTTTCTATAACAAAAAACCGCACGTTTATGTGCGGTTTTGGATTTATTTCATTGCTTCTTCTACTGCAACTGCTACTGATACAGTACATCCAACCATTGGGTTGTTCCCCATACCAATTAATCCCATCATTTCAACGTGTGCTGGAACTGATGATGATCCTGCAAATTGTGCATCTGAATGCATTCTTCCCATAGTATCTGTCATACCATAGGAAGCAGGTCCTGCTGCCATATTGTCTGGGTGAAGTGTTCTTCCTGTTCCTCCACCAGATGCTACTGAGAAGTATTTTTTACCTTGTTCAATACATTCTTTTTTATATGTACCTGCAACTGGATGTTGGAATCTTGTTGGGTTTGTAGAGTTACCAGTAATTGATACATCTACTCCTTCCATGTGCATAATTGCTACACCTTCTCTAACATCGTTTGCACCATAACATCTAACTTTTGCTCTTTCTCCATCTGAATATGCAATTTCTTTTACTACATTTACTTTTCCTGTGAAGAAATCAAAGTCTGTTTGTACATAGGTAAATCCATTAATTCTTGAGATAACTTGTGCTGCATCTTTTCCAAGTCCATTTAAGATAACTCTTAATGGTTCTTTTCTTACTTTGTTTGCAGATTTTGCAATACCAATTGCTCCTTCTGCAGCAGCAAATGATTCATGTCCTGCTAAGAATGCAAAACATTTTGTTTCTTCTGATAATAGCATAGATGCTAAGTTTCCATGTCCTAATCCTACTTTTCTGTCATCTGCAACAGAACCAGGGATACAGAATGCTTGTAATCCTTCTCCAATTGCTTTTGCAGCATCTGCAGCTTTTGTGCATCCTGTTTTAATTGCAATTGCTGCACCTAATGTATATGCCCAACATGCATTTTCAAAACAAATTGGTTGAACACTTTTTGTAATATCATATGGATTAAATCCTTTTTCTTTACAAATATTTAGTGCATCTTCAAAATCTTTAATTCCGTATTTTTCCATTACGGGTTTAATTTGGTCTATTCTTCTTTCATAACTTTCAAATGTTACTGCCATAATTATTCTTACCTCCTATTACTATTTTCTATTCTTTTCTTGGATCAATCTTTTTAACAGCTTCGTCGAATCTTCCGTATTTTCCACTTGCTTTTTCAATTGCTTCCATAGGTTCAATTCCTTTTTTAATGTTTTCCATCATTTTTCCTAGGTTTACGTATTTGTATCCTATGATTTGGTTATCTTTATCAAGACCGATTTCTACTATGTATCCTTCTGCAAGTTCTAAGTATCTTGGTCCTTTTGCAAGTGTTGAATAAATTGTTCCAACTTGACTTCTATGTCCTTTTCCTAAATCTTCAAGTCCTGCTCCAATTTGTAATCCTCCTTCTGAGAATGCAGATTGAGATCTACCATATACGATTTGTAGGAATAATTCTCTCATAGCAGTATTAATTGCATCACAAACTAAGTCTGTGTTTAGTGCTTCTAGAATTGTTTTTCCTACTAATATTTCTCCTGCCATTGCTGCTGAATGTGTCATTCCTGAACATCCAATTGTTTCTACTAATGCTTCTTGAATAATTCCTTCTTTGATATTTAGAGTTAATTTACATGCTCCTTGTTGAGGTGCACACCATCCAATACCGTGTGTTAACCCTGATATATCTTTAATTTCTTTTGCCTTTACCCATTTTCCCTCTTCTGGAATTGGTGCTGGTCCATGGTCCACTCCTTTTGCTACTGGACACATTTCTTCTACTTCTTTTGAATAAATCATTTTAATTGCTCCTTTCTAGCATTCGATTATATATTAAAAATTTTGAAAACGTTAATAATTTATATTAAGAATTTGACTCTTAATAACTGGTTGTTCTTGTTTTGAATCGATGTGGTGATTGTTTTCCACATTCTTATTTTCTCTTTGGGCAGATATAGAATCTAACCCTATATTATCATTATTTTCTTTGATATATGTAGTTTCTTCTTTAATCTCTGGTTTGTTATATTCAGTAATATTACTAACTGTTTTTTTATAAATTCCTTCTTGATATGTAGCACTCTTATTATTGTTATGTTTCTTGTTTTTAAGATATTCTTCTATCATTTTTCTTTCTTTTTTCGAATAACTTGTTAATGGAATGTCCAAATATTGATATCTCCAAATTAAATGCCTATCATAACTTGTATAGTTTGAATCTTGTAAATTTTCATATTCGTATTTGGCATTAAATTTAAAATTTTCAATTGACATCGTTACACTACTCCATGGTTTTTCTCCAATTGTCACAAGTTCTTTTCTTAATTTTTTTATTTCTCTATACAGTTTTTCTGCTAATTTTAAATAAGCAGATTCGTCAATATTAAACTTGCTTGGCACTTCATAAACATTAACTGGATTTTTCTTTAAAATACTTTTCGGAAAATAATAAAAAAACATTTCTCCTGTTTGTAGTCCATTAAAATGGTCTACTACAGAAGCATAAAGATACACACGATCCCATTTTTCAGGGATCATGTAAAATAATTGTTTTTGTATCTGTTCATACCCTTTTCGTATATTCGATGTTGTTAGCATATATGCCCCCATGTTTATTTATTTCTAATTATAATGCTTTCTCCTGTCATTTCTTCTGGTTTTTCTAATCCCATAATATCTAACATAGTTGGTGCTAAATCTGCTAACTTTCCTGGTTTTAATGATACATCATTCATGCCCACAAGCATTAATGGAACGGGATTTGTTGTATGAGCCGTATGTGGTTCTCCTGTTTTATAGTCAATCATTTGCTCTGCATTTCCATGGTCTGCTGTCATTAATAAAACACCATTTACTTTTTCTACTGCTTCTACTACTTTTCCTACACATTCATCAATGGTTTCTATTGCTTTTATCGCTGCTTCTAAACTTCCGGTATGTCCTACCATGTCTGGGTTTGCATAGTTTAAGATAATTGCATTATATTTGTTACTTTCAATTGCTTCTAGTACTTTATCTGTTACTTCATATGCACTCATTTCTGGTTTCAAATCATAGGTTTCTACTTTTGGAGATGGTACTAAAATTCTATCTTCTCCTTTGTATTGTTTTTCTTCTCCTCCATTAAAGAAGAAAGTAACATGTGCATATTTTTCTGTTTCTGCAATACGAAGTTGTGTATAACCTAAATTACTAATATATTCTCCAAAGGTATTACTTAATGCTTCTTTTTTGAAAGCAACCTGCACATTTGGCATTGTTTCGTCATATGGAGTCATGCATACAAAGTATAAATCTAATGGTTTTGTTTCAAATCCATCAAATTCATTATCTACTAATGCTCTTGTAATTTCTCTTGCTCTATCTGGTCTAAAGTTAAAGAAAATCACAGAATCCTTTTCTTTTATGGTTGCAATTGGTGTATCACCATTACAAATTAAAGTTGGTTCTACAAATTCATCAAAAATTTCTTTTTGGTAAGATGCCTCAATTGCACTAATTGCTGTTGGCGCTTTTACACCTTCACCATTTACTAAAGCATTATATGCTTTACTTACTCTTTCCCATCGCTTATCACGATCCATTGCATAAAATCTACCTGTAATACTTGCGATTTTACCAATTTCTTTTTCTTTCATTTTTTCTTCTAGTTTTGTAATATATCCTTCAGCTGATGCTGGTGGTGTATCTCTTCCATCTAAAAATGCATGTACATAAACATTTTCGATTCCTTTTCTTTTGGCAAGTTCTAATAATGCATATAAATGACGAATATGGCTATGAACTCCACCATCCGATAATAATCCCATAATGTGTAAACTAGAATTATTGTTCTTACAATTTTCTACTGCTCCTTCAAATTCTTTTACACTAAAGAAGTCTCCATCTTCAATGGATTTTGTAATTCTTGTTAATTCTTGGTATACAATTCTTCCTGCTCCAATATTAGTATGACCAACTTCAGAATTTCCCATTTGTCCATCTGGAAGTCCTACATTTAATCCACTTGTATACATATCCGTTGTTGGACATAATTTCATTATTTTATCAATATTTGGTGTATTTGCCTCTTTTACTGCATTTCCTTTTTCATTTGCGTTCTCTCCAAATCCGTCTAAAATCATTAGCATTGTTAGTTTGTTTTCCATGTTTTTACCTTCCTTTTATTTTCTTTATACCAAATTATTTTTAATAATTTACAATTCCTGCAAAGTCTTCTGGTTTTAAACTTGCTCCTCCAACTAATGCTCCATCGATATCTGATGTACTAAATAATTCTTTTGCATTTGTTGGTTTTACACTTCCGCCATATTGGATTATAACTCTTTCTCCCGTCATTTGTCCATATATTTTACAAATTTCGTCACGAATTTCTTTAATACTCTTATTAGCATCTTCACTTGTTGCTGTTTTTCCTGTTCCAATTGCCCAAATTGGTTCATATGCAATGATTGTATTTTCCACTTGCTCAGCCATCAAGCCCTCTAGTGCAAGTCTTGTTTGTGTTGTGATTACTTCTTTTGTTTTGCCTTCTTCTCTTTGTTCTAAACTTTCTCCAACACATACAATTGGTTTTAATCCATTTGCAAAAGCTGCTTTTACTTTTTTATTTACCGTTTCATCTGTTTCTGCAAAGTACTCTCTTCTTTCTGAATGCCCAATAATAACATATTCTACGCCAATTGATTTTAACATAGAGCCAGACACTTCTGCTGTATATGCTCCTGCTTCTTCCCAGTGCATATTTTGTGCACCTATTTTAACATTCGTTCCATTTGCATGTTTTACCATACATTTTAAATCGATATATGGCACACAAAGAACCACTTCACTTTTTGCATCTTTTACCATAGGTATTATTTCTTGTAAATATGTTTTTGCCTCTTCTGGATTTTTATTCATTTTCCAGTTTCCTGCAATTACTTTTTTTCTCATTATTCTTAACCTCCAAATTTTGGGGTTGACGTAGACGTCTTCCCCCCTACATTATTTTGAATCTTAGTCTATTTGTCTTGTAAACACTCAATTCCTGGTAGCTTTTTACCTTCTAAGAATTCCAAACTTGCTCCACCACCTGTTGAAATATGTGTCATTTTATCTGCTAATCCTGCTTTTTCAATAGCTGCTGCAGAGTCTCCTCCACCAATGATTGTAATGGCATCAACTTGGGCAAGTGTTTTTGCAATTTCGTTTGTTCCTATTGCAAATTGGTCAAATTCAAATAAACCTAAAGGTCCATTCCATACAATTGTTTTTGCATTTTTTAATTCTTCTTTATATCGTTTTATTGTTTCTTCTCCTATATCAAAGCCTTCCCATCCAACTGGTATTTCACTTGCTTTTACGGTTTTACTTTCTGTATTTTTATCAAATTCTTTTCCTAGTTTTGTATCTACTGGAAGCATTAATTTTACACCTTTTTTGTCTGCTTTTTCCATTAATTCTTTTGCTAAATCAAGTTTATCTAATTCGCAAATTGAATTTCCTACTTCATATCCTTTTGCCTTAAAGAAAGTATATGCCATTGCTCCACCAATCATTAATGTATCTACTTTTTCAAGTAATGCGTTTATAACACCAATTTTATCAGAAACTTTCTTTCCTCCTAAAATAGCAACAAATGGTCTTTTTGGATTTTCTAGGGCATTTCCCATAAAGTCAATTTCTTTTTCAATTAAAAACCCTGATACTGCTGGTAAATAGTCTGCTACTCCTGCAGTTGAGGCATGTGCTCTATGAGATGTTCCAAATGCATCATTTACATAGATTTCGGCAAGCGAAGCAAGTTGTTTGGCCATTTCAGGGTCATTTTTTTCTTCTCTTGCATCAAAACGAACATTTTCAAGTAGTACTACTTCTCCTTCTTTCATATTAGATGTTAAACTTTTTGCACTTTCTCCTACAATATCAGTAGCTAATTTTACTTCTATTCCTAACTGTTTTGATAATTCTTCTGCAACAGGAGCAAGTGAAAATTCTTTTTTTACTTCTCCTTTTGGTCTACCTAAATGTGAGCAAAGAATTACCATAGCTCCATTTTCAATCAAATATTTTATAGTTGGTAGTGAAGATACAATTCTTCTTGTATCTGTAATATTTCCATTTTCATCTTGTGGTACATTAAAATCGCAACGAACCAATACTTTTTTTCCTTTTACATCAATATCTTTTACTGTTTTCTTGTTCATAAAAAACCTCCTATTATTATCCTATTATTATATGGATTATATACCATTTTTATACAAAAGGTATATATATTACCATATTGTTTTTATGCTAATATATATGCCTTTTATATCGTTTTGTTTTATCTAAAGAACAATTTCATTATAAAAATAATTTGCTTGTTATTCTTAATTACATATAAGAGCAGACCCTTTGGGCCTGCCCTTACAAACCCTACAATGTAAATTGTATGGTACTATCCTCTTGTTGCCATATATCTTGCCAAATCAACTAATTTGTTTGAATATCCCCATTCATTATCATACCAAGCAACTAATTTTACAAATGTATCTGTTAATTGAATTCCTGCTGTTGCATCAAAAATTGATGTATGTTCATCGTTTACAAAGTCTGTTGAAACAACTGGGTCTTCAACATATTCAATAATTCCTTTAAATTCATTTTCAGATGCTTTTTTCATAACAGCACAAATTTCTTCATATGTTGCAGCTTTTTCTAAGTTACATGTTAAATCTACAACAGAAACATCTGGTGTTGGTACTCTAAACGCCATACCAGTTAATTTTCCATTTAATGATGGAATAACTTTTCCTACTGCTTTTGCAGCTCCTGTTGAAGAAGGAATGATGTTAGCAGCTGCTGCACGTCCTCCTCTCCAATCCTTTTTAGATGCTCCATCTACTGTTTTTTGTGTTGCTGTTGTTGCATGAACTGTTGTCATAAGACCATCTTTAATTCCAAAGTTATCATTAATAACTTTAGCAAGTGGTGCTAAACAGTTTGTTGTACAAGATGCATTTGAAACGATATTCATACTTGGATCATATGTTTCGTTATTTACTCCCATAACAAACATTGGTGCATCTTTTGATGGTGCACTAATAATTACTTTTTTAGCTCCTGCATCAATATGAGCTTGTGCTTTTTCTAATGTTGTAAATACTCCTGAACATTCTAATACGTAATCTACTCCATCTGTTCCCCAAGGAATATTTTTTGGGTCCATTTCATTATATACTTTAATTTCTTTTCCATCTACTACTAATTTTCCGTTTTCTTCTCTTACATCTCCATCGAATTTTCCATGTACTGAATCATATTTTACCATGTAAGCCATGTAATCAGCTGTAATAAAAGGGTCATTAATTGCTACAACCTCTACATCTCCTTTTTTTAATGCTGCTTGGAATGTTAAATTTCCAATTCTTCCGAATCCATTAATTCCAACTCTAATTGCCATTTTCAATTCCTCCAATTTCCGATACTTAGTAAGTATCTTTTATATTTTGCCCATTTCTAGACGTTTTAATTCTATATCAAAAAAGAATACTTTGCAAGTATTCTTTACGATATTTTTGTATATTTTTTATTGTGTTTTTATTGTATAATATATTAAATCATACCATCTGCTATCCTTTCTATACCAATAAATTGTAATATCTGTTTCTTGTTCTAATTCAAAGTTGGTAACAGCAAAATCTTCTACTGTTCCCGTATAGGTATGGTCAACCATAACATTTCCACTAGCATCAAAAACTTTATATCCAGCTCCCCATGTTGCTCCTCTTTGAGGAACGAACGACTCAAATGTATACAAACCTTTTGGAAGCGTTAATGCATTGTTTTTTAAGGTGATTTTATTTGATAAAACTGTAGCAACTAGTTTGCCACCTGGAATACCAATAAATTTTGCTTCAATGCTTGGCATTGCAATTGAACCATTGGCTGATATCTCACTACTTCTAGTGTCGTGTATTGAACCTGAAACATGGTATAATGTTTTATTGTTATCTATTGCTTCCATATCTTCTAATTGCTTTTTTAGATTTTCTATTTGCTGTTCTAATAAAGCAATTTTTGCTTTGTATTCTGAGTCATTTCCCATTTCGGTTCTAGCATTATATATTTCTGATAGCGTTATTTGATAACCATTATTTTTTAATATAATCGTGTCCCCATCTTGTTGTAGTTCTCCATACTTCGATATAATCATTTTAATTTCTTCTTGTTCTAATATTTCATTTTTTTGTATTGCTTCTGCCTCTGCTCCTAGCAAATCCATTCCTATATTCTCTTTTGCTTCTGCAATAATTTGTTTTTTCTTTGCTTCTTGTGCTTTTGTTATTAGCCCGTTTTCTCCCATTGTTAATACAAGCACACAACCTGCTAAAATTAGCATAATAATAATGGTCACAATTAAAGCTACTAATGTAATTCCTTCTTCTCTTTTTCTTTTCATAAAATTTACGCTCCTTGTCTTATGTTTATATATGATTTCTACTATACTACATTTTATATAACCTTTATATTATTGTCAACATTTTCTTAAATTTTTATGACTATATTAAAAAAAATTAGCAAGCATTTTTTGCCTACTAATTTTTCACACTAACATGACTATACGAAAAAAGAACACTGTTGTAAGTATTCTTTTTGATTTTTTATCTATCCAAATTTAATATTTCCTTTGCAAAACATATTAGGTCAATTAAATGATTTTGAATTACATCAGCAAGCACTTCTTCATCGATTTGCTTGTAATCATGAATTGCTATATTTCGAAAACCTATCATTTTTTGCATGTTTGCACTTACTTCCTTAGAAATAAGTTTATTTTCTTCTAATTTTATGAATGCGCTTTTTTTGTCTGTGGAACTCCTAGTTTTCTGTTTGCCACAATATACATGGCTATATCAATTGCCGCTTCACATGCTCTTTGAAGATTTAATACAATTGGTTCTAATTTTCTGTAATCATATAGATTATCTATTTTTCCTTCATATTCTTCTTCTATTCTTTTAATGCACTTTTGTATACTTTCGTACTTATTAATAATGACAGCTTCGTTTTCCATCATTCACCATTCCTTTACTTTTTCATATCATCAATAATTTGTTTTCTTGCTTCATTAAGTTCTAGATATTCTCTATAGGCATCTAATTTATATAAATCGAATTTATAACTATCGTTACAATAAATTACATTCCCATTAATTAGTATTTCATATTTGAACCCGTCATTTTCAATTGTATCTAAATTTACCAAATCAATATCTCTTTTTAATTCATCTGATAACAAAGTGGTAATTTCATGCAATTCTTTTTTACTTATTTCACATTTCGTTTTAATTGCAATATCAATGTCACTTTCTTCATTCTGTGTTCCTCTTGCATAACTTCCGAAAACAACTATAGCATCACAATTTATTTTACTATTTATTGTTTCAACAATTTTATCCTTTATTTCTTCCATGCTTTATATTCCTTACTTTAAAACTAATTTCATTCTATATCAAAAAAGAATACTTTGCAAGTATTCTTTTTGATATTTTTATTTAACCAAATATTCCTCTCTTCTTTATAGGTGGTTGTTCGTTCATTGTTTTGGCAAGTTGTATTAGTAGCTCTCTTTGCTCTTTTGATAAACGTTTTGGAGTTTGTACTTCTACAGTAAAGATTAAATCTCCTTCATAGTTTCTGTTTACTGCTTTAAAGCCTTTTCCTTTTATTCTAAATCTTGTTCCAGTTTGTGTTCCTTCTGGAATTTTAAATTTTTCTTTTGAACCATCTACCATAGGGATTTCAAGTTCGGCTCCTAGTGTTGCTTGTGTAAAAGTAATTGGTATGTCACAAAGCACATTATAATCTTGTCTTGTATAGATACTATGTCTTTTAATATGTACTGTTATATATAAGTCTCCTTTTGGTCCACCTTTCTCTCCTGGTGCTCCTTCTCCTCTTAATACAACGGTTTGATTTTCATCAATTCCTGCTGGAATTTTTACTTTAATTCTTGCTTGTTTTTTAACGGTTCCTCTTCCACGGCAAGTTTCACATGGCTCTTTTATAACTTTTCCTTCTCCATGGCAAGTAGGACAGGTTCTTGTTGTTTGCATTTGCCCTAAGATAGTTGTTTGTATTTGTTGTATTTTTCCTGTTCCATGGCACATGGTACAAGTGTCTACTTTACTTCCTGGTTTTGCACCACTTCCATGGCAGGTATCACACGTATCCTCACGGCTAATGCTAATTTCCTTTTCCACACCCAAGAAGGCTTCTTCAAAGCTAATTTCCATATTATATCTTAGGTCTGCACCTTTAATTGGTCCATTGTTCGTTCTTCCAGAAGTTCTACCTCCAAATCCTCCACCAAAGAAAGATGAGAAGATATCTCCTAAATCTCCCATGTCAAATCCGTCAAAACCAGAAGTAGAATATGAATAATATCCTCCACCTGGTCCACCACCACCGAAACCTTGTGGTCCATCTGGTCCAAATTGGTCATACATTCTTCTTTTCCCAGCATCTGATAAAGTTTCATAAGCTTCATTTACTTCTTTAAACTTACTTTCCGCTTCTTTTTTATTATCTGGGTTGGCATCTGGGTGATATTTTTTAGCAAGCTTACGATATGCTTTTTTTAATTCATCATCACTTGCATTTTTATCAACACCTAATACCTCATAATAATCTCTTTTTGTAGCCATCTTTGCCTCCATATATAATTTAATTACATTATATGTAGGGGTGGGCCTTGTGTCCACCCTTTGTATGATTATATTTTTTCAAATAGGGCAGACACGAGGCCTGCCCCTACAATCCCAACTATTTGTTTTCTCCGTCTTCTTCTACTTTGTAATCTGCATCGTATACATTTGCATCATTTGCATCTTGTGCTTCTGCACCTGTTGCAGCATTTGGATCAAAACCTTCTGCTCCTGCATTTGGGTTTGCTTGTTTGTATAATTTTTCAGATACTTCATAGAATGCCCCAGTTAATTTTTCTGTTGCTTCTTTAATTTTATCTACATCTGTTCCTTCTAGAGCTTTTTTAACATTTTCAATTTCTGTTTCTACTTTTGCTTTTTCTTCTCCAGAAACTTTGTCTCCTAATTCTTTTAATGTTTTTTCGCTGTTATATACTAAGCTTTCTGCATTGTTTCTAGCTTCAATTTCTTCTTTTTTCTTTTTATCTTCACTAGCGTGTGCTTCTGCATCTTTAACAGCTTTTTCTATATCTTCATCTGATAGATTTGTACTTGCTGTAATTGCTACATCTTGGCTATTTCCTGTTGCCATATCTTTTGCAGATACGTGAACAATACCGTTTGCATCAATATCAAATGTTACTTCAATTTGTGGTACTCCACGAGGTGCTGCTGGAATTCCTGTTAATTGGAATCTTCCTAATGTTTTGTTGTATGCAGCCATTTCACGTTCCCCTTGTAATACATGTACTTCAACACTTGTTTGACCATCTGCTGCTGTTGAGAAGATTTGTGATTTCTTTGTTGGTATTGTTGTATTTCTTTCAATTAATTTTGTAAATACTCCACCATATGTTTCAATACCTAATGATAATGGTGTTACATCAAGTAATACTAAATCTTTTACATCTCCAGATAATACACCACCTTGAATTGCAGCACCAATGGCAACACATTCATCTGGGTTAATTCCTTTATCTGGTTCTTTTCCTGTAACTCTTTTTACTAATTCTTGTACACAAGGTACTCTTGTAGAACCACCTACTAATAGCACTTTATGAATATCAGATGCTGATACTCCTGCATCTTTTAGAGCTTGGTTTACAGGTCCTGATGTTGATTCTACTAAATCACGAATTAATTCTTCGAATTTTGCTCTTGTTAGTGTAATATCCATATGTTTTGGTCCTGTTGCATCTGCTGTGATGAATGGTAAATTAATATTGGTTTGTTGAACACCAGATAATTCAATTTTTGCTTTTTCTGCCGCTTCTTTTAAACGTTGCATTGCCATTTTATCGCTTGATAAATCTACACCTTGTTCTTTTTTAAATTCTGCTACTAAGTAATCAATAATTTTTTGGTCGAAGTCATCTCCACCTAAGTGGTTATTTCCGCTTGTTGCTAATACTTCAAATACACCATCACCAATATCTAATATAGAAACGTCGAATGTTCCTCCACCTAAGTCATATACCATAATTTTTTGGTCTTGGTCTTCTTTATCCATACCATAAGCAAGGGATGCTGCTGTTGGTTCGTTGATAATTCTTAATACTTCTAGTCCTGCAATTTTACCTGCATCTTTTGTTGCTTGTCTTTGTGAATCACTAAAATATGCTGGAACGGTAATAACCGCTTGTGTTACTTCTGTTCCTAAATAGTTTTCAGCATCTTGTTTTAATTTTTGTAAAATCATTGCTGAAATTTCTTGTGGTGTAAAGTCATCTCCTTCAATTTTTACTTTTTTATCGGTTCCCATATGTCTTTTTATAGAGATAACAGTATTATCTGGATTGGTAACTGCTTGACGTTTTGCAATTTGTCCTACTAATCTTTCTCCATTTTTTGAAAATGCCACAACAGATGGTGTTGTTCTATTTCCTTCAGCGTTTGGTATAACAACTGCTTCTCCACCTTCCATAACTGCAACACATGAATTTGTTGTTCCTAAATCGATTCCTATAATTTTTCCCATTTTAAAATTCCTCCTTATTTTTTTATTATTCTTTTGGGTTCTTTTGTAATTTTTATATAAATTTAAAATTAATAACTTGTTTAATATAATATTTTTTCAAGCGGGTCGACGTGGGCGTCGACCCCTACATTTTTAATTTGCTACTACTACCATAGAATGACGTATTACCTTTTCGCCTATTTTATAGCCTTTTCTAAATTCTTCTTTAATTTCTTTTTCACCTAAAGTTTCATCTTGTACACTGCTTACTGCTTCATGGTATTCTGGATTGAATGTTTCTCCTACTGTTTTTATTTCTTCTACTCCAAAACTTGATAAGGTATCCATTAATTGTTTATGTACCATTTCTACCCCTTGCTTGTAATTTTGGTCTTCTGTAGGTGCTACTGCTGCTTTTTCTAAATTATCCACTACTGGCAAGATTGAAGTTACAATATCAGATTTTAAGGAAGTATACAACATTTCTCTTTCTTTTGTACTTCTTTTTTTAAAATTATCAAATTCTGCCATTAATCTTTTATATCTATCTGTGATTTCCTCTAGTTCTTGTTTTGTGGTATCGTCTTTTACCTCTACCACTTCTTCTTTTTGTACGATTTCTTCTTTGTTTTCTTCCATTTTGTCCTCCTTTTTTTATTTGGTTATTTCTTTAAGCCATGGACGCTTAAAATCACCTCTACCTTTTTCTCTTCTATTTAAAGTCACAAATCTTTTTCTTGCATTTTTTTACTAATATATTTCATAACTGAAATTACTTTTGAATAATCCATTCTTTTTGGTCCAATAATACCAATGGTTCCTAAGTCTTTATCGCCAACGGAATGTTTAAACGTAACAACACTAAAGTCTTTCAACTGTTCGTTATCATTTTCGTCGCCAATATAAACATTAATGTCTTTTGCAATTCCAGAGTTTAGCATATCTAGTACTAATTCCTTTTCATCTAAGATATTAACAAAATTTTTAGCGATTTCTAAGCTTTTAAATTCTGGTAAATCAAAAGATTTATTGGTCCCTTCTAAATAAATCTGATTTTCTTCTTCTATGACTTTGTTAATTTGTTCAATAATTGGCTTTATTACTTCCACACTGTAATTGATTTCCGATAATATGTATTCTTCCATTGGTTTATCAATTTTACTAAGTGGTTTTCCTTTTAATTTGCTATTAAATAAGTTGTTTAAAGTTTCCACTTGACTGTTTGTTATATCTTCATCGTATTTGATAATCGTTTCTTTTACTAACCCACTATCTGTTACAATTACTACCATTAGCATTCTAGAGCCTAGTAAAACAAATTTGATTTCTTCTATTACTTGCATATCAGATTTTGGACCAATTGCGACTGTTGTATAATGAGTAATTTCTGATAACGTTGATGTTGCAATTTTAGTTAAATCCTCAATTTCATTC
Source organism: uncultured Clostridium sp. (assembly GCA_947365805.1). GTDB lineage: Bacteria > Bacillota > Clostridia > TANB77 > CAG-508 > RGIG8482. The sequence continues at coordinate 3,075 of CANAZY010000025.1, read as the reverse complement.
ACTTTTGTGGATAATTTATTTTGAATGTATTTTATTTCTTCTATTGAAATTGCTTCATCATTTACTAATTCATCTACATAAAAACGATATCCTTTTTCCGATGGAACTCTTCCTGCAGAAGTATGGGGTTTATCTAGATAGCCAATTGTTTCTAATTCAGCAAGCTCGTTTCGAACTGTTGCACTACTGTAATTTAATCCATATTTATTAACTAATGTTGCTGAACTAACTGGTTCTGCTGTATTAATGTATTCATCAATTACAGCTTGTAAAATTTCTTTTTTACGCTTATCTAGCACATTCATCACCTCACTTTAGCACTTAAAAGTTTCGATTGCTAATTTCTTTGTCTATATTATATCCAATTTTAGCAATTGTCAACCCCAATTGCTAATTTTTTTGTGAATTTTTTGTGAATCTCTTTATAAATGCATGGTCTACAAAAAAAGAAATCTAAACAAAATAGGCATTATCACCATTAATTTTGTTTAAATTTCCCTCTTCTTATTTAATACATTTGCTATATTTGTACTCCACCAACGTCTTTACCAACAACAACTACAGCACGACTAGCATAGGCGTTTCGATAGCATCCATTATAATATCTACAAGGTCTACTACCTCCTGATATATATTGGTCGTGAATTCTTCCATCATATGACCACAAAGAGCCATCTGTTGCTCTTACTAAGCCACCATATTGCCAATCCGTACGTCGACATCCTCCACTAATATTCATGCAATCTGCATAACGCCAACTACTAATCCACGACTTCACTCCTGCTCCAAATGATACTCCTGCAATAGCATCTCCGACTTTTTTCCGCATAAGTATTTCCATAGCTATTCCAATACCTAGGAGATGCACTTGTTATAGTTGGTCGTAGGAAAGATGGCGAACCCGCTGCTACCCATTCACCAGCAATATTCATTACCGCTCCTGTTTTATTCCCTGTTGTTGTTCCTCCATTTCCTATATTAGATGGATTTCCATAAGAAGATGCCGATAAGATAACCATCGCTCCATATTCTGTGTTTTTTTCCATATGAATGTCTAAATCATTATTATTACTTTTTAAATTTCCTCCACTAATGGTATCTGTTAATCCTAATGAACCACCGATTGCTTGCATTTGTCTTATTCCTGTTATCCATTGTTCCATTGTATATTTTGCAACAGCTCCTCCATTTGATTGTAACGCTGCTTGAGAATGGTTTGGATATAACAAAATACCAATCATTCCCAATATTGCTAATATCATGATTCGTGTTCTTATTTTCATCTTATTTTTCCTCCTCGTTCTATCTTATTCCTAGTTACTTAACTGATATTTACTCATCCAGTATCCTGTTAGTTGTACTTCTCCGCTATCTCCCCATGTAAAGGCTTCTGGTATTTTATATCCTGCTTCTGTTTCGGTACTAATTCCTCTTACAAATTTTACATTGGTTCTTTGGTTTACAGTATCTAAACTATACTGATACCTTGGTATCCATACTAAATACGTAGTTGAAGTTGCTCCTACAATTTGTCCATTTTCTATGGTACCATCTGTCACAACAATATTCGCCCATTTTCTTGTTCCATAATCATACCAATTCTCTGGCATATTGCTTCCATCATTTTTAATTTTATCTCCAATGGTCATATTGTCCTGTGCATCGTATAATACATAGTATGTCCTATCTTCATTAAATCCAATTAATTCTGGTGTGTTTTCTTTAATTGTTTCTACTTTTTGGGTAATTGCTGCTACATATTCATTGGTTTCATTCTTTCTTGCTATAATGTTAATCGTATGAATAGTATCTCCTGCTAATCCCGTATAAGTATAATTTTCTTTTGCATCAGTACCTTCATGTACTTTTATACCATTAACATAGTATTCATATTTTAATCCATCTACTACTGCTGTTCCGGTTATATCTTTTATTTGTATTGTTGTACCTCCTGCTGCCATTTCTGCTGTTAATTTTGGGGAACTTTCTGTCGATAATTGATATTTACTCATCCAATATCCTGGTAGTTGTGTTTCTCCACTATCTCCCCATGTAAAGGCTTCTGGTATTTTGTAACCCACATCTACTTCTGTTCCAGTTCCTTTTATAAATTTTACATAGGATCTTTGGCTTACTGTATCTAATGCATATTGATATCTTGGTATCCATACTAAATACGTCTCTAATCCATTGTTTCTTGTTACAATATTGGCCCAGTTTCTTGTTCCATAATCATACCATTCTTTTGGTGCTTCCATACTAATTGGTATTTCATTATGTTCTATTCCATTTTCATCCCAATATACATAGAAAGTAGTATCTTTATCAAATCCTGTTAAATCTGGTGGATTTACCTCCGCTATTTCAAATATTTTTGTCATACTTCCTATAATTTCGCCATTTTCATCTAACAAGGTTACATTAACTGCTTTATTTTCTCTTTCTAATCCTGTTATCGTGTAATTTTCTCCATTAGTACTTTCATGTGCAACTTTCCCATTGATTGCATATATATATTTTGCAATGTTTTTTGTTGTATTTGACTTTATTTCTTGTATTGTTATTGAAGTAGGAGTCGCTGTTGTATTAAAATCAACTGTATAACCAGATAATTCTGATAATTGATATTTACTCATCCAATATCCTGGTATTATGGTTTGATAATCATCTTCTCCCCATGCAAAAGCTTCTGGCAGTTGATATCCTTGTGCTTGTAAGTCGTTCCAAGTAAGTTTTTCTTCGGTTGCTCCATCAATGTATTCATTATATACATTAATAAATTTTACATCTGTTCTTTCATTTTCTCCTATTTTATAGCAATATCTTGGTATCCATACATAATAGCTTTCAATTCCATTACTTTCTACATATATGTTCGCCCATTTTTGTTCTTTATAATCATACCAAGTCTCTGGTGGTTGGTCTACAATCCATCCTCCTGGTACTAAGTTACTTGCATCATTTAGATAAAGATATCTTGTTTTCTCTTTTACATATCCTGTAATATCTGGTTCATTTACATATAATCAGATCGGAAGAGCGTCGTGTAGGGAAAGAGTGTAGAGGATAGTGTAG
>CANAZY010000024.1 GCA_947365805.1 uncultured Clostridium sp. | reverse complement strand
GTATTAATTGCAATTGTTCCATTTATTTTTAAATTAGATGTGAAAGAATGGATTATGAGAGCACTTATCTTTTTAGTAGCGTCTTGCCCATGCAGTTTAGTAATATCAGTTCCTTTATCATTCTTTACTTCGTTAGGTAAAATATCGAAAAAAGGAATGATTATAAAAGGAACAAAACATATTGAAAACTTGGCAAATGCAAGTGTTGTGACGTTTGACAAAACAGGAACTTTAACAACAGGAAAGATGAAAATAGATGAAATAAAAAGTTTTAGACCATATGATAAAAATACAATTCTTTCTTATATGTATAGTTTGGAATTATTATCTAACCATCCAATTGGAACAGCGATTAAGAATTATGCTGAAACGATTGAGGAAAAACAGGTAGAAGATTATAAAGAAATTGCAGGACATGGCTTATACGGAAAAATAGAACAAAAAGAAGTGCTATTTGGAAATACTAAATTATTAGAGAAATATCACATTACTAAAACAGAAGGTATACCAGAAAATGCAATTATTATCGTGATAGATGAAAAAATAGCGGGATTTATTACTTTAACAGAAGAAGTAAGAAATGAAGTAAGTAATCTTGTAACCACTTTAAAAAGTACAGGAATTAAAAAAGCTATCATGTTAACAGGAGACAACCAAAAAAGTGCTAAGAATATAGGGAATAAGCTAAATATGGATGAAGTAAAAGCATCTTTATTACCACAAGATAAACTTTCAGCTATTGAAGAATTGAAAAGAGAAGGACAAAAGGTTATTTTTGTTGGAGATGGAATTAATGATAGTCCTGTTCTTGCAAGTAGTAATTTTGGGATTGCAATGGGAGCAGGTACCAGTATTGCAAGCATCACAGCAGATGGAATCTTAATTTCAAATAACTTAAGTAGTTTACCAGGTATCATAAAAACTGCCAAACGTGCTATGCAAGTAGTAAAATTTAATATTATATTTTCACTAATCGTTAAATTAATTGTATTAGTTTTAGGAGCAATTGGAATTGCACCAATTTGGCTTGCAATTTTAGCAGATACAGGTGTAACATTCTTAACAGTAGTAAATGCTGTTAAGAATGTAAAATAGGGAAGAATTTTCTTCTCTATTTTTTACTGACTAAAAAGATAGAACATATTGACATTTAAAAACAGATGTTTTAAAATTAGGCTATTGATAGGAGAAGAAATATGATATATTTAAAAACATTTCAATTAAACGAATATAGAAGTACCAACAGAAACTTATATCCATTTAATGTGCTAAAAGGTAAAGAGCCAGATGTTTTTGTGTTTGATAATATTACTGTTCTGTATGGGAATAATGGCTCTGGAAAGTCTACGATTTTAAATTTGATTGCACATACATTAAATTTAAAGGGAAAAGAACGAAATGAACCTATATTACCAGGAATGGATCCCAATAGTTATGATAAGAGATATGTGGATTTTTATGAGTATGCAAAGATATGTGAATACAGTTTAGCAGAGGATGAAACGGGAAGAAAAATAAAACTACCAGAAAATAGCCGTTATATTAAAAGTGAAGAAATTTTATATGAAATTCGAAAAATTCAACAAGATGCTGTTTTAAAAGAAAGTATTACTGCGAATAATGTGCGAAAAGGAATGAAAATAAAAGATGCAAAAAGATTAGCAAATTCAGATAAAGGAGATGAGCAAGTTTACAGATTCAAATGGTCGCAAAACCGATATTCTAATGGAGAAACAACGATGCAAATTTTATCGGAAAACATAGAGCCAGATAATTTATATTTACTAGATGAACCAGAAGTGTCCCTTTCTCCACAAAAACAAGTAGAACTAGCAGAAGAACTAAACAAACTTGCACGATATTTAGGAGTACAATTTATAATAGCAACACATTCGCCTTTTATGTTAGGAATACTAGATGCTAAAATCTATAATTTAGATACCCAAAATTATGAAGTACAAAAATGGACAGAACTTGAAAATGTAAAATATTTCTATGAGTTCTTTAAAAAAAGAGAAAATGAATTTGGAAAGTAAAGAAGATATTTTTTATAAAAACATACTAAATCCCTTTTAAATTATTTCAAAATAGTGTACAATTATATACAAATTGTATTATTAGGAGAAAAAGGATGAATAAAAAATGGGAATATTATAGTAATGATGAAAAAGTAGTAGAAGAAATACAGGAGAAATTTAAGGTTAGTAAGTTACTTGCTACTATTTTAGTCAATCGTGGAATTGTAGAAGAAGAGAAGATTAGAAAATTTTTAGAGCCAACAAGAGAAGATTTTTATGATCCATTTTTAATGCCAGATATGGAAATTGCGGTAAATCGTATCATAGAGGCAATGGAACAACATGAAAAGATTATGATTTATGGCGATTATGATGTGGATGGAATTACGAGTATTTCTGTTTTACAAAAATTTTTAAAAGAAAGAGGAATGGAAGTAGAAAGCCATATTCCAAACCGACTAGAAGAGGGATATGGACTAAATAAAGAAGCAATTAGTGATATTTATGAGAAAGGTTACCGATTAATGATAACCGTAGATTGTGGTATTTCTGCAACAGAAGAAATTGAGTTTGCAAATTCGTTAGGGATTACAACAATTGTTACAGACCACCACGAACCATTAGAAGAATTACCAAAAGCATTGGCTGTTATTGATGCAAAAAGAAAAGATAACAAATACCCATTTAACCAATTGGCAGGAGTTGGAGTCGTGTTTAAACTAATTCAAGCTCTTGGTATAAAATTAGGATTAGAAGAAAAAGATTATTTAAAATATTTGGATTTGGTGTGTGTAGGAACCATATCCGATATTGTTCCATTAGTAGATGAAAACCGTGTGATTGCAAAACTAGGTTTAAAGTTAGTAAATGTAACAAAAAATTTAGGATTAAAATGCTTACTAGAATCAGCAGGATATAAAAAAATAGATTCTAACACTGTTTCATTTGGAGTTGCACCAAGGGTGAATGCTTGTGGTAGAATGGGACATGAAACAGAAGCACTAGATATCTTTTTATCCAATGATATAAGTGAAGTAAGAAACTTATCGGATAAACTAAATGAATATAACAAAATAAGACAAGAAACAGAAAAAAATATTGTTGAACAAGCATTAGCAATGATTGAAAAAAACAAAGAAAATGAAAAAAGTGCAATTGTACTAGGAAGCAAAGGTTGGCATCACGGAGTAATTGGAATAGTATCTTCTAAAATTACAGAAATGTACTTTAAACCAAGCATTTTAGTGTCTTTTGAAGACGGAGTTGCGAAAGGTTCAGGAAGAAGTGTTCCAGGATTTGACTTACACGAAGCGCTTTGTAAATGTAGTATGCACCTAGAAAAATATGGTGGTCATGCAATGGCGGTTGGACTTACTTTAAAAGAAGAAAATTTTGAGGCTTTTAAAGAGGCTTTTGATGAAGTTGCAAAACAAGAAAAAGTAGAAGAAATTTTACCAGTTATCTATATTGATGGAATGGTAACATCGGAAGATATGAAACCAGAATTTGTAAAACAATTAGCTAATTTAGAACCATTTGGAGAAGGAAACAAAGTTCCGCTATTTGCTTATAAAGGACTAAAAATTAATTCGATTCGTGCATTAACAGAACGGAAAACATTTAAAGTTGACACTAAAAGATGACAATCTTATTGTTGATGCGATAGGTTTTAATATGGGGCATCTCGTAGAAGATTATCGCATTGGAGATAAAATAGACGTTGTAGGAGTATTAGAAATTAACAGCTTTAATGGAATGGAACAAGTACAAATCAATTTAAAAGATATTATGAAATCAATTTAATAAAGGGGTGTAATGGATGAGTGAAGAAACAAAAGCAACAATTAATGACCTAATTTCAAAGATGAAGAAAAACAATTGGCGTTCGAATACAAAACTAATTACAACTGCATATAATTATGCAGTATCTCACCATGGTGACCAAAAAAGAAAATCTGGCGAGCCATATATTATTCATCCATTACAAGTAGCCTATACTTTGGCTAATATGGATATGGATGATGCAACTGTTTGTGCAGCCTTACTACATGATGTAGTAGAAGATACCGAAGCAACTCATGAAGACTTAATTAAAGAATTTGGTGAAGAGATTGCTACTATGGTAGATGGTGTTACCAAACTTGGAAAACTAAATTATGCATCATTAAAAGAACAACAAGTAGAAGACTATCGAAAAATGTTTTTAGCAATGGGGAAAGATATAAGAGTTATCCTAATCAAACTTGCAGATAGACTTCATAATATGAGAACCTTAAAACATCTTTCACGTGATAGACAAATTGCAAATGCTGGGGAAACCATGGAATTATATGCACCACTTGCTAACCGTTTGGGTATGTATTCACTAAAATGGGAACTAGAAGATTTGTCCTTTAAATATTTATACCCAGAAGATTACCGTGAAATTGTAGAAGGCTTAGATAAAAAAAGAGAAGAAAGACTTAAATTTATTGAGAAGATATTAGAACAGATTAAAAAAGAATTAAAAGTACAACATATTGAAGCTGAGATTAAAGGAAGAGCAAAACATTTATATAGTATTTATCGAAAAATGAAACGAGATAATTGTACATTAGACCAAATTTATGATTTATTTGCACTAAGAATTATTGTAAATTCAGTAAAAGATTGTTATGCAGCACTTGGTGTAGTACATGATTTATATAATCCAATGCCAGGAAGATTTAAAGATTATATTGCAGTTCCAAAGCCAAATATGTACCAATCGTTACATACAACGTTAATTGGAGATAAAGGAACTCCATTTGAAGTGCAAATTCGTACTTGGGATATGCATCGAATTGCAGAATATGGTATTGCTGCCCATTGGGCTTATAAAGAAGCAAACTTTATGTCTGGTAAGAAAACGAATGTAAAAGTGGAAGAAGATAAATTAGCATGGCTTAGAGAAACCTTAGAATGGCAAAAAGAAATGCAAGACCCAGAGGATTTCTTAAATACCTTAAAAACAGAATTATTTGAAGATGAAGTTTATGTATTTACTCCAAAAGGAGATATTAAAGTTTTACCAAGTGGTGCAACACCAATTGATTTTGCATACAACATTCATGCTCAAGTAGGACATAAAATGGTAGGGTGTAAAATTAATTCCAAAATGATGCCAATTATTACAAAATTAAAAAATGGCGATATTGTAGAAGTTATTACTTCTGATAATGCAAAAGGACCAAGTAGAGATTGGTTAAAATTTATTAAAAGTAGTTCTGCTAAAAATAAAATTCAAGCTTGGTTTAAAAAGGAATTACGTGAAGAAAACATCATAAAAGGAAAAGAATTAATTGATAAAGAAATAAAACGTATTGGTATGAACCAAACAGAGCTTCATAAACAAGAATATATTGGAGCAGCACTAGAAAGATATAAATATGCAAGCCTAGATGATATGTATGCAGCAGTAGGCTTTGGTGCAATTACAGCAGGAAAAATTATTGCAAGAATACTAGAAGAATATAAAAAAGTAAACCAAGATGATGATATTGAGCAAAAAATTGAAGCATTAGCAAACCAAAAAAGAGTAGGTCAAAATATTCCAAGAAGTGGTATTATTGTAAAAGGAATTGATAACTGTTTAGTAAAATTATCAAAATGTTGTAATCCAGTTCCTGGAGATAATATTATTGGTTATATTACGAAAGGAAGAGGTGTATCCATTCATACAACAGATTGTGTGAATATAAAAGATTTACTACAAGAACCAGATAGAATCATCGATGTTGAATGGGTAGGAGAAAAGGCATCTAGTTACAATGTGGATATTGAAGTATATTCAAATGATAGAACAGGATTACTAGCGGATATTATTAAAGCAATTTATGATGTAAAGACCAAACTAATTGCTGTTAACAGTAAAGCAAACAAAGAGCGTATTGTTATAACAGAAATTACAATCGAAGTAGAAAATTTAGATGAATTAAATAAGACATTAAAATCGATAAGAAAAGTAGATAGTGTATTTGAAGTAAAAAGAAAAAAATAATGAAAAGGTGTTACAAATGATATTAAAACGATTACAATTAGAAACAAACTTAGCAGACCCAACGAATTGTTATATTATAATAGATGAGCAAAGTAAAGAAGCAATGGTAATTGACCCTACAAGTCATGCTGAAAAAATATGTGATATGTTAGAGATATTAAATGCAAAACTAAAATATATTTATTTAACACATTGCCATGGTGACCACACGGGAGCTGTTGTAGATTTACAAAATAAGTATGGGGCTAAAGTGTTAATTGAAAGAAAAGAAAGTGAAAACTTACGAAATCCAGAAATTACGTTAAATTATTATATAGGTATACCAGATATAAGATTAGAAGAGGACTCTAGGATTGATGATAATGATTTAATTCATTTAGGAGAACTAGAATTTAGAGTAATTCATACACCAGGACATACCAATGGAGGAACCTCTCTTTATTGTGAGAAAGAAAAGATGTTATTTAGTGGAGATACCTTATTTCGTGGAACATGGGGAAGGACGGATTTACCAACAGGTAGCTTAGTTGATATTATGGATTCGATTACGAACAAACTAATGGTTTTACCAGAGGATACCATCTGTTACCCAGGCCATGGAAAATCTACTATGATACGAGAGGAAAAACCAATTTATTTAGAACTAAGAGAACGTGAATTATAGGAGGAGATATTATATGATACAAAAACCAAAAGGAACAAAAGACATATTGCCTGAGTGTTCTTATAAATGGGCATATGTAGAAGAAAAAGCAAAAGAAATATTAGAAAATTATGGATTTAAAGAAATACGTGTACCAGTATTTGAGCAAACAGAACTATTTGAAAGAGGAGTAGGAGATACAACAGATGTTGTACAAAAAGAAATGTATACATTCCTAGATAAAGGAGAAAGAAGTATCACATTAAGGCCAGAAGGAACAGCAGGTGTAGTAAGAGCCTATATTGAAAATGGAATGGCATCTTTACCATCTCCAATTAAAATGTGGTATATGATGCCAATGTATCGTTACGAAAATGTGCAAAAAGGAAGATACAGAGAATTTAGACAAATTGGAGCAGAAATGATAGGAACAGCATCGTATAAAGCTGATGTAGAATTAATTGCTATGGCAGACCAAATCATTAAGAAATTTAACATACCGGGAGTGACGCTAAATATTAATAGTATTGGTTGTCCTACTTGTAGAAAAAAATATCAAGAAGCTCTAAAAGAGTTTATTGGTAAAAATATAGAACAATACTGTGATACTTGTAAAACGAGATTTGAAAAAAATCCAATGCGAATTTTAGATTGTAAAGAAAAGAAATGTAAAGAATTAAATCAAGGTGCACCAATTATTTTAGATTATTTATGTGAGGAATGTAGTGCTCATTTTGAGAATGTAAAAAAATCACTAGAGAAATTGGATATTGATTATGTAATTGATTCTGGAATTGTACGTGGTTTAGACTACTATACAAAAACCGTTTTCGAATTCGTATCTGAAACAGAAGGATATACAGTTCTTGCAGGTGGAAGATATGATGGTTTAGTAGAAGAACTAGGAGGACAAAAAACAGAAGCGATTGGATTTGCTATGGGAGAAGATAGATTAATTGATATTTTTGAAAAATATACTACAGAAGAAATATCTTGTCGTGTTCCAGATTTATATATCGCATCTATTGGAGAAGTTGCAGAAGAGGAGGCTTCAACATTAGCGTTAGAACTACGTAAAAATGGATTGTATGTTGAAACTGATATTTGTGCAAGAAGCATGAAAGCAAGCCTAAAATATGCAGATAAAATGAATGCTAAATTTTTAATGGTAATTGGAGAAGATGAAGTAAATGGGGGCAAAGCAAATATTAAGAATATGACAACAGGAGAAGAAATTCAAACAGAATTAGAAATAGAAAGAATTATAAAAAATGTAAAATAGAATGTAGGGGCCTGCATATCATGCAGGCTCCTTTTATGTATAAAATTCTAGAAAAATAAATTATATGTATGAAAACGGGTCGACGAAGGCGTCGACCCCTACAACATTACAGGCATAAATTGGACAGATTTGAATATATATATAAAGATACATATTGTAACTAAGGAGAAAAGAATGATTAATGTAACGGTAATTAATATAAGGTCTCTTGCAAAATATATTGTGATAGCATGTATTTTAATCTGTCTATTGTTTGGCATAAAAGGCGTAATAGAGGCAATGGGAAAGAAGCAATCACATTCTATATCGGTTGTTTTTAGTAATGTTAGTTTTGTTTCGTGTATTGAAAAAACATTGCCAGCGATGAAAGCGAATAGTGGAATTCAAAAGTTAGAAGAAGATGCAAAAAAAGTAACTTCAAGGGGGTCTTCTTTAAGAAGAATGCTTGGAGTAGAACTAGGAATGATTGATACACTAATTGAGGATAAAGAAGAGGATGGAGTAGTAGCAAATGAAACAAAAGAGCAAGTAGAACAAGCAGGGACCAACTTAGAAACAGCACAAGTGACAGAGCATAATATAACACCAAAATACAATGGAGAATATGGAACGGTAAAAGTAAAAAATGAATCGAATAGAGAAATAACAGCAGATACATTAACTCCCAATATTGCATTAGAAAATAAGAAAGATGTTATTATCTTTCATACTCACACATGTGAAAGTTACACTCCCACTGAGAATTTTAATTATCAAATGAGTGGAAGTTATCGAACAACTGATTTAAATTATAGTGTAGCCAGAGTAGGAACAGAGCTTGAAGCTCAATTAACAAGTTATGGGTTTCATGTTACACACGATAAAACATATCATGACTATCCACAATATAGTGGTTCTTATGGAAAATCACTTGAGACAGTAAAAAATGTTCTTAAGGCTCAACCAGAAACACAAATGGTAATTGATTTACATAGAGATGCTGTAGGTAGTATGCCAGATTATGCACCTTGTGTTAAAATAGGTGATGAAACAGCAGCACAGCTTATGTTTGTGATTGGAAGTGATGGGGGAGGATTACAACATTTAAATTGGCAAAACAACTTGAAATTTGCTGTAAAGGTACAACAAAAAGCAAATGAACTATACCCAGGACTATTTCGACCAATTATTGTACGTAATTCAAGATATAACCAACACTTAACAAAGGCAGCAACCATTATCGAAGTAGGAGCAACAGGAAATACTATGGAGCAATGTTTAACTAGCATGAAATATTTAGCAAAGGTACTTGATGAAGTAAATAAATAGAAAAACAACGGGCACAGATAAACTGTGACCCGTTGTTTTTCTTAATACTTAGACCTTATCCCGAAATAATAATGAGAACCATTTACAGTTTGTACCATAAATACATTTACATCTGTTCCCTCAATGTAAAGAGAAGCAAGATAGGTGTTGTCAACATTATCGAATTGCACTCCTTCAATAGCAGTCCAAGTTCCAGCGTCCATCCGGTAAATTGCATTTACTGTTATTCCAGAAAGAACAACATCGCAACTCCTAACAATAGGCTCACCATAATAGGGTAGTATAGAATAGCGTATATGCTCTCGATTATCTTCGTTACTAGTTGAGAGACTAAAAGACTGACCACAGTATAAGAAAGTCGCTTGTATCTTTTCGGATTCCAAAGGAATCTGAGGAACAGTAAGCGAAGTAGAAGAAATACTAACTGTAGTTTTCTTAGGTGTAGGAGCTGGTGACGGAGATGGTGTCGAATTCACCTGTTGCCGAAGTTGCTCTTTTAGAGAACTATTCTCACTTCGTAGAGATGCATTCTCGTTTCTAAGAGATGAGTTCTCGTTTTTAAGAGATGCATTTTCATTTTGAAGAGATGAGTTCTCATTTTGAAGAGCTGTTTTTTCACTTTGTAAAGATGCATTTTCGTTCTGAAGAGCTGTGCTCTCATTTTGAAAAGATTCATTTCCAGTTTGAAGAGATTCAAGCTGACTTTGAAGAGAGGTATTCTCGTTTCGGAGAGAAGTATTTTCGTTGCGAAGGACTGTATTCTCATCCGAAAGCAAAATTTTCTCATCCCGAAGAGCTATAATCTCACTTTGAAGAGATGAATCTTCAACAGAAGATGAAACATCTTTTGTTTCGTTAGATGCAGAATTACTGCATCCAATTAAGGATAAGGTTAATAGTACCATAATAAAGGTTGTCGATTTTTTCATAATTTTTTTCCTTTCTTTATTGGATGGTTGATGAACACATTGCATCCATCATAGGTTATTAGATTAAGCTATCTGTATTATAACACAATTTACATAAAAACACAAAAAAGGCGAATGAAATTTTACATTCGTCTCTTTTGTGTTTAAGATAAACTTAATTTTATCGATTATTACAATTACATAAGCTATCGCATGGATTATAATTGTTTACCATATTAAAATCTTTTGTACATTCTAATAATTTTTTATCTTCTTTGCAACCATTCATATAGAATTTCTTTTGAGCAAGTTTATCTTGTACACCACGTAAGGCTTCACCAAATCTTTGGAAGTGAACAACTTCTCTTTCACGTAAGAAACGAAGGGGTTCTACAACATCTGGGTCATCTTTACATAGATTAATTAATTTTTCATACGTTGCTCTTGCTTTTTGTTCTGCTGCTAAATTTTCTTGTAAGTTTGCAATTGGGTCACCTTTAGCAGCAATATAGGCAGCAGTAAAAGGTACACCAGCAGCAGAAGAAGGGTATACATCTACACCATGTGGTGTGTGTTTGTTATTTATCCTAAAAGAAAATAAATTGTAACTACATTTTCCGTTTACCATGCACCTCCTAAAAAATATTCATTTTTAAAGTTACGTTTATATAAAATATGTTCTATCATATTTTTATGCTAAATACTTATGTTTTAGAGAATTTTTTGATATAATTGACAATGTAACGGAAAATTTCAATATAATAATAGGAGGTAAATTTTATGGATGACAAGAGAATGACACTAAAAGAAGCTCTAGAGATGCCAGAAGGAGAATTTCAGCAGAGGTTAGAAGAACAAGAGCGGTCAGAACCTTTTGAAAATAAAGCTCTTGAACAATTTGTAAGAAAACCAGAGGAATCAAACTTGTATGATAAATTCATATCAGTCGCTCATTTTTTCTTATTATTTCTTTTCTGTGTTATATGTGTGTGTTCAATTATAAGCAGTATAAAAGGTTGGATGGAACCTTATGTAGCTGTGTTTATTGTAACTCTATCTTTGATAGGCGGCATTGTTATACTAGCAATAGATGCAAGGAAAAATGATGAAATGAATAATAAAAAGTATAAGTAGTAATTGATTCCTCACATACGAAATAAATCCCTATAGTAGTTAATTTACTTAGGGATTTATTTCTATTTATTTTCAATCATCCAATTATACAAAGTATCTTCATCTAGTTTACCTTTTTTGAATAATTTAATTTTTTCTTGTTCTTCTTTTTTTCATTTGTCAAAATCTTTCTTTAATTGCTTATTTTCTTTGTTTCTATATACTGTCATAACCTCTTGTGAATATGTATAAAGTTCATTGTGTTTAATTGTATAAGCAACAAATTTTGAATATGTATTATGTTCTTTTTATGCTTTAGCAAAATGGTCTAGCATTTACCATATTAATAGCAAATTTTTGCTTTTTAGCACAAATACAAGCCCTTTTGAATATTAATTAATATCAGAAATATTCAGGTTTTTGTTTAAAAGGAGGAACTTGTATGTGCGAAAAAATTAATTTTAATGTTATTGAAAAGAATAAATATGAAAATATAGATGATATTACAAAATTTATAAATAATATTGTTAATAAGCTAATTGTAAATGAATTTGTGAATTCTATAGAACAATAATGAGCTATATAAACTTTAACCTTTAGCATATTAAAAGCTCATTGATTGTTCGTGTGCCAAATTCTTATGAAGAATTTGAGTACATTCTATGGGAAGCTAATCAATAAAATTTTGATAAAAATTTTATTGATTAAGTCTACTTATTTTTGTATAATGTGCTTGTACAAAATGAGTAGTTATACGATTGGAGGTATAACTATTGAAGGTTGCTATATATTGTAGGCTTTCTCGTGAAGATGATGACAAACTTCATGAAAATGATGAAAGTGAAAGTATCCAAAATCAAAAATCTATGCTAATTAATTATGCAATAGAAAAGGGCTGGGATATTTATAATATTTACTGTGATGAGGACTATTCTGGAATCGACAGTGAACGACCTGAATTTAATAAATTATTAGAAGATGCTAAAAGCCATAAATTTGATATTGTGCTTTGTAAAACACAAAGTAGATTTACTCGTGATATGGAAATTGTTGAAAAATACTTACATAACAAATTTATTGAATGGAACATACGATTTGTAAGTCTTGTAGATCATGTTGATACATTAGATAAAGGAAATAAAAAATCAAGACAAATCAATGGTTTAGTTAATGAGTGGTATTTAGAGGATTTATCAGAAAATATTAGAAAAACATTTGATAGTAAAAGAAAACAAGGATTACATATTGGTTCTTTTGTGTGCTATGGTTATAAAAGAAGTCCAGAAAATAAAAATGAACTTATTGTTGATACAGAAGTAGCAGAAGTTATTAAATTAATATTTAATCTTTATGAACAAGGTAATGGTGTTACTAAAATTGCGATGGATTTAAATGATAAAGGCATTCTAACCCCTACTAAATATAAGCAATCACAAGGAATTAATTTTAAAAATCAAGGCAAAAATATTGATTATTGGTGTGAATCTACAGTTAGTAAAATCTTAAAAAATGAAGTTTATATTGGTAATTTGGTACAAGGTTATAATAAAAAAGTAAGCTATAAATCTAAAAAAATGGTAAATCAGCCTAAATCAGAATGGATTATTGTAGAAAATACTCACGAGCCTATTATTACTAAAGAACAATTTTACAAAGTTCAAGAAATTTTCAAGAGCAAAACAAGAAGATGTAAAAATGGCGAAGTTCATATATTTGCTAATAAGCTAGTATGTTTAGATTGTGGGACAAAGCTTTATAAATGTCAAAATGATAGAGGTTATATTTATTTTTCTTGTAAAGGCTCGAAAAAATTATATGGTACTTGCACTCCACATTCTATCGGTTATGAAAATCTTAAGAATTTAGTAACTGAAAAAATTAAAGAGAAAATTTTGGCATTTTATAATTTTGATAATATATCAGATGATTTATTTGTTTCAAATGACAACATAAATAAAGCCAAATTACTAGAAAACAAAAAAGAAACTTTATCTAAAGATATGGAAAGTATTAACAAAGCAATAAAAGAATTATATTTGAACAAGGTAAATGGAAAAGTTCCAGAAGATGTATTTGAAGATTTAAATGCCTCTTTTCTATCTGATAAATCGATAAAACAAAAAGAGCTAACCAAAATCGAAAATGATTTATCTAATTTAAAGGAAAAAGAATTAAACAGTAAATTTATAAAAGAACAAAAAGATAAAATAATTAATAACTTTAAAGATTTTAAAGAACTTAATTATGATATTGTTAATAGCTTTATAGATTATATTGAAATTGGAGAAAAAGACAAAAAGACTAAAACTCAAGATGTTGTAATTCATTGGAATTTTTAAGTTAGCTGTTTGAGCAAAGCGAATTACAGATAACTTATGCAGAAATTATGTAATAATTTCTGTATTCCTTATAGTAATTTTAGGCGTTTTATGGTATAATATACCAGTATAAAAAAGGAGAAATTATATATATGAGTAATGTTTTAGATATTTTAAGAGAACAAAAAGAAATGGGATTAAAAGGTAATTTATACCATATAACACAAATTAATTTTGCCTACAATACAAACCATATAGAAGGAAGTACATTAACAGAAGAACAAACAAGATATATTTATGAAACAAATACTTTAGTTTTAGAAGATGGAAATTCACAAGCTAAAGTAGATGATATTATAGAAACATCAAATCATTTTAAATTAGTAGATTATATGTTAGAGGTAGCAGATAAAACTGTAACAGAAGATATGATAAAAGAATTTCATAAAATACTAAAAACTGGAACATCTAATGAAAGGAAATCTTGGTTTAATGTTGGAGATTATAAAGCCTTAGCAAATGAAGTTGGCGGAAATGAAACATCTAATCCAAAAGATGTAGCAAGTGATATGAATAAATTATTAAATTGGTACAATTCATTAGAAAAAGTAAGATTTGAGGATATTGTAAAATTTCATAGTGATTTTGAAAAAATTCACCCTTTTCAAGATGGCAATGGTCGAGTTGGTCGTATCATAATGTTTAAAGAATGCCTTAAAAATAATATTGTTCCATTTATCATATTAGATAAAGATAAACTATTTTATTATAGAGGTTTAAATGAATATCAACATGGTGGAGAAGAAGGTTATTTAACAGATACTTGTTTAAATGCACAAGACCAATATCAAAAGTTAATTGAAAAATTTATTGGAAATTTGAAATAATAAAGTCAGAATATATAAACAAGCAGGATTAGGAGATATTACAAACCTACACCATGGTCGGTATAATATGCACCTAAACCTGCTTTTTCTAATTCTTCTGGACATACGCCATCGGTCAATTGATGAACAATAGTTCCAACCATTTCAAGATGGGCTAATTCTTCGGTTCCATGATGTTGTCACTTAAAAAAAATTTAGTGCTATTGACTGTAAAATAGAAAAAGTTCACTTGGTGAACTGAACCTAGTACACTAAGTGAACTTAAGTTTATTTTTATAATTTACTGTCATTTTCCATTATTGCTCATATGTGCAATTTCTGCACATATGTTACAAATCTTTAATTAATATTGAAATTTTTACCAATTTTAATTGAAATATGTATATATTTGTAGTAAAATCATATGTGAAAGGAAAGATTTAATGCAAGAAATAGAATACATAGAAATTGGTAAATTAAATATAGAACTTTTTGAAGAAATTGGAGAACATTTGATAACAGATGAAGTTATTTTTACATATGAAAGAATGAATCATGTTGAAACAAAAAGAGTTCAATTATTTAATCAAGTGAAAAAACACTTACCTAATATATTATATAATCCAGATTATATTTATAAAGATTGGAATAATAGAGATAATACGTTGGTATTAATAAAATCTTTAGATGAAAAATCAAATCTAAATGTAGTTTTAAAAATTGCAGTATTAAACGATGAAAAACATACAAAAAATTCTATAATAACTATGATAAAAATAGGAAACAAGACCTTTAATAAGATAAAACGAAACAAAAAAGAAAATTTATTGTTTGAAAAACTAGACAATTATGAATAAAAGTTGTATAATAAAAGTACAATATAAGTAGTTATTTGAGGTGGTAAATTGTGTCAACCACGCACCCTTTGGGTCAAAAGAGATGTAGGAAATGATACACCTACCAAATAACTAACAATCGAAGAGGGCTATGGAAACATAGCTCTTTTACTTACTTATTTTCGAAATTGCATATGTTTAACTTTTTATTTATGTAGTTTTACAAAAATAATAGCCATACAATTACATAGTAATCATATGACTATCCTATCCTTTCATATCATATTTTTAATTTACAAACTTTTAATAATCCTATTTGTTGATATTTTAAATTTAATTGTAATAAAGAATAATAATAAAACTATAACTTGTAATAAAAACTAGTCAATTTTTTAAACAGATATTGCTATATTACTTTCATCATTTTTCCATAATTCTTTTTGATATGAAAAGGATAGTATAGGCTGTTAGCTTTTTTCTCATTTATCTTACTAAATAACTTTGCAAGCACCTACTTTATTATAATTCTATTTCAAATTCTATCGAATTTAATTTTGAAATTTCAAAGTCTGTAACTTGAATTTTCTTTTCTAAAATTTCATATTCTTCTCTTATTTTATCTATATCAAAATTTATAGTCTTACATTCAAAGTAAGAGTTATTAACTTCTGTTACTCTTTTCTTTACATTCTTTTGTGTTATTAAGTAATTGTATAAGTTTTTCATCTTTCTTAAATTAGTATTATCAACTAAAGCTTCTTGAATAGTTCTTCCATCTGGCAATTTAAACGTATTATTCTTTTGATAGATAATAGATTTTATTTTTGTAATTCTTTCTTGTGTTTTTTTATAATCTTCAAAGTCCTTTTCAAAATCATCTTTATAATCTTCAATTATATTTATTGTTCCATCTAGTTCTTGTGTTGAAGTATTATACACATATTCTTTTAAAGAATAGCTATATGATGAGAATTTTCTTTCCTCCTCTACAACGATATTCATTAAATTAGATAAATTTGTTTTCATATGCTTCACTCCATTTCTTAAAACTTTTGTTTGATTATATTTTATTATTTTCTTTTTGTCAATATTTACTTATAAATTTTTATTTTAGTTTATCTAATGAATCGATAAAAATAAGCTGTTAAACTATTTTAATTATTTTTCTTAATTATATAATTCACTAAATGAACTTGCAATTTAATTTATTATTATTTTCATTTAAATATCTTTAATACATTTATTATCTGATGCAGTATATTCTAAAATGGAACACACTGATTTATCGTTTATCTCTTCTTCATCAGTATAAAATACAATATTATTTTCATTTCCAATCAATTTCAAATCACCTAAAATATTTTATAAAAATTGTACACTCGATGAACTTTTTTAATTTTTTAGTTCACTATTTTCAATTTAAAACGAAGAATAGCGGGTTTGAGCCAGTTCACTCGGTGAATTTTTACATCATATTTGCTTAAAATTTTTGTTCTCTTATTAACTCTTGAAGGCTTGCCCTTCAATGTGTGTAGGCGATGTGTGAACACTCGCTTTCCTGCCCTCAATTTTTAATTGATGTATTTCTGTTTTAGCAATTTAATTAAATATGCTTATCCTTAAATCCTCTTAATTGAAAAATAATGTGCTTTAAAAAATAAGTCAAGGTTGTGCGATAGCACATTCACTTTAACCTTGACTTGATTTTATAAAGCACATTATAATCTTATGCTAGGATTTATTCTTGGTATTTTATATCTTCTTTATTATATTGTTCTGGATTTAATCCAATTCTTTTCTTCATATATTTTAATACAAATAAGATAACAATTAATCCAATGAAACCTATTATTAAATAGGATATATTTGTAGAATAAAATTCTAATAGTAATCCACCTAAAAAACTAATAACTATTTCTCCAATGTTTTTTATTAAATTACTTGTAGATATAATTTTTGCTCTAATATTAACATCTGTGAAATTAGTAACATACTTATCTTCTAACACCCAATAAGGACCTCTAAAGAAATGATGTATAAAAAATGCAAACATAATTATTATAATTTTAAAAGAAAAATTCAAATTCAAATTAGCAACTATCCCAGCAATAATAAAAGATAAAAATATTGGTACAGATATAAATGCTAGTGTCTTATTTTTAAAAGTATTATGTATTTTATCTTGGTATCTTACTGAAAAACATTGTACAAGAGTTAATATTGCAAAAATAATACCAAAATATTGTGGGGCTACTTGTAAATCTGTTAATAAACTTTTTTCATAGGTAGAAATCATCATTAGTACACCTACAAATATGGAGGTAAACAGAAATAATGCTTTTAACCTCTTTGATTTCGTAATAAATTTAAAACCTTGTTTAATATCCTTTATTGATTCTAATATAGTTGTTTCTTTCATTTTTTCTATTTCTACTTCTTCAAACCTATAAGCTATAATTACAGCTAACATAGATATAATACTAGATAAAACAAGTGGAATATATGAGTTGATAACAAACAAATAACCTGTAAATATTGATGTAAATGCACTTAATGCATAACTTAAAGATGAACCTTTAGCATTTATATTTGCAAATGAATTTTTACCATTACATATTTTAGTAGAATCATATAGTAATGTATTTCTAGCAATATCTTTTATAGCATTGCCAAAAGCAGACATAAAGTATGCAATAACTAAAAATGTAAAATTATTTATAAAAATCATCATTATTATCTGAATGGTTGCAAAAGTAGTTCCTAAAATTAATGCTTTTCTACTTCCAATTTTTTCAATTATAATAGTAGCAGGTATTTGAAGTAATAATAAAAATAGAGAATATATAGCTTCAGCATACATTACTTTTGCAGGTGCAATCCCTTTTACTTCTGTTAAAAATAAAAATATAATTGCACTATAAAACAATGGATCCCATCCAAATCCTTTATATAATGGGAATATTCTTCTATTATATTTCATTGCAATTTCTTGTTTCATTCATTTCTCCTTTGTGTTCTATATAATACTTATTTTACTTTCTATATAATTTATAATTAACTTTTTAATATAACTTTTATATTTTCATGTATAGGTTAGTTAAAAACTTATTAATAATTTATCACATCTTAATATAATTTACAATGATTTTTTCTTATCTTTGTTAATGTATTATATATTAAATTACATTTTAGAATAAAGGGAAATAAAAGGGAATTGATTTTATAAATTGCTCAACATATAATGTTAGCATAGAAAAATATAAATTTGCTCAAGACAAGTTTGTCTTGGGTATTTTTTTATGCTTTTCTCATAAATTTTAAAGAGGCGATTTATATGTTGTTAGAAGAATATATATTAGAAAATACTAAAGTGAAATTTTATGATGATTACATTGTAGAAAATACAACTACTCAAAAAGAATATATAGACAATATTATCATTAATTTAATAATGAAAATAAATCCTTCTTTGTTGTAATTTGTTGCAATTACAGATATAATAAGGCTAAGTTAAAGACAAATTACAAGGAAAGGAGGAATTGTGCAAAATGGCACATATGCAATATATTTAAGAAAATCAAGAGAAGATATAGAATCTGAAAAATATGGAGAAGGCGAAACTTTAGCAAGACATGAGAAAATTTTAACTACTTTAGCTGAAAAACGAAACTTACATATTTCAAAGATTTATCGTGAAGTTGTAAGTGGTGAAACTATTAGTGAAAGAAAAGAAATGCAAAAACTTCTTAAAGATGTTGAAAATGAAAAGTGGACTGGTGTTTTGGTTGTTGAAGTAGAAAGACTTGCTCGTGGTGATACTGCTGATCAGGGAAGAGTCTCAAAAGCTTTTAAATATTCTCATACAAAAATTATCACACCTGTTAAAACTTATGACCCAGATAATGAATTTGATGAGGAATATTTTGAATTTGGCTTATTTATGTCTAGGAGAGAATATAAAACAATCAATAGGCGTTTACAAAGAGGTCGTGAAATTTCTGTTTCTGAAGGTAAGTTTGTAGGAAATATTGCTCCATTTGGATATGATAGAATAAAACTAAAAGATGCAAAAGGCTATACTTTATCAATTAATCAAAATGAAGCACCTGTTGTGAAAGAAATTTTTAGATTATATACATTTGAAGGTAATACTATAAATTCTATTGTTAAACAATTAAACGATATGAATTTAAAGCCCAGAATTTCTAATGAGTGGACTATTTCTTCTGTAAAAGATATTCTTTCAAATCCTACATATATTGGTAAAATTGTTTGGAATAGAAGAAAACAAAAAAAGAAAACAAAAAATGGACATCTTATCATTAGTAGACCTCGTAATCAAGATTATCTAATTTATGATGGATTACATGAACCAATTATCGATTATAAAACTTGGGATTTAGTACAAGAAAAAAGAAAACAAAATACACCAAAAGTAAAACATAGTAATCAAATTCAAAATCCATTAGTTGGATTAGTATTTTGTGAAAAATGTGGTAAACCTATGCAAAGGCGACCTTACACAAAAGCTGATAAACCTGCAACCCTTATATGTTCTAATTCAAAATGTGATAATATAAGTTCTAAACTTTATATCGTAGAAAACAAAATAATTGAAGCATTAAAAATATGGCTTGAGAATTATAAAGTGGATTATGAGATGAAAGATAATTCAAATACTGAAAATAATAAACTAATTGAAAAGTCTATTGTTTCTACTAAAAAAGATTTAGAAAAGGAAAATACCAAACTTGATAAAATATATGACTTTTTAGAAAATGGAATTTATAATAAAGAGGAATTTATAAATCGTTCAAAAGCTATAAAAGAAAACATTGAAAATTTAGAAAATAAACTAAAAGAATATACTGAACTTCTAAATAAAAATAATGAACTACAAAACGAGAAAGAAACTATGATAACAAGATTAAAAAACGTAATTGACTTATATGATAGGCTAGAAACTGCTGAAGATAAAAATATTTTATTAAAAAGTATTGTTGCAAAAGTCACATATTTAAAAACAGAAAAAGCGATAAAAAGCAATTCTGACCCAACTAATTTTGAATTACATATATATCCAAAGCTATATAAAAAGGAGTAGCTTTGTGCCTACTCCTTTTTACATAGCTTACAGATTATTGCATTTTCTATGTCAGGAAGAAAATAAAGATTTTCTTCTGGAAATTCTTCCTGAATCTCTTTCCGTATAGTATGTAAGCGACCTTCAATGGAGCCAGTCAATTCTTTAGGATTCAATTGTATTGATATAACAATACCCAAATCATCAGTATTAGACCAACATATAGAATCACTTTTCTCCAATACACCTAACATATGTAAATCATCAATCAGCTGTGCAGTTCTCCTCCGTAAACCTGTCATATTTACCTCCTTGTACTACTTGGAGGGTAACAAAAATCTCTAACTATATTTTATCATATTTTACATAAAAAAGCAAATTTATTGAATCTATCGTATGAGTTTTTAATTCTGGGGATTTCCCAAGATATCAATATTTTTTAGACATTA
>CANAZY010000023.1 GCA_947365805.1 uncultured Clostridium sp. | reverse complement strand
AAATGGAAGGAGAAGATGTAAAAATGTTAGAAAATGTATCAATCATGATAGACAAAGAAATGAATGCAGCAAGGAAAAAGGGGATGAAAGAAGGCATGAAAAGTGCTGTTGGTATGATATTACAAAAAGGAATGGAAATAAAAGAAATAGAAGAACTAACAAAAGAAATGGAAGGAGAAGATGTAAAAATGTTAGAAAATGTATCAATCATGATAGACAAGGAAATGAATGCAGCAAGGAAAAAAGGAATGAAAGAAGGCATGAAAAAAGGAATGAAAGAAGGAATAAAAAGTGTTGTTAGTATGATGTTACAAAAAGGAATGAAAATAAAAGAAATAGAAGAACTAACAGGATTGAAAATAGAAGAAATAGAAAATGCAATAGAAATATCAAAAATATAAAATAAATTATGTAGAAAGTGATACTAAAAAGGATTTATTTTATTGGACCTGAAATGTAAAAGTATAATAAAACAAAAAAACCAAAATGCGACAAAAGAAAAAACATGAAATATTAATTAAAAATATTGTAAAATTTTTATAAAATTGATATACTAAGGTAGCAACTTAAGAGTATATCAATTTTTTTATAAAATTTAGTGAAAAGTAAAGAATGAAAAGTACAAACTTTACTTTTGAAGGAGGAAAAGAATATGGAAAATGAAGAAATGGAAGTAAAAGAGGTTTCAGTAGAAACAGGGGATAATAATGGAATAAAAATATCAGATGATGTTGTTGCTGTTATTGCAGGTGTTGCTGTATCAGAAGTATCTGGTGTTGCAGGAATGGCAGGAGGATTTGCTGGGGGAATTTCTGAAGTATTAAGTGGTAAGAAAAATTTATCCAAAGGAATTAAAGTTGATGTTGGTGAAAAAGAAACCAAAATTGATGTTAACATTATTGTAGAATATGGTACAAGAATTCCAGATGTTGCTTTCGAAATCCAAAATAGAGTAAAAAAAGCAGTAGAAGCTATGACAGGATTAAAAGTATTAGAAGTTAATGTTCATGTACAAGGAGTAAGTACAGAAAAACCAGAAGAAGAACAAACAGAACAAAAAATAGAAGAATAAGATTTGTAGGGGTAGGAGGAAACAAAAATGAAAGTATTAGATAAAATAGCATTAGTATTATTTTCAAGTATCATATTAATCCTATCTACACTTTTGTGTTTTATGATATTTGGATGGATTCGTTTAGAAGTTGTAAATATGTATATGAAAGAATTATTGAATAATCAAACTGCATGTAATATTACATTAGGAATATTAGTAGCATTAATTTTACTTTCAATTAAAGGCATATTCTTTTCAACGGATTCCAAAAAGGACAAGGACAAAAATATCGATAATGGAATTTTAATCGAAAATGAAAATGGAAAATTATTAATTTCAAGAGATACGATTCAAAATTTAGTAAGTGGTGTTGTAAAAGGATTTGAAAATACCCAAGATGTTACATCAAAAGTAATTTTAACAAGTGACAATAATATTAATATTGATGTTACGTTATTTGTGACCCAAGAAGCGATTATCAAGGATTTATCCAATAGACTACAACTAAAAATTAAAGAAGTAATTAAAAATTCAATTGATATTGATATTAAAGAAGTGAATATTAAAGTTAGAAATATTGCTCCAAAAGAAGAAAGTGTAGAAGAGTAAGGAGGATAACAAGATGGAAGGATTTAAAAAATTTGTAAGTGAAAATGCTGGAGCTATCATTGGAGCCATTGTAGCATTAGTTATTTTATTTACCCACCTTTATGACCTAATTGTGGGAATTATACTAGTAGCAATTGGAATGTTTGTGGGAAACTATGTACAAAGAAATAAATATGAAGTAAAAGAAAAACTAAAAAATCTAATCGATAGAATGTAACGGCATAGGATGTGATGCTTACATTGGTCCGTTTCAAACAAAACAAAAAGGAGAAAGGAAATCTTATATGAATAGAACACAAGCAAGAGAAGAAGCTTTTAAATTATTATATAGTATGGAAATACAAAAAGAAAATAATGAAGAGCAAATTGAACTGTATTTGGAAAACAATGAAATAACAGATACAAAAACAACGGAATATATAAAGGATGTATGGTCTGGAATTGAAGCCAACAAAGAAGAGATTAATGAAAAAATTTCTAGTAATTTAAAAGTAGATTGGAAATTAGAAAGACTTTCTAAAGTAGACCTTTCTTTATTAAAACTTGCCATTTATGAAATGTTATATAAAAAAATCCCTTTTAAAGTAGCTATTAATGAAGTAATTGAACTTGCTAAAAAATATGGGGAAGATAATAGTGCATCATTTATTAATGGAATTTTAGCAAGTATTGTTAAAAATGATTTGCAAAATTAGAAAAGAGGAAGCATATGAATATTGAACCAATTTCGGTTACCGATTTAAATAAATACATAAAAGAAAAAGTGGCAGGGGATGAATATTTAAATAATGTTTTGGTAAAAGGTGAAATTTCTAATTTTAAACATCATTATACAGGACATTTATATTTCACTCTAAAAGATGATAATTCTTTAATTAAATGCATTATGTTTAAATCGTTTACACAGAACTTAAAATTCGTACCAAAAGACGGAATGAAAGTGATGGTGTTTGGTACCGTTAGTGTATTTGAACGAGATGGTGTTTATCAAATATACTGTAAAGCAATGCAAGAAGAAGGCATGGGAAGCTTATATAAAGCATATGAAGAATTAAAAAGAAAACTAGAATTAGAAGGGTTATTTTCAGAAGAACATAAAAAGAAAATCCCATTTATGCCGAAAGTTGTAGGAGTCCTTACTTCACAAACAGGTTCTGTTATAAGAGATATTATTAATGTTAGTACAAGAAGAAATCCCAATGTATATATTAGGTTATTTCCAGTTCCAGTACAAGGAGAAGGGGCAGGAGAAAAAATAGCAGATGCTATTTTCTATATGAATGAAAAAAAATTAGCAGATGTTTTAATATTAGCAAGAGGGGGAGGTTCTTTAGAAGATTTATGGCCGTTTAATGAAGAAGTAGTTGCAAGAGCAATTTTTGCATCCCAAATCCCAATTATTTCAGCAGTAGGGCATGAAACTGACTTTTCAATATCGGATTTTGTAGCAGACTTAAGAGCACCAACTCCATCTGCTGCAGCAGAACTTGCAGTAGCAGATACAGCAGACTTGAAAATAAAGCTTGAAGGCTATCAAACAAGATATAAATTAGCCTTAAAGAAAAAAGTAGAACTAATGCGTTTGCAATATGAAAAATGTATGGCAAGAAGAGTATTTAAAGAACCGCTACAAGAAATTAATGAAAAAGCCATTCGTTTAGATATGATTGTTAAAAACATGCAACATCATATGGTAAACTCTTATAAAGATAGTAAAAATGAAATGATAAAATTAGTATCGAAGTTAGACACATTAAGCCCATTAAAGACTTTAACAAGAGGATATAGTATTACACAAAAAGAAGGGCATATTGTAAAGTCTGTAAATGATTTAGAAAAAGATGATGAAATAGACTTACGATTTATCGATGGAAACAAAAAAGCAAAAATTATGTAAGGAGGGAATAATTTTGGAAGAACAAAATACAATAAGCTTTGAAGAAGCAATGAAAGGATTAGAGCAAATTGCAGGAGAATTAGAAAAAGGAGATTTAAATTTAGACCAATCAGTATTAAAATTTGAAGAGGGAATGAAGTTATCAAAAACATGTAGTAAGATTTTAGAAGATGCAGAAAAAAGAATTTCCATTTTAATTAAAAATGGAGAAGAGGTTTCAGAAGAAAATTTTAGTGTAGAAAGCTAGAAAGTATAAAAGGGGAGAAAGAATGAATATGACAGAATTTAAATTCTTATACGTTCCATTACTAATGTGGTTTGGAATTCAATTATTTAAAGTAATTTATGATTTAGTAACAACCAAAAAATTTAACTTTAAACGAATTTTAGGAGCAGGAGGAATGCCTAGTTCTCATTCAGCAGTTGTAACATCACTTGCAACGCTAATTGGAAAATATGAAGGAGTTACAACACCAATATTTGCACTTTCTGTTATTTTTGCATTTATTGTTATGTATGATGCAGCAGGAATTAGAAGAGCGGCAGGAAAACAAGCAAAACTATTAAATAAGTTAGTAGAAACCCCAGGACTAAGTGGAGTAGAAGTTGGTGAAAGATTAGTAGAAGTATTAGGGCATACGCCAACACAAGTATTGGTAGGAGCATTAATAGGAATTATAGCAGGATTGGTATTATAAAATAAAGAATGAAGGAGAGAAGAAAATGGGAGACATTGAAATTGCAAGAAGTGTAACATTAAAACCAATTGAAGAAGTAGCAAAAAAAGTAGGAATCGAAAAAGACGAGATTGAATGCTATGGAAAATATAAAGCAAAATTATCAGAAGAACTAGAGAAAAGAATTGCAAACAATGAAAGCGGAAAATTAGTATTAGTAACAGCAATTAATCCAACACCATTGGGAGAAGGAAAAACGACAATATCCATTGGGCTTGCAGATGGATTATCTTATATTGGTAAAAAAGCAATGCTTGCATTAAGAGAGCCATCACTAGGACCAGTATTTGGTGTAAAGGGAGGAGCCACTGGTGGTGGACATGCTCAAGTTGCACCAATGGAAGATATTAATTTACACTTTACAGGAGATATTCATGCTATTACTTCAGCTAATAATCTATTATCAGCTTTAATTGATAATCATATCTATTTTGGAAATGAATTAGGGTTTGAAACAGTAACATGGAGACGTTGTGTTGATTTAAACGATAGACAACTTCGTAGTATTGAATGTGGTCTTTCTGGTGAAAAAGGTGTTGTTCCAAGAAAAGATGGATTTGATATTACTGTTGCTTCTGAAATTATGGCAATTTTATGCTTAAGTTCAGATATAGAAGATTTAAAGAAAAGAATTGGAAATATTGTAATTGGATACAATAAAGAAGAAAAACCGATTTATGCAAAAGATTTAAAAGCAGAAGGAAGTCTAGCTGTTTTACTAAAAGATGCTATGAAACCAAATTTAGTACAAACCCTAGAACATACACCAGCATTAATTCATGGTGGACCATTTGCCAATATTGCTCATGGATGTAACAGTGTTAAGGCAACTAAGATGGCATTAAAACTTTCTGATTATGTAGTAACAGAGGCAGGATTTGGTGCAGATTTAGGTGCAGAAAAATTTGTAGATATTAAATGCCGTAAAGCAGGTATAAAACCAGACGCGGTTGTAATTGTTGCAACTATGAAAGCACTAAAATATCATGGTGGAGTAGAAAAAGACGAAATCAGAAAAGAGAACCTAGAAGCATTAGAACTTGGAACCCATAATTTATTAAAACATGTGGATAATCTTAAAAATAAATTAGGATTAAATGTGATTGTTGCTATTAACAAATTTGTTGATGATAGTGACAAAGAAATTGCATTATTACAACAAAAGTTAGAAGAGCAAGGAATTAACTTAAGTTTAGTAGAAGCATGGGAATATGGAGGAAAGGGAGCCGCTGATTTAGCAACAAAAATTGTAGAATTAACAAACAATGAAACAACTGTAAATTATGCATATGAATTAGAAGATTCTATTAAAACAAAAATCGAAAAAATAGCAAAAAATATATATGGAGCAGAAGGGGTTGAATACTCAGAAGAAGCAGAAGAAGAAATTGCTAAAATTGAAAAATTAGGATGCAGTAACTTCCCTGTTTGTATGGCAAAAACACAATATTCTTTCTCAGATGATCCTACAAATTTAGTTTGCGATAAACCATTTACGATTCATGTAAAAGAAATTCGCTTAAAAACAGGAGCAGAGTTTATTGTTGTTTTAACAGGAAAAATCTTTACTATGCCAGGACTACCAAAAGTTCCAGCAGCAGAGAGTATCGATATTGATGAAGAAGGAAATATTGTTGGGATTTTTTAAATAAATATTTTGTATAAATTCATCCAATTTTGGAAAACATACTAAAAAAGTATAATTTCGAAAAGAGGGTGAATTTTTTGAGTAAAATAATAAAAACAGTAAATCGAAATAAAGTAGCAATTATTAGTATCAGTTTAGCTTTAACATGTTTTATTTTGTACAATATTTTTAGTGCTAATATGGTGCAAGCTTTATCAAAATATGGTTCAAGAGGAAATGAAGTTACACAAATTCAAACAAAATTAAAACGTTGGGGATATTATAATGGAAATGTGGATGGAATTTATGGAAGCCAGACACTTGCTGCTGTTAAATATTTTCAAAGAAAAAATGGATTGGTTGTAGATGGAATTGCGGGAAAGAGAACATTAGAAGCAATGGGGATTTTTTCTTCTTCTAGTGGGGGAAGTGGTTCGTCATCTAGTTCAAGTGATTTAAATCTTCTTTCAAGGCTTGTTTATGGAGAAGCAAGAGGAGAGCCGTATACAGGACAAGTGGCAGTTGCAGCCGTCGTATTAAACCGTGTAAGGAATTCGAATTTTCCAAATACGATTGCAGGAGTTATTTATCAAAAAGGGGCATTTAATGTAGTAGATGATGGACAAATTAATCTATCACCAAATAGTACAGCGAGAAAAGCAGCACAAGATGCGTTAAATGGATGGGATCCATCTTATGGTTCAATCTATTACTTTAATCCAGCAACAGCAACAAATAAATGGATTTGGTCAAGGCCATATGTTACAACTATTGGAAAACATCGATTTTGTAAATAATTTTAGAGCATTTACACGAATGGTCATAATATGTTATAATAATAATATCTTAATAACTAAGAGTGCTTGTACAGACTCTTTTTGCAGTATGCAGAAAGGAGAAAACAAATGAAAGTATTCGAAGTGGATTCAATTACAGTTCAGTTTGAAACAGAAAAAGGCTTTGCTAGTCTTGATGTTGGTCTTGTGGATGAAAAAAGGTGTTTTATTATTCCAGATGAAAATCTGCAAGAGCAATTATCGGAAGAAGAATTAAAAGATTTGAAGAGGCAAATTCTGAGCAGGCTGGGAGAGAATTGGAAAGAAAGAAGAATGGAAATTCGGGGAGAGTAATCCCCGAATTTCCATTCTTTTTAATGTACTTCTTCAAATTTAATTTCTTTTTCTTTATATTCTTCTGGCTTTAATCCAACTGTACCTTTCATATAATCTAATAAGAAAATGAAAAATACAGTAAAGATGCAACCTAATATTACATATACATAGGATGTTGTTGTTATTTCTAATAAAGCAGAACAAACAAAACACAACAGAGCTCTTAAAATACTGTATAAAAGTTCACATACTAATGAAATTTGTGGTCTCATTGCTGATGTTGTAAAGTTATTTAAATATCGTTTAATTAAGGTATAGTATGGACCTTTTATAGCATATTGTATTGCCATCATTAATAATATAATTTCTAAAGTTAATCCAAAGTTTAATCCAATCATAGTGGATAAACCAACCATAATAAAAGAAAGTGTAGTTCGTGTGGCAAAAATACTTAAGGTTCTATTACGATATCGGTTATGAAACTTAGCTTGATTTGCAGAGGCAATGCCAGATATTAATTGGAGTCCTGCATATACTAAGCCAAAATATTGTGCAGGTAAGTTAATATCGGTTAAAATACTACTTCTTAAAGTAGAATACATCCCTAAAAAAGCACAGAAAAATCCATCAAATATAACTAAACTTCTAAGACGATTTGATTTTACAATAAATTTGGTTGCTTGTTTCAAGTCTGATAGAATTTCTTTCATAGAAGGGCTTTTGGTATCATTATTATTTTCTGTCGTACTTTCGACATCTTTAAAATTAAAAGATAAAAGTAGTGAAATAATACATATAATAAGGCATAATACCATTGGTAAATAACCATTAACAACAAATAAAAATCCAGTTGAGATGGCAGAAATAGCATCTAAGTAATAATAAATAGAACTTGCTCTACCGTCAATTTTAGCGAAAGTATCACCTCGTTTATCACCTTTTGGAATCGAATCGTAAAGTAAATTTGTCTCGGTTAATCCTTTTAGTGCATAGCCAAAAGCAGAGAAAAACCAGGCTAAAATAATCATATAAATATTATTTGCAAGAATTAGTAAAAGAATATCACCTACAATAAAAAGGTTACCTAAAATTAATGCTCTTCTTTTTCCTAATTTATGAACAATAATGTTACTAGGGATTTCTAGTATAAATTTAAATAGAGGATAAAATGCATCTACAAACAAAACTTGAGCAGCAGATAATCCCTTGATACTTGTTAAAAATAAAAATTCAATTGCATAATAAAATAAAGTATCCCAAGAAAGAGCCTTATAAATAGGAAAGATTTTCATGTTATATGACATATTATTTGTGTTTTTTACGTTTTCCATCATTTTTCTCCTTTGTAATTTTTCAAACAAATTATATAATAACGAAAAATGTTTGTAAAGAAGTTCGTCATATAAATTGACAAAAATCATAGATATTGATAAGATAATAAAGAAAAAAGACTTAAGCGGGAGGAATTATGAATTTATACCCAAAGATTTACTTAAAAAAAGTACAAGAAATTACATACCAAATGTTACAAGAAAACGGCATTTTGGGCGTTATTTTAGATGTAGATAATACCTTAATTGATTATTATAAAAATATGCCAGAAGGAGTACAGAAGTGGTGCGAAAATTTAAAAAAGCAAGGAATTAAGTTTTGCATTGCTTCGAATAGTAATAAAAAAGAAAAAGTAGAAATGGTAGCAAATAAGTTAGATATACCTTATATCTATTTTGCAAAAAAACCACTAAAACGAGGCTTAAGAAAAGCTTGTACGATTATGCAAATAGAACCAGAAAAAGTAGCCGTGGTAGGAGATCAAATTTTTACAGATATATTAGGAGCAAATCGAACTGGTATGTATTCCATTTTGGTAGAACCAATTGAAGAAAAAGATATTTTCATTACTCTTATTAAAAGACCAATTGAAAACTATATCAAAAAGAAATATGAAGAAAAAAACAAAAGAATGAAAGGGGAATAACAAAAGATGTATATAAATGATGTACATATTCTATACTATGTAGGAGCAGCAATTCTTGCAGCAATTGTAGGATGGCTTGTAAATATAGCAAATACAATATTACCAGAAGAAAAGAGATTATTTTCAAAAGGTGTGTTAAAAACAGTAAAAACAGTAAAAATGAATTATTGGATTACAATTGCTATGATAGGAGCTTATCTTGCACTGGTGTATTTTTGTGGAATTCATAAAGAATTTTATCAAAATTTACCGCTTATTAAATTTGCAGTGTTAATCCCAATGCTACTTTCTGCATTTGTTATTGATTATCGTCTTCAAATTATCCCAAATCGTTTAAATTTAACAATGTTTGAAATTGGATTATTATTAACATTTGTTTATGGAATTGCCAATATTAACATTGCAATTGATATGCTACTAGGAATGATTACAGGAGCAGGAATTTTTCTTTTAATTACTCTTATAGGAGGACTTATTGCAGGAAAAGAAGCGATGGGATTTGGCGATGTAAAATTAATGGGAGCATTAGGACTTTACTTTGGATTTAGTGGTATTATTGTCATTTCCTTAATTGCATTTTTACTAGGAGCCATTATTAGTATTATTTTAATTACTACTAAAAAGAAAAAAACAGATGAATATATTCCTTTTGGTCCATTTATTGTATTAGCTACAATTATTACAATTTTTGTTCCATTTGGAACACTAGTAGGAATTTTATTACAAGTATTTACATTAGGAATGTATGGCAGGATATAAATGTTGCTAAAAAGGGGGATAAAACATGAATGCAAAAATTAAATGGTTAAGAGATAAAATTGTAAGAATGAATATGGATGGAATGATTATCTCAAATCCAGTTAATATTCAATATTTAACACGGAATAAAAGCAGAAGGAGTTTTATTATTAACCAGGAAAGAAAATGTATATATTACAGATGCACGCTATATTGAAAAAGTAAATCAGACATTAACCATTGATGATGAAATTATTGTAACAAATGTAATGGATGTATCCAAAGAAGATTATGAAAATTTCTTTTTATTTTGTGAAAACGTTGGTTTTGAAGAAAATCATTTAACTTATGCAAAATATAAAGAATATATGAGAAAATACAAAATTAATAATTTCGTAGAGACCGAAAATATCATAGAAAAACAAAGAATGATAAAAGATGAAGAAGAAATTAAAAATATTGAAATGGCATGCAAAATAACAGATGATTGTTTTACCTATTTACAATCTTTTATCAAAAAGGGAATGACAGAAAAAGAAATTGCATGGGAAATTGAAAAGTATTTTCTAACACATGGTGCAGAAGGAACCAGTTTTGAAACGATTGTTGCTTCACGGACCAAATTCTTCTATGCCACATGCAGTTCCAACCGAAAGAAAGATTACATCTGGTGATGTGATTACCATTGATTTTGGGTGCAAATATAAAGGATATTGCTCGGATATGACAAGAACTATTTTTGTTGACTTTGTACAAGATTATATAAAACCAGTTTATGAATTAGTTTTAAAAAACCAAGAATTAACATTAAAAGAATTATATGAGGGTGCTAATGTTAGAATTTTAACGAAAATGGTAGAAAATGATTTTAAAGTAAATCGTTTTGATTTAGTACATGCATTAGGACATGGAGTTGGATTAGATGTTCATGAAATGCCGATTTTAAGCTCAAGAGTAGGAGATATGATATTAAAAGAAAACATGGTAATAACCGATGAACCAGGAATTTATATTCCAGGAAAATTTGGTGTTCGCATCGAAGATACCATTGTTATTACCAAACAAGGAGCAAAACGATTAACAACTTCAACAAAAGATTATGTGATAATACAAGGCTAACGATATTAAGAAAAACAAGTAGAATAGAATAAAATGTTATGATAGTCCACTTGTAAAATAGGGAATCGTAGAAAATCATTCAAACCCCTTGATTTTCTAATAGAATTAGTATAAAATAGAAAAGAATTGAAATAATAAGGAGGAAATAAAATGGCAGAAGTATATATGGCAGGAGATTTTAGAAATGGAACAACATTTGAAATGGACGGAAACGTATATAAGGTAGTTGAATTTCAACACGTAAAACCAGGAAAAGGAGCAGCCTTTGTTAGAACAAAATTAAAAAATGTAATATCAGGATCCGTATTAGAAAAAACATTTAACCCATCTGAAAAATATCCTGGAGCAGAAATCGAAAAAAGAGAAATGCAATATTTATATAATGATGGAGATTTATATTACTTCATGGATAATGAATCTTATGAACAAATCCCATTAAACAAAGAACAATTAGGAGATAGCTTAAAATTCATTAAAGAAAATATGAGTGTAAAAATTCTATCTTTTAAGGGAAATGTATTTGCTGTTGAACCACCAATGTTTGTAGAACTAGAAGTTAGTTATACAGAACCAGGATTTAGTGGTAATACAACAACAACATCTGGAAAACCAGCAACACTTGAAAATGGATATGAAATTAGTGTACCATTATTTATCAATATTGGTGATGTTATCAAAATTGATACTAGAACTGGTGAATACATGGAGAGAGTTTAATTAAAGAGAGGAAGAGACAAAATTATGTCAAAACTACGAGAAGAATTTAATGCAATTCTAGCAAAAATTGAGGAAAGAATTACAGACGAAGAGGAACTAAACTTTATCAAACAACAAATTTTAGATATTTCTATGTTATATATGAACGAGCTAGATAAAGTAATGGACTTAAGTGAAAGAAGAGTCAATCAAGTAGTAGAGAATCAAAGGGTTTTAGATAAAAAACAACAAGAAATTGAAAAAGCAATTAGTAATATGGAAAGAGAATTATTTGTTGGGGAAGAAGACTACGATTTTGAAATTGTATGTCCATACTGTAACCATGAATTTGTATCTGATATTGGTAGTGATGTAAAAGAAGTAGAATGTCCAGAATGCCATAACACAATTGAACTTGACTGGAACCAAGAAGGTGAAGAAGAGTGTAGTGGACATTGTGGTTCTTGTGGAGGATGTGGACATGAGGAAGAAATAGAAGAGGATGAAGAAGAACAAGCACAAGAAGATGATGATATGTAAGAAAAAGAGAGGGTAACCTCTCTTTTTAATTTACATCTGAAAATAATGATAAAGGGTTGATATATTTATTATCAACACGAACTCCCAAATGAAGATGACATCCAGTAGTAGCACCATTTGTAGGATTTCCATTTTTATCTTTATAAGGATTATTTGGTATACCATATACATTTTTAGGACCAACATTTGCAATATGTTGGCCCTTTTTTACAAAATCACCAACAGATACTAAAAAATTAGGAGAAACATGACAATAAGTGATTTTCATATCATCTTTGGATAAGGTAATGGTATAACCACCACCACCTAAAAAGTCGGTAAAAGTAATTTCTCCATCACAAATGGCATACAATTTTGTTCCTTCTGGTGCACCAATGTCAATTCCCTTATGAAAGGTAGAAGCTCCGTACAGTAGGAGAAGTTCTTTTTCCATAATAAGAAGTGATTTTTGTGTATTCTGGAATTGGCCAAATAAATTCTAATGATGGATCAAATGTGATAAAATCAGATGTAGTTGTAAAAACTTCTGGATAGGCAGAATAAACAGGAATAAATAAGACACAAAATAAAAGAATTATCATAAAATAAATGAAAAAGGGTTTAAGAAAGCTACGATTCATATCGATTTCCTCCAATCAAAATAAAGGTAGCCCAAAACAAAAATATTTCCCCCATTAATACTAAAAGGTATTATAAAATAAGAAAAAAGAAAAGTCAAGAAAAACTGCTTGTAAAAAAGACAGAAGTATTGTATAATGAAATATGAGCTTTTAAGTTTTTATATGGGGGCGTAATTGGTTTCGACAGTAATCTAGCAGTACCAGTAGCGAGTAGTGGATTCTCGTATGACCCACTTAAAAAAACGAGAAATTAAATATAAACGCTAGAAATAACGAAGTAGCATTAGCTGCCTAGGTGCGGCTACATCTTTTATAAGAGGCCTACGGCTTATAAAAGGTGTCAAATTAGTAGGAAACAAAGCTATTTTTTGCTTCAAAAATAGTGGGTAATAAGAAGCTACTAATCAAATCCGTTTGTTTGTTAATGAATTTGATTAGGAAATAAAATAACAAACTGCACTCGGAGAAACTGATATGAAAGGATTATTGGACAGGAGTTCGACTCTCCTCGCCTCCACCAGAACTTGCCTTACGGCAAGAGAGAAGAACGAAAAGTGAAGAGTGAAAAGTATTTGACCAAACAAAAAGAACAAACTTAATAGGCAAGTTCTGTACTTTTAACTCTTCACACTTTTCACTTAAAATTCAAAAAAACACTTGCAACGAGAACTATTTTATGCTAAGATAGTATTTGCAAATCACATAGGGGTATAGTGTCAATGGTTAGCACGATGGTCTCCAAAACCACAAGTCTGAGTTCGAGTCTTAGTACCCCTGCCATATAAAATTTAAACTTTGGTAATATATACCAAAGTTTTTTTTGTTTATGATATAATGAGAAAAATAGGAATAGGAGGAATATCATGTTTACATTAAAAGAACTAGAAAAACAGACCAATGGAAAGATGATAAATGGTAATCCAGATACTGTAATTTCAATATATAGATGTGGGAGTAAAAGTCATATCAAAAATGAATTTTATGTACCAATTACTTTTAAAAACGTAAACCGTGAAATCTATATTATAGATTCTGTTAGAAATGGAGGAATTGGTTTTTTCCTAGAAAAGGGTTCTAATCAATATAAAGAAATTATAAATGAGGCATTAATGATAAACTCAAATATTTGTATAATAGCAGTAGAAAATGCTAATGAAACGATATATAATTTAGGACTACAAATTAGAAAACAAAACATAGATAAAGAAATTATTGCTGTAACAGGAAGTGTGGGAAAGACGGGGATTTGTAGTTTAATATCTAACATATTAGAAACAGAAAAAGCGGTTTTACACGATTTCAATAATAGTAATAATAATACAAGAGAGTTTATTTCTACCGATATGATGGTATTTGAAAATTATGAGATGGGAGTATTTGAACTAGGAACAGCAAGGCCAGGAAGTATGCATTATTTATCAAAACTAGTACAACCATCGATAGCAGTCATTAATAATATAGGAACTGCTCATTTAAATAAGTTTAAAACCAAAGAAGGAATAATAAGCGAAAAAATACATATTACAGAATTTATAAAAGATAAAAAGCTATTGTTTATCAATGGGGATGATGAGTACTTAAAAAATTTAAAAGATACCAAAGATTACAAAGTTAAAAAATACAGTATAAATGAAGCGTTTGATATAATAGAAAAAGATGGACAACTAAGGTTTAAAACCGCCATATATGGAAAGGAAACGGAGTTTAATTTAAACCTTTATGGAAAACATCATATTACCGATATTATATTAGCAATTAAGATTGCAGAAATTTATCAAATAGGTTATGGAAATATTGTAAAAGGAATCATGAATTATCAAGCAATTGATGGCAGATTTAAGGTTTGGAAAAATAAAGAGAATGAAATTACCTTAATAAATGATTCATATAGCTCAAGTTATGAATCAGTAAAATCAGGTCTTGAGATTGCAAATAAGATGGAAAGTAAAAGAAAGATTGCTGTTTTAGGAAAAATGGCAGCTCTAGGTGATGAAGCACCAAGAATACATGAAGAATTAGGTGACTTATTTGGAAATCTAGATTTTGATTATTTATATTTAAATGGAGAATTTACAAAACACATATTTAGGGGAGCACTAAAACATTTAGAAGAAAAGAAAATAAAAAAATTTAAAACAAAGGAAAACTTAATAGAAGAATTGAAGAAAAATATTAATAATGGGGATTTAATCTATATAAAAGCAGCAGGACAACAAAAATTTTCTGAAATAGTAGAGGATTTAAAGAAGGAATATAAATTAGACTCAAAATAATTATCAAGTAGCTCACCCAAACTTAACTATATTAGTTTTTGAAGGATTGTCTATTTATAATAACATATAAAAATAACAAAAAAGTACGAAATATCTTGCAAACTTTTTCATACAATGATAGAATAAGAAACAAGATAAATAGTAAATATTAAAAGGGAGTAGCCATATGATTGTTAATCAACAGACGCGATAGAAATATCTGGTTAACAAGCTTATTAAAATAAGTAGGCAAGACTTTTAGATAAATTTTTTAAAATTGAAAAATTTATTTAAAAGCCTTGCCATTTTTGTATAATTTAGGAAAAGCAAGCAAAAATAAAAAAGAAAAGGAGAGAAGAATTATGGAGAAAAGTTGGTTTTCAAAAACAGTCGAAGAAACCAAAACTGCACTTAAGACAGATTTAGACAATGGATTAACGAGTGAACAAGTGACAAAACAACAAGAAGAGTATGGCTTTAATGAATTACGAGC
Source organism: uncultured Clostridium sp. (assembly GCA_947365805.1). Lineage (GTDB taxonomy): Bacteria > Bacillota > Clostridia > TANB77 > CAG-508 > RGIG8482. Next base: position 6,107 of record CANAZY010000023.1, on the reverse strand, counting down.
AAAAAAGAAAAAGTCTTTATTTCAAAAGTTTTTAGAGCAATTTAAAGACTTTACAATTATTGTTCTAATTATTGCGGCAATTGTATCTGGTTTTGTTGGTATATCCGAAGGAGAGGGAATTACCGATACAATTATTATCTTAATGGTTGTTATTTTAAATGCCATTATAGGAGTAGCACAAGAATCAAAAGCGGAAAAATCGCTAGAAGCTTTGCAAAAATTAAGTGACCATGCATCAAAAGTAATGAGAAATGGAAAATTAGAGGTTATTCCATCAAGACTATTAGTACCAGGAGATATTGTCGTATTAGAAACAGGAGATTACATTCCAGCAGATTTAAGAATTATTGAAGCAGTAAATTTAAAATCACAAGAATCTGCATTAACAGGAGAATCGGTTCCAGTTGAAAAACAAGTAGAAGCAATCAAAGATGAAAAAGTAGGAATTGGGGACAGAACCAATATGCTATTTTCATCTAGTTTAGTTACCTATGGAAGAGGAAAAGGAATTGTTGTTAGTACTGGTATGAATACCGAAGTTGGTAAAATTGCAAGTATGTTAGATAATACCGAAGAAACCACAACACCATTACAAGAAAAGCTAAACACCTTAGGAAAAACCTTAGGAATTGCAGCACTTGCAATATGTGCTATCATATTTGGAATTGGGCTTTTCTATGGAAAAGAACCAATACACATGTTTATGACAGCAGTAAGTTTAGCAGTTGCAGCCATTCCAGAAGGATTAGTTGCAGTATCAACAATTGTTCTTGCTATTGGTGTGCAAAAAATGGTAAAGAAAAATGCAATTGTTAAAAAATTACCAGCAGTAGAAACCTTAGGAAGTGCAACCGTTATTTGTTCCGATAAAACAGGAACACTAACCCAAAATAAAATGACCGTAAAAAGAGTATATTATAATAATACCACTATCAATTTAGAAGATGTTGGAAATATCAATGAAGAAGCAAGATTATTAGTCCTTTCTAGTATGCTTTGTAATGACACTAAGATTGATACAGATTTAAGCCTAAAAGGAGACCCAACAGAAACAGCATTAGTTGATATGGCATTTAAATTAGATTTTGAACCTTCTATTTTTGAACAAATGCCACGTGTAGAAGAAATACCATTTGATTCAGACCGAAAATTAATGACAACAGTTCATAAGCTTGAAGATAAGTATATCGTATATACAAAAGGTGGAGTAGATGAATTACTTGCTTGTTCAACCAAATATCAATTAAGAGGAGAAATTAAAGAAGATTTAGAAGCGTTTAAAAAAGAAATTGTAACACATAATATGGAAATGGCGAGTGATGCTTTAAGAGTACTTGCTATGGCATATAAAGAATTAGACCATATGCCAAATAAAGAAGAAATGAAAACCATTGAAAGTGATTTAATCTTTATTGGTATGGTAGGAATGATTGATCCACCACGTGAAGAAGCACGTTTAGCTGTGGAAAAATGTAAAACAGCAGGAATTAAAACTGTTATGATAACAGGAGACCATAAGATAACAGCAATTGCCATTGCAAAAGCATTAGGAATTTTAGAAAATGAAGAAGAGGCATTAACAGGTGCCGAACTAGAGGAAATGTCAGATGAAGAACTTACAAAGAACATCAGAGATTACTCGGTATATGCTAGGGTTTCACCAGAACATAAAGTACGTATTGTAAAAGCATGGAAAGCACAAGGTGAAATTGTTGCCATGACAGGAGATGGTGTAAATGATGCACCAGCATTAAAAACAGCAGATATTGGTTGTGCAATGGGAATGGTTGGAACCGATGTTGCAAAAGAAGCAGCAGATGTTATTTTAACAGATGATAATTTTGCAACAGTAGTATCAGCAGTAGAAGAGGGAAGACGTATTTATGATAATATTCTAAAGGCAATTCAATATTTATTATCAAGTAATGTAGGAGAAATTATCGTACTATTTGTAGCAATTCTATTAACACCACTTCTTGCTAAATGGTTTGGAATTACCAATATAAGTGCATTAGAACCATTACTTCCTATCCATATTTTATGGATTAACCTAGTAACCGATGCTCTTCCAGCTCTAGCATTAGCATTTGACCCAGCCAATAGAGATATTATGAACCGAAAACCAAAGAAAACAAAATCCGGAATCTTTACAAAAGGAATGGTATGGCGAGTTATTTACCAAGGAATTATGATTGGAAGTTTAACATTAATTGCTTTTTTAATAGGACTTAGCACTCCAAATATTGAAGGAACACCGGAATATGTAGAACATGTAAAAATTGAAATTGGTCAAACAATGGCATTTTCAGTTTTAGCACTATCACAACTAGTACACGTATTTAATATAAGAGACAACAAAAGCTCAATCTTCAAAACAAAACCATTCAATAATAAAACCTTACTAGGGGCAATTGCCATTTCTGCAGCATTAATGCTTACTATATTATTAATACCAGCCTTAAGACAAATATTCAGCATTTGGGCATTACCAGTAGAAAATATACTAGAAGTAATATGCCTAGTATTCGCACCAATTGTCATTGTAGAATTATTTAAATTATTGAAAATAAACACAACAAAAGGAGAATAGAATAAATGGAAAGAGAATCCCTCATGAGATTCTCTTTCCATTTGTCGTTGTTAATTTCCGCCCATTAAAGGTATAATGAGAGGGAAGAGGCATGGAATTGCAATAAAGATTCAATTGTCCTATATGTTTTCTACTAATAACTATGCTATAGAAACCTAGGGTAGGACAATCAAACTCTATTTCTCTCAATTCTGTAACATTTCTGTACCCAGTCTTTTCACGATGATAGTGAGTAGCAGATACTTTAATCTCTAAGTCGACAGAGAATTCAGACACTTTTATCTGTGAAAAAAAGTATCCCAGAGTATCTGAGTAACTGCATGAGAGAAAATCAAGATTATTAATCGTCTCTACTACCATTTCGCTGAACTGCTGCTGCATAGAAGAAATTGTTTTCCGTGCTTCTTTTAATTTTGCTAAATCAATAGTTGTCTCTTTTTTCATACAAAAACTCCTTTTTATGAAAGCGTGTACACATTTACGCACATAAACATTACACCTAATAGAATATGTGCTTAGAAGTCAGTGCTTCAGATACTAACAGTATAACATGTTTGCATAAAGCTGTCAAAATTATTACATTAATTTAACAATTAAAATCTTCGAAGAATATGCAAAAAAGCCCCTTTAACAAGGGGGCTTCTTAATAGCATATTTGTATCGTTTATACTTCTCTTATAAAGTTAGCATTGGTATAATCTTTTCCTTCAAATCGTTTTTCGCTTTTTACGGTTTCGATAATGTGGTTAATTTCAAATAGATTTTCATCTAAAATATCAATTCGAACAGAGTCGATTGGAAGACCAGAATAATCTAATGATGTAATTTTACTGTTGTAAATCGTGTTAATTGTTTGTAAGTTATCTGGTAATACTCGAAAGTAAAGCCCTAATCGGTCTTTTAAGTAATAATTGTGTTTGCTTTTACATAAGGATTTACAGTTTGGGTAGCATTTATTGGATTTTCCTAAAACACAATAACCAAGTGTCATAACGGGTGTATTTCCATATACGATTAATTCTGTTTTTACACCATCAATTTGTCTCATATTCATCATATCTTGCCTGTTTAATTCTGGAGATAAGGTAATTTGAGATAAGCCTAGTTTTGCATAGTTTTCCATTGATACATTGTTAAACACATTTAAAGTGTAATTTCCAATAAATTCATAATTGTTTTTATATTTTTCAAGCATAGAAAAGGTTCCTAAATTAGAAAGGACAAATCCTTTTATAGGGTATTCTTCTAATGCATGGTCAATATTGGTAATAAGTACATTCTTATAGTTTGAGCGAATGATGGTTGGCATATAAATGTAAGTATCAAACTGGTTTGTAATACTTTTGATGATGTTAGCATATTCAGGTATTGCAAAATAACGTAAAGGGATATAAATACGGGTTATTTCTTCTAATTCTGAATAATTGGTGTTAACATCTAATGTATTTAATAAAAGCGATATGTGCTTTTTTGTAGTAGCATTTGCTGTAACAGGGAGTATAGCATAGTTTGGTGTATTTACTGGGATAAGTCTTTTATAAGTATTCATAATAGAAGATGACATTTTCTCCAAACAAGTACGACGCAATTCATTTAAATCGCTAATATTTAAATACAAATCATCATCTAATGTAATATCAAATGTTTTAAACTCAAAAGGAGAATTACCAGTTTTTGAAAATTGAGTAATGATACGTTCTTTTGTAATAGGATTATTTAATGCTTGTTCTGGAACAATCGTAGACGTAATAGTAACAGCGATAGCATCTTTATTTGTAACTTGTACAGTAATAGGAGTATCTTTTTGTATTGTAATGGTACAAGATAAAGGTTGTTTTTTATTTTCTCCTTGATAGGAATTTTTTGCTTTTGCTGATAAGGTTTTACTTTCTAATTTATAAATCTTATCACCAGGATGAATATTTCCTTTCATTCTACCAATCGTTACAAGAAGACCTTGTGTTGCATAGTCGATGTTATTTTTGCCCATCATTAATTCAGAAATTCGATATTTGGTTTCTTCATTTTCAAAACTAATGGTATCACCAATGGTTAAATTATCATTCAAATTTAAAGTAATATGTCCTTTGGTATGGTTATAATTTGCAACATTTCCAATATAAATTCCCATATTATTTGGTTTTTCTTTAAAGATTAAATCTTTATTGGGGTCTTGGTTAAGGTGACCTTCTGAAAAACCACCACGATTAAATACCTGTAATAAATCCTTTTCATCTTGTTCATCAATTACAAAATCTTGATTGGAGTAAACAAGGTCAATATATTTTCGATAAATTCTAGTAACAGTTGCTACATATTCTGGTGTTTTCATTCTTCCTTCAATTTTTAGGGAAGAAACACCAATACGAATTAGTTCTGGAAGGGAAGAAAGCCCACATAAATCCTTTGGACTTAACAAATATCCTTTATCCATAGAAATTTCTTTATCTGATGTAACGACTAATTCATAAGGAAGTCTACAAGCTTGTGCGCATTTTCCACGGTTTCCGAGAACGCCCGCCAATCATACTAGAAAGAAGACATTGCCCAGAATACGAAATACAAAGAGCACCATGAATAAACACTTCTAGTTCAATGTTACTATGGTTTTTAATAAATTCGATACTTGTAAGAGAGGTTTCTCTGGAAAGTACAACCCTTGAAAAACCTAAACTTTCTGCTTGCATGGCACCATCTAAATTATGAATACTCATTTGAGTACTTGCATGAAGTGGAAGGTCTGGAAGATATTGTAATAGCATAGAGCATAAACCATAATCTTGCACAATAAGAGCATCAACTCCCATTTTGTATGCTTCTTTTGCAAGAAATAGGGCATCATCAAATTCACTGTTTTTAATTAATGTGTTTAAGGCTAAATGTACTTTTACACCTCGTAAATGGGCATAACCAATAGCTTCTTTTAATTCATTAAAATCAAAGTTTTTTGCAGAAGCTCTAGCACTGAAACTAGATGCTCCTAAATAAACAGCATCTGCGCCATTTTGAACAGCAGCCTTTAAACACTCAAAATCACCTACTGGTGCTAATAATTCTATTTTATTCATTTATTTTATACCTCTTATTAAAAATTTCTATCTATATTGTAACACAAATTTTAAAACTTTCATACTATATCATATAAACAAAAACAAGGAGGGAAAAAACAATGGACGAATCAAGAAATTGTGGATGTTGTTGCAACAATAACAACGGATGTTTAGGTGGACTTTTTGGAGGATGTGGCGACAGTGAAATTTTATTCTTTATCATCATATTCTTATTATTATTCACAAACTGTGGATGTGGATGCGGAAGAGGATGCTGCTAATAAAAAAGTAAATACTTAAAAAGACATGGTATTTTTACCATGTCTTTTTTTATTTGATAGTTCTCCGAATATCCTATTAAATTAAAAAGCTTGGTGCAACATTCCACACAAATGTTACTTCATAAAATTTCGTAGAATAACCTTATATACCAAATGGATAAGAAGTGGAATAAATCCAAAATTTTA
>CANAZY010000022.1 GCA_947365805.1 uncultured Clostridium sp. | reverse complement strand
CTGAAACAAAAAAAGAAGTGACAAAAGAAGAAAAAACAGTTGAAGTTAAAAAAGAGGTAGCAAAAGAAGAAAAGTCGACAGAAGCAAAGAAAGAAGAAAAATAAAGAATAAGTGAGTAGCTTTTGAAGTGAACCTCAATTATTAGACAAAAAAGTTTAATAATTGGGGTTCATATTTTATGTGTAAATATACAATAAACTTAAATTAGAAGTAATATAAAAGTAATATAAACGTAATACAAGATTAAAAAATATGTAGTATAATAAAAAGGTAAATTCTAAAATAGGAGAAGAATATGAAAAAAATGATACTAAGAAGTAAAGTTAAAAAATTATCAATAATGATGACAATTATATTTTTGCTTATTTCAATAATAGGAAATGTACAAGCTACCAATAATAGTAAAAAAGAAAGTTATGTTATAGAAGAGGTATTTGATAAAAATTATTGGGACTGGCATACTAGAACAACAACAAATGATAAGGCTTATAATGGAGAACATATTCAAATGGGAAATAATAGTATTACTTTCTATGGATATGGACAAAATTCTTATAAAGATTTTTTATATAAAGAATTTGCATATATGGGGAAAAAAACATTTAGAATTACAGTTGATGAGAAAGCGGCATCTTACCATACATTAGAAGGAGCGGGTTTCTTAATCAATTCTACCATAAAAGATAATAAAATATCTGGATATGTGTTATTATATGCACAAAAAACAATAGACATTTATCGAATTGATAATATTGATTTAGAACAATTTAAAACACAAAAGAATATGAAAGTAAGCAATTATGGAGAACTAGTAGGAACAATGCCTAAAAATGCATCTGGAATTCATAATGTTATTGTTGAAGCTACACCAACTTATATTGATATAACGGATAATAGTCAAAATATCCATATTAATCTAGATGGGAATAAACATGTAGGAGATAGTTTTGGATTAATCGCATCTTATTTGCAACATGATTGTAAAATCTTAAGTAAAATTATATTTGAAAAATTTGAACTAGAAATAGAAAACTATGTAACTTTAGTAAAAGTAATAAATCAAGAAAAAGAACCATTAAGAGGAGCAAGTTTTGAACTAAAGGACAGTAACGGAAATGTAGTAATGACAGGAGAATCAAATTCAGAAGGGGAGTATCGATTGGTTGGATTGCAAGAAGGAACTTATACGATAAAACAAACCTTGCCACCATCTGGTTATAAAGAAAATACGCAAATGATTACTTTTCAAGTAACAAACGATGGAAAAACCATAGATGTGACGACAAAAGAAGAAATAGAAGTGATATTTACCAATGAACCATTACCAAACAAGGAAGAAAACGATAATAATAATCAAATGAATAATGAAATAAGTAATGAAATAAGTAATGAGATAAGCAATGAAATAAGTAATGAGATAAAAAATACAATACAAGATGGTAAAAATACAATAAAACAAGAGGAAAAATTACCAGATAGACTTCCTCAAACAGGAGAAAATTTAAAAATAATAATAACTTGTGCTGCTTTTGGAATTATCCTTACATATTTTGCTATTAAAATAAAGCAATATGATTATAAAGAATAAAAAAATAAAGAGGTCACCCTCTTTATTTTTTATTCTTTATTTGCGATTTCTTCTAAATCAAGAAGTTCTTGCCATCTTGCATCTACTTCTTTTTGGAATTCTTCAATCATCCATTCATTTCCTGCTTTAAACATATGTTTAAAACGTTTTTGTGGTTTTAAGAATTCCTCAATTGGTAATTTTTTAGCAGGTTTATAATTTACTTTATATTTACCATCAATTACTTCATATAAAGGCCAATAGCAAGTTTCAACAGCAAGTTTATTAATTTTCATTAAATCTTCTGTTGCATATCCCCATCCTCTTGGGCATGGTGCAAGTACATTTATAAAACATGGACCTTCTGTATAAATCGCTTTTTCTGCTTTTTCATACAAATCTTTAAAATTATTTAATGCAATGGTTTGTGCAACATAAGGTAAGTGATGACCAACCATGATTTTCGCTAAATCTTTTCTAGGTTGCATTTTACCAGGGATAATACTTCCTGCAGGGGTTGTTGTTGTATCTGCAAATTTTGGTGTTGCACTAGAACGTTGAATACCAGTATTCATATAAGCTCCATTATCATAACATACATATACCATGTCATGACCTCTTTCCATTGCTCCTGAAAGAGATTGTAACCCAATATCATAAGTTCCGCCATCTCCACCAAATGCGATAAATTTAGTATGAGAATCTTCTGGTAATTTTCCTTGTTTTTTCATGGATTGATAACAAGCCTCTGCTCCAGATAAGGTAGCAGCAGCATTTTCAAATGCAGTATGAACAAAAGAATCAGTCCATGCAGTATATGGATAAATAAAAGTAGAAACCTCCATACCTCCGGTTGCACCAGCAATAACAGCATGATCTTCTTCTTTTAGTGCTCTTAAAATCATTCTAGCAACTGGAGGGGCACCACAACCAGCACACATTCTATGACCTGATGTAAATCTTGATGGTTTATTTGCAACCACTTCTTTTAAATTATATGCCATAACAATTCCTCCTTTCTAACCTCTTAATCCCATATAACGATATGGATTTTGAATATCACCTGTTTTTACAATTTCTTGTAAATCATTAAATACTGCTTCAATATCATTTGCTTTGGTATCTCTACCACCAATACCATAAATATAGTTTACACATGGTACTTTGGTACTATTGACATACATAGCAGATGTAACATCTGTATATAAAGCACCACCTGCAGCGTTTAGAGAATCTGCTTTATCAAAAACAGCAACTGCCTTTACATGAGATAATGCTTTTGCAATTTCTTCTGCAGGGAAAGGACGAAATACTCTTAATTTTAAAAGTCCTGCTTTTATACCTTTAGCACGTAACTCATCAACAACAAATTTTGTGGTTCCTGCAGTTGAGTTCATACAAACAACAGCAATTTCTGCATCATCTAATTTGTATTCTTCAAAGAAAGAATATTTTCTTCCTGTCATTTTTTCAAAATCAGAAGCAACTTCTAAAATCACTTGTTTTGCTTTACACATAGCATCTGCTTGTTGTTTTTTATGTTCAAATAAATAGCTTTGTAAATCTAATGGTCCCATTGCAATTGGTTCTTTTTGGTTTAATAAATAATGTTCTGGTTTGTATGTTCCTACAAACTCTTTTACTTTATCATCTTCAATTAATTCAATATTTTCAATGGAATGAGAAGTAATAAATCCATCTTGACATACCATTAAAGGAAGTAATACATCTTTATGTTCTGCAATTCTATGAGCCATTACTAAATTATCATATGCTTCTTGGTTATTTTCTGAAAATAGCATAATCCAACCAGCATCACGAACCCCCATAGCATCAGAATGGTCATTATGAATATTTAATGGACCAGATACAGCACGGTTTACTAAGCTCATAACAATAGGAAGTCTCATACTAGAAGCAATATAAATCATTTCCCACATATAAGATAAACCATTTGCAGAAGTTGCAGTCATTGCTCTTCCTCCAGCTGCTTGGGCACCAACACAAGCACTCATAGCACTGTGTTCACTTTCTACTGCAACAAATTCGGTATCAACAGCACCGTTATTTACAAAAGTAGAAAAATATTGAGGGATTTCAGTAGATGGAGTAATTGGAAAAGCCGCTACAACATCTGGGTTAATTTGTTTCATGGCAATGGCTGCCGCCTCATTACCACTTAAACGTTCACGAATACTCATTATTCATCACCCTCCTCTTTCATTTCGATAGCACCGAAAGGACATACTTTTGAACATACGCCACATCCTTTACAGTAATCGTAATTAAAATCTTCTCTTTTTTGCTCTTTATTAACAGGAATCGCATTATCTGGACATACCGGAAAACAAAGACCACATTGTTTACATTTATCGCTTAAAAATACAGGTTTTACACTTCTCCAATCACCTGTTTTAAACTCCATTGCATTTCCTGCTTCATAAATATTTCCACCAATGGTTAATTCTTGCCATGGGGTATCTTTATTTATTTTACATTCTGACATAATTTTCTCCTTTCTTATTGAACCTTATGAACTTCTTGTAAAGCAATTTCTAATGCTTTCATATTTGGTTCAATGACCTCTGGTTTCTTTGCAAATTTATGTTTAAAAGAACCCTTCATATCATCTAATAATTCTTGGTCTGTCATAACACCACTAACCTTTACAATCGCTGCAAGCATTGGGGTGTTTGGAAAATATTTTCCAAGAGTCTCCATGGATACTTTTCTTGCATCAATGGTATAAATATTTCCATGATATCCGTTTAATACCTTTTTTAAATAATCGGCATCTTTTGTCGTATTAATAATAATAGCACCATCTTCTTTCAAACCTGATGTAACAGGAACCGATTCAAGAAGTGTATCATCAACAACCACAACATAATCTGGTTCATAAATATTACTATGAATTGTAATAGGACAATTACTAATTCGATTATAGGCAGTAATAGGAGCCCCCATTCTTTCTGGACCATATTCAGGAAAACCTTGAATAAATTTTCCAGTATTAAATGCTGCATCTGCAAGTAACAACGAAGCCGTTTTAGCACCTTGACCACCTCTACCATGCCATCTAATTTCAATTAAGTCTTTCATCTACTAAAAACCTCCTTTATTCTATATTTTTAAAACATGTTAAATGTATATAAAATCTAAAACAAGTATATGCTTAAAAACAGAGTATGTCAAGAAAAAATTTGATACGAAATGGTCAGTTTTTATTAATTTAAACAATTGATAATTTACATTAAATGGTATACAATACATATAAGAAAAAGGAGAAATTTTATGGAGATAATTGAAATTGCAAAAACAATCAAAAAAAATGGCGGGACTTTGTATTTGGTAGGTGGAGCGGTTCGTGATGAATTTATTGGAAAACCAGTTTATGATACAGACTATTGTGTTACAGGAATTTCAAAAGAGACATTTTTAAAATTATTTCCGAAAGCAAAAATATTAGGAAAAAGTTTCGAAGTATTTGAAATGGAACATGCTCAATTTGCTCTTGCACGAAAAGAACAAAAAAGTGGAACTCGGACATAAAAAATTTGATATCGAAATTGGTGAAGAAATCACAATAGAAGAAGACTTGGCAAGAAGAGATATTACGATTAATGCAATGGCAAAAGATGTAGTAACAGGGGAGATAATTGACCCTTTTAATGGACAAAAAGATATTAAAAATAAAATGATTCGAGCAACAACGAAGCATTTTAAGGAAGACCCACTTCGTGTATATCGAGTTGCAAGAATTGTTGCACAAACTGGTTTTATGGTAGAAAAAGATACGTTAAAACAAATGGAAGAACTAAAAGAGGAACTTACAACATTATCAAAAGAACGTGTATTTGTCGAATTTAGAAAAGCATTAGAATCACAAAAACCATCTTTGTTTTTTGATGTCCTAAGAAAGGCAAATGTATTAAAAGTGCATTTTAAAGAAATTGATGATTTAATCGGTTCTTTACAACCAGAAGAATATCATCCAGAAGGAGATAGTTATAATCATACTATGGTGGTAGTAGACAAATCAGTTGAATTAACAGATGATGTAGCCATCCGATTTGCCTGCTTAGTGCATGATTTAGGAAAAGGGGTTACACCAAAAGAAATGTATCCACATCATTATGGACATGATGAAAAAGGAGTAGGGTTAGTAGGCAATTTAGGAAACCAAATTGGAGTGCCAAATTTATGGAAAGCCTATGGAAAAGTAGCTGCCAAGGAACATATGAAAGGTGGAATTTTTTCCAAAATGTCACCTCCTAAACAAGTCGAATTTATTGAAAGAGTGGCAAAATCTAAATTAGGATTAGACGGACTTCAAATTGTTGTAATAGCAGATAAATGTAGCACTAGAAATACAAAAATGGAAACAATCTCATTTGCTAAATTAGGAAAAGAATGCTTAAGTAAAATAAATGGAGAACTCATAAAAGAAGAATATCCAGAATTACAAGGAGAAAAATTTAAAGAAAAACTTCACCAAAAAAGAGTAGAATGGCTGAAAAAGAAAATAGAAATTGAATCCAATAAGAAAAAATGCTATAATAACAAATAGAAAACTCAAGAAAGAGAGGTAGCAAGATGAGTCTAAATGTTGTAGGGTTTATTCTTATAGTATTAGGTGGGGTTGGAGCATTACTTTTCTGTACAAAAGCGGATGAAAAGGAAATTCATGACCCCAAAAGGCTTCGGAATGTGGCAATAGCGATGGTTTGCGTTATCATCCTAGCCATTGGCATGATTATCCTTGTGAAATCATGACACAGAGATGAGCAGATTATGGATTAAAACCAAATCTGCTCATTTCGTATAATAAAAACGTAACTACTTTGTTAATGAAATATCTTGAACAAACAGTAAAGGTAAGATATAATAAAATAAACCTATTTTAGGAGGAAAACCGATGAAAAAATTAAAAGAAGAAAGGGGCTCAGTTACGCTATTTGTTGTGGTATCTATGCTGTTCTTTGTGTTGTTTTTAGCAGGAATTTATATGCTAAATTCGGCTAAAGAACAAACAGGAATTAGTGAAACTGCCAAAATTAAAGAAATTTATGAAAGAGATGTCAATCAGATTGACGATATATATGAAACATTAACAAATGTACAAAATGTGAATCCACCCAATTACAAAAGTACAGGTCTAATTCCAATTATAATATCAGAAGATGGAACAGTACTAGAAGCAGATACTTCAAAAAACAATTGGTATCATTATGATGGACAAAACAACCAATGGGCAAATGCGAAAACAAAAGATGGGAGTATGTTTGTGTGGATACCACGATTTGCTTATAAAATAAATTATGCAAATGCAAATAATAAATCACAAGAAGGAACAATTGATATTGTGTTTTTAAAAGATGCCACGAATCTCGATTTTAAAGGAAATGACGTAACAAGCGAGTCGTATGTGAATAAAAATGGAGTAACTGGAGCATATATTGTACATCCTGCCTTTCAAGATGGAAGAAATAATCACTATGCAAACGGAGAATGGAATGAAGAAATTACTGGCTTTTGGATGGCAAAATTTGAAGCAGGATACCAAGATGTAGATAAAGCAGTAGATTCCAATGTGGAATATACTACGATTACAACACATGAAGCAAATACTACTTCCCAAAAGGAAAGTAATTATTATGGAACAAGACAAGTAGGGACTCTTATAAAATATCCTGTTTTTCAAGGGAATAAACCAAGCATGAATTATATTGGAATTAGTGATGCATATAATTTATGTAGGGCAATGAAGGATAGTGATAATCCATATCATTTAACATCTAAGGCAGATAGTCATTTAACGAAAAACAGTGAGTGGGGAGCAGTAGCCTATCTTACTCATAGTCAATATGGAAGAAATGGTGAAGAAGTAACGATTAACAATATAACATTAGATGGATTAGATACCGTTTATGCGGTAACAGGATATGGAGCATCTACAATAAGTGGGCCTGCTATTACAACAAGCATGTCTGCTATACAAAACAAAACACAGACTGGAAATTGGACAACTTTACAAGGGCAAAAAGCAAGTAGTACAGGAAATATCTATGGAATTTACGACCTAAGTGGAGGAGCATGGGAATGGACAGCAGGATATATTACGACACAAGAAAATGAGGTAGAAGGCTTAAGAGGAGAAAATAATAAATATAGGAGTAAATACGAAGGGGTAAGTGCAATACATACAGATAATTATAAAGAAGATAAAAATGCGATAAGACTTGGAGAAGCAATATGGGAGACTTCCAGTATCAATACAGAAATTCAATCATGGAACAATGATTCATCTACTTTTATCAATCATACAGAACCTTTTTTTATACGTGGAGGTTATTGGAATTACAAAGAAAAAGCAGGTTTATTTGCATTTAACCGCGGATATGGAGATTGCTTTTTTCATGTAGGATTTCGACCAGTCATTATTGTAGAATAATACTTTACAACAAAAAAATCATATGGTAAAATAGCAAAAGTAAAATATAATTATATTTTACTTTTTTATTACATACCTATTAGAAGGTGATTATTATGTTAAAATTTACAAAGATGCATGGGCTAGGGAATGACTATGTCTATATGGATTGCACGAAAAGTGGAATTCCAGACAATGTCACTTCGCTAGCTCAATTTGTTAGTAACCGTCACTTTGGTGTTGGTTCGGATGGTCTTATTTTAATTTGTGCAAGTGAGATATGCGATTTTAAAATGAGAATGTTTAATTTAGATGGGTCTGAAGCCCAAATGTGTGGAAATGGAATTAGATGTGTTGGAAAGTTTGTTTATGATAAAGGATTAACTTCCAAAACAGAAATCACAGTAGAAACATTAGCAGGAGTGAAGAAACTAAAGCTACAAGTAGAAAATCAAAAAGTAGCGATGGTAGAAGTGGACATGGGAGAACCAATTTTAGAAGCATCTAAAATACCAGTGGTTGCAATTACAAGTCCAGTAACGGGCTTAAAACTACAAGCAAAAGAAAAGGAATTTAATTTTACATGTGTATCCATGGGAAATCCACATGCTATCACAATTGTGGATAATGTAAAAGACTTTGATGTGAAAAAATACGGAAGTATTTTAGAAGTCGATTCTCATTTCCCAGAAAAAGCAAATATTGAATTTATAAAAATAATTGATGAAAACGCAATTGAGATGAGAGTATGGGAAAGAGGTTCAGGTGAAACTTTTGCCTGTGGAACAGGAGCATGTGCTGTCGCAGTAGCATGTCACTTAAATGGGTTAACCAAAAATGAAGTAACCGTAAAATTACTAGGTGGCGATTTAAACATCAAATGGAACAAAGAAAATAACCATACCTACATGACAGGACCTGCCGTTACCGTATTTGAAGGAGAATTAGAAAAATAATATATAAATAAAATATAAAAAAATTAATATAATAAAGGAGAAATATGATGATAACAATTAACGAAAACTATTTAAAATTACAAGATAGCTACTTATTTTCAACTATTGCAAAAAAAGTAGCAAATTATAGTCAGAAGCATCCCGATAAAAAAATAATCAAACTGGGAATTGGGGATGTTACATTACCAATTGCCCCTGTTGTAGGAGAAGCAATAAAAAAGGCAACAGATGAGATGCTACAAAAAGAAACTTTTCGTGGTTATGGACCAGAACAAGGATACGATTTCTTAAGAGAAAAAATTGCAACATACGATTATGAGAAACTAGGAGTTACCATTGAAAAAGACGAAATCTTTGTATCAGATGGTGCAAAATGTGATACAGGAAACATTGGAGAAATTTTTGGAAACGATAATATTATTGCAATAACCGATCCCGTTTATCCAGTATATTTAGACACCAACATCATGTCAGGAAGAACAGGGAATTATGATGAAGAAACAGGAAAATATGAAAAAGTAATTTATATTCCAACAACTGCTAAAAATAACTTTATACCAGAACTACCAAGTGAAAAAGTTGATATGATATATCTATGTTTCCCAAACAATCCAACTGGAACTGTGCTTACCAAACAAGAACTTGCCAAATGGGTAACCTATGCAAAAGAAACAAAAGCAATCATTTTATTTGATGCCGCCTATGAAGCATTTATTACAGAAGAGGGAATACCACACAGCATATACGAAATAGAAGGTGCAAAAGAAGTAGCAATTGAATTTAGAAGTTTTTCTAAAACAGCAGGATTTACAGGAGTAAGATGTGCTTATACAGTGGTTCCAAAAGAATTAAAAGCCTATACAAAAGAAGGAAAAGAAATATCATTAAATAATCTATGGAACCGTAGACAATGTACCAAATTTAATGGAGTACCATACATTACCCAAAGAGCTGCAGAAGCTATTTATACAGATGAAGGACAAAAACAGATAAAAGAAAACATTGCCTACTACCAAGAAAATGCAAAATTAATTAGAGAAGGCTTACAACAAGCAGGCTATACAGTATTTGGAGGAACAAATGCACCATACATCTGGCTTCAAGTTCCAGAAGGTTATACCTCATGGGAATTCTTTGACTACTTACTAGAAACACTAAATATAGTAGGAACTCCAGGTTCAGGTTTTGGTCCAAGTGGAGAAGGCTACTTTAGACTAACTGCATTTGGCTCAAGAGAAAACACCATAGAAGCCATGGAGAGAATTAAAAACATAAAATAAATTTTGACAAAAAGTATTTACTTTTTATAATAATATGATATAATAAAAGCAGATAGAGGGTTATCCACAAAAGTGTGGTTGCCATCGGTTGTTTTTAAATTATGCTACATTTCCGACAGCCATCAGAAATGTAGTTTTTTTATGCCATTATTATTAAAATAACGAAGGCAAAGATTATGAATAACAAGAAGAAATTTATTATCATAGAAATAATAAAACATTTAAAAAGTAATCGATTCATAAACATCACCCCTTTTTCTTATGTAGAATGGGATGACAACCACACTTCTGAAGTTTAACTTAAACTATCTACAAAAATAAAATACCATACATTTTACAAAAAGTCAATAATATAAATTAATACTTTTCACACAAAATTTACAATTTTAAGGCGATAAATGCATTGACATTTATCGCTTTTGTTCTATATAATATAACATTACAAAGAAGGGAGAAAACAATGTTAAAGTTACTAAAAAATCTAAAGAAAACATGGGTATCTGTTGTTATTATTGTTATTTTACTGTGTGTGCAAGCATGGGCAGATTTAACTTTACCAGATTATACATCTAAAATTGTAAATACAGGAATTCAAGCAGGGGGAATTGAGAATGTTTCTCCAGATGCGATTCGTGTATCACAAATGGAAAACTTATTAGAATTTACAAGTGAAGATGAAATAATTTTAAATTCTTATACCTTGTTAGATGCAGAGCAAAAGTATGTAATAAAAAATATTTCAAAAGAAGAAAGACAAAATTTAAATACAATTATGGCAAAACCTTTTATGATAGCAAATATGTTGCAACAAGAAGAAATGGCAAATAGATTAAAAGAGCAAATGTTAGAAAATGTTCCTAATCAACAAAGAGCAATAATGGCCAATATGAGTATCATGCAAATAATAGATGCATTACCACAAGAAAACAGAGACAATCTAATTCAAACAATGAATCAAACAATTGATGAACAAATAGGAACAATGGTAGACCAAGTAGCCATTAGTGCGGTTAAACAAGAATATAAAGAACTTGGAATGAATACAGACAACATTCAAAATAAGTATATTATTAACATAGGGTTCCAAATGCTAGGAATTGCGTTAATTAGTATGATATCTGCTATTAGCATTATGTTTTTATCCTCAAGAGTAGCAGCAAGATTAGGAAAAACATTACGAGATAAAGTATTTAAAAAAGTACTAGGATTTTCACGGAGAAGAATTTAGTAATTTTTCAACAGCATCGCTAATTACACGTAGTACCAACGATATTCAACAAATCCAAATGCTAATTTCGATGTTATTTCGTGTAGTAGTATATGCACCAATTATGGGAATAGGAGGTTTCTTACGAGTTCTTGCTAATAGTAATACCTCTATGGCATGGATTATTGGTCTTGCAATCCTATGTGTAATAGGAATTGTATTAGTATTGTTTATCATAGCAATGCCAAGATTTAAAAAGTTACAAGAATTAATTGATAGATTAAACCTAGTATCTCGTGAAATTTTAACAGGATTACCAGTTATTCGTGCTTTCCATACAGAAAAAAGAGAAGAAGGACGTTTTGAAAATGCCAATAAAAATTTAATGAATACGTATGTATTTGTGAACCGTGCCATGAGTATGATGATGCCAAGCTTAATGTTTATTATGAATGGAATTATGCTTCTTATTATATGGGTAGGAGGGCATAGTGTAGACCAAGGGATTATCCAAGTAGGAGATATGATGGCATTTATTCAATACACCATGCAAATTATCATGAGTTTCTTAATGATTTCGATGATTTCTATTATGCTACCACGTGCAGGAGTATCAGCAAATCGTATTAATGAAGTATTAGAAACAAAGCCAAGAATTATAGACCCAAAAGAACCAAAGAAAATGGATGAGGCTAAAAAAGGATTTGTAGAATTTAAAAATGTATCATTTCGATATCCAGATGCTGACTCAGAATGTATAACAGATATTAATTTTACAGCAGAGCCTGGAAAAACGACTGCCATTATTGGAAGTACAGGTTCACGGAAAATCTACTATTGTTAATTTAATTCCTCGTTTTTATGATGTAACAGGAGGAGAGCTTCGAATTGATGGGGTTAATATTAAAGAAGTACCACAAAAAGAATTAAGAGCAAAAATTGGATTTGTACCACAAAAAGGAATGCTATTTTCTGGAACGATTGCATCAAACATTAAATATGGAAATCCAGAGGCAAGTGAGGAGCAAATGAAATTTGCAGCTCGTATTGCACAAGCAGAAGAATTTATTAACAACAAAGAAGAAAGATACGATTCTCCTATTTCACAAGGAGGAACGAACATATCTGGTGGACAAAAGCAACGTTTGTCAATTGCAAGAGCTATTGCTATTGACCCAGAGATTTTTGTATTTGATGATAGCTTTTCGGCATTGGATTTAAAAACAGATGCTAATTTACGAAACGCACTTGCAAAAGAAACAAAAAATAAAACGGTCATTATTGTAGCACAAAGAATTAGTACTATTTTAAATGCAGACCAAATTATTGTTTTAGAAGAAGGAAAGATGGTAGGAAAAGGAACTCATGAAGAACTAATGAAATCATGCGAGCCATACCGTGAAATTGCCTTATCACAACTTGGAGAGGAGGAATTAGAATAATGTCACAAACAAATGTAAAAACGCCTCCAATGGGTGGTAGAGGGCCTGGTAGAGGACCAGCACCAGTTGAAAAAGCACAAGATTTTAAAGGAACTACAAAAAAATTAGCAAAAGAATATTTAGCAAAATATAAAGTAGCAATCGCCATTGTTTTAATTTTTGCAGTGGGAAGTACGATTTTTACGATTGTGGGACCAAAAATATTAGGAAATGCAACCACTGAAATATATAATGGAATTATTAGCAAATTATCTGGTGGAACAGGAATTAATTTTTCAAAAATTGCAACAATTTTACTTACATTACTTGGATTATATGTGATAAGTGCTATTTTTTCATTTATACAAGGATTTGTTATGACAGGCGTATCTCAAAAAATCACTTATCGTTTGCGTAATGATATTGTAGCAAAGATTAATCGTTTACCAATGCACTATTTTGATAAAAAAACACATGGAGAAGTGTTATCCATTATTACCAATGATATTGATACCGTAAGCCAAAACTTAAACCAAAGTATTACTCAAATTATTACATCAATTTGTACTATTATTGGTATTTTAATTATGATGTTTTCCATTAGCTGGACTATGACGTTAATATCACTATTCATTTTACCAATTACAGGAGTTATTGTAAAAATTGTTGTTGGAAAATCGCAAAAATACTTTGCTTCTCAACAAGAATATTTAGGACACGTTAACGGGCAAGTAGAAGAAATCTATGGAGGACATACCATTGTAAAAGCATTTAATGGAGAAGAACAAGCAATTAAAGAATTTGAAACAGCAAATGATACATTGTATCATTCTGCATGGAAATCACAATTCTTATCAGGATTGATTCATCCAGTGATGAACTTTGTTGGAAATGTAGGATATGTTGCAGTGGCAATTCTTGGAGGTTATCTTGCAATTAAAGGACGTATTACCGTTGGAAATATCCAATCCTTTATTCAATACAACAAGCAATTCACTCAGCCAATTAACCAAATTGCACAAGTATCTAGCATGTTACAATCCATGGTTGCAGCAGCAGAAAGAGTATTTATCTTCTTAGAAGAAAAAGAAGAAGTAAAAGATGTTAAAAAACCAGTAAGCACAGAAGGATTAAAAGGAAATGTTACTTTTGAACATGTTCAATTTGGCTATGATGAGGATAAAGTAATTATTAATGACTTTAATGCTACTGTGAAAGATGGACAAAAAATAGCAATTGTTGGACCAACTGGAGCAGGAAAAACTACTATGGTAAAACTGCTAATGAGATTTTATGATGTAACAAAAGGTGCTATCTTAATAGATGGATACAATATAAAAGATTTTAATCG
This sequence comes from uncultured Clostridium sp., assembly GCA_947365805.1. GTDB lineage: Bacteria > Bacillota > Clostridia > TANB77 > CAG-508 > RGIG8482. The sequence goes on along the minus strand of CANAZY010000022.1, from coordinate 7,877 downwards.
TGGGGAACTTCGTAAAATGTTTGGAATGGTATTACAAGATACATGGTTATTTGGAGGAACAGTTAAAGATAACATTAAATATGGAAAACCAGATGCAACAGATAATGAAGTCATCGAAGCTGCAAAAGCTGCCCATGTACATCACTTTATTAAAACTCTTCCAAAATCTTATGATATGGTAATAGGAGAAGAATCTGCTAACATTTCAGCAGGTCAAAAACAATTAATGACGATTGCAAGAGTTATCCTAACAGACCCAAAAATATTAATCCTAGATGAAGCAACAAGCTCTATTGATACTAGAACCGAACAACAAATACAAGCTGCAATGGATAACCTAATGAAAGGAAGAACCAGTTTCATTATTGCTCACCGTCTATCAACCATCAAAAATGCAGACCTAATACTAGTAATGGATCATGGAGATATTGTAGAACAAGGAACACATAAGGAACTACTACAAAAAGACGGATTCTATGCAAAACTATATAACTCACAATTTGAAGAATGTGAAGATGAAATAGAATAAGCACTTGGCTTATTCTATTTCTATTTACAAAAACGTATTAAAACGATTTAAAAATGCATACTATTTGTAAAAAAAGACTAATTAAACAGAATCAAAATTACTAAATGAAATGCAAATGTTTATAAAAATTTAAAATAATTTGAAGTTAATTGCAAATTATTTTGAAATATAGTATAATGATAATAGAGGTGTAAATATGGTAGAAAGAAAAGAATATTTAGAGAAATTAAAGAAATGGAAAGATAAAGATTTGATAAAGGTTGTAACAGGAATAAGAAGATGTGGTAAATCAACTTTATTTGAATTGTATATAAAATACTTAAAAAATATAGGAATAAAAGATAATCATATTATATCAATCAATCTTGAAAATCCAGATAATGAATTTAGTAATTATAAAGAATTATATAAGTTTGTAAAAGAACAAATTAAAGATGAAGAACAATATTATGTGTTCTTAGATGAAGTTCAGAATGTCCAAGAATTTCAAAAAGCTGTTGATGGACTCTACATCATAAAAAATGTAGATGTATATATAACAGGTTCAAATGCTTATTTATTATCTGGAGAATTAGCAACATTATTAACAGGTAGATATATAGAGATAAAAATGTATCCGTTATCATTTAAAGAATATTTAAATTGTTATGATAAACAAGCAGATGAAAGATTATATTTAGACTATATTAATAGAAGTTCATTTCCATATGCCTTAAAATTAGAAGAAGAGTCAGAAATAGACGATTATTTAGAAGCCTTATATAACACAATCATATTAAAAGATGTTGCACAAAGAAGAAAAATAGCTAATACATCAATGCTTAGAACAGTGGCTAAATTTATGTTTGATAATATTGGAAATTGTTTATCAATAAAGAAAATAGCAGATACGCTTACTTCGGATGGAAGATCTATATCTGTTCATACAGTTGAAAATTATTTATCGGCATTAGTAGAATGTTATATTTTTAATAAGGTTCCAAGATTTGATGTAAAGGGAAAACAATACTTACAATCGGGAGAAAAATATTATGCGACTGATGTAACAATGAGGTATGCTATATTAGGAAGGAGAAACATAGATGCTGGACATATATTAGAAAATATTGTATATCTTGAACTTTTAAGAAGAGGGTATAAAGTATATATAGGAAAAACAGGAGAAAAGGAAATTGACTTTGTTGCTGAGAATAAAGAAGGATTTACTTATTTTCAAGTGGCATATACAACAAGAGAAAATTCAACTCTTGAAAGAGAATTAACACCTTTGCAAGAGATAAATGACCATTATCCTAAATATATTCTTACTATGGATATAGATCCAATAGCAGATTTTAATGGAATAAAGAAGATAAATGTTTTAGATTGGTTATTACAATCAAATAAGTAGAATAAGCACTTGGCTTATTCTATTTTCTTATGTTATAATGGGACAAGAAAAGGAGAAAAAAGAATGAATGAAGTTCCAGAATTTTTAGTGAAAAAATTAGAAGCACAGTATGGAAAAGAAGTAGTAGAAGAAATTATAAAAGGGTATAGTGTAAAAAGACCAGTTACGCTTCGTGTTAATACATTAAAAACAACAGTAGAGAAAGTAAAAGAAGTATTAAAGAATATGCAAATTTCTTTTAAAGAAGTATCATGGAGTAAGGAAGCACTTATTTTAGAAGAAGTACGAGAAAACGCGATTCAAGAGTTAGACCTATATAAAAATGGAGAAATCTATTTACAAAGTCTTTCTTCTATGTTACCACCAATTATCTTAGAACCAAAAGAAAACGCAGATATTTTAGATATGGCAGCAGCACCAGGAGGAAAAACTACTCGGGATAGCAGCATTATCGAATAACTTAGCCCATATTACAGCATGCGAATTAAATAAAATTAGAATACAACGCCTAAAATATAACATTGAAAAACAAGGAGCAACCAGTGTTTATGTAATGGAAAAAGATGCAAGAACATTAGATGATTTCTTTTCATTTAACCAAATACTACTAGATGCACCTTGTAGTGGAAGTGGAACCTTAAACATAAACAATCCCAAATTAAAAGAAACCTTTACGTTAAAATTAATCCAAAAATCAGTCACATCACAAAAAGCATTATTAAAAAAAGCAATTACTATATTAAAGCCAGGTTGCGAAATGGTATACTCTACTTGTTCTATCCTAAAAGAAGAAAATGAAGACATCCTACAACCATTTTTAAAACAAAACAAAATAGAAATGGTACCAATCCAAATAAAAGACATAGACACACTGCCACTATTACCAGTTACAATACCAGGCACAATATGTGTGGCTCCAAATGAATTATACGAAGGATTTTTCATTGCTAAATTAAGAAAAAGATGATTTTAGGGACGGGGGTAAAAATCATCTTTTGAAAAAGAATTATAAAAACTGACCAGCCCGTATAATGATTTTGAACTCGTTTTGCGATATAATAAAAAGGTTTAAAGGGGGAACAATAATGGGGATTAGAGAATTTAAAATACCAAAAATGAAATTTAAAAAAATGAAAATCCGTACCGATATGTTAGAAGAATTGGATGAATTCGATTTTGAAAATCTTGAAAAAAAGAATGTAAAAAATAGAACCACACCATATGAAGATATGACACATTATAAAACAGTAAAAGAATTTTTCTTAAAATCAATTCAAAAATATCCAGATAGACCTTGTATTTTAGAAAAACCAAACCATAAAGAACCATATGCTACTACTACATATAAACAATTTGGAGAAGATGTATTAGGACTAGGAACAGCACTAATTCATTTATTAAATTTAAAAGATAAAAGGGTCATTATTATTGGTGAAACACAAATGGGCTGGTATGTATCTTATATGGCAATGCTATGTGGCGTAGGAATTGCAGTACCAACGGATAGAGAATTACCATTAAATGAATTAGAAAACATTGTAAAAAGAGCAAGAGCATCAGCAATTATATATTCACCAAAACGAGTAGATGATATGAAAAAATTATCAGAAAAACTACCAGAAGTAGAGTATTTTATTGAAATGAAATCCGATAAAAAAATAGAAGAAAAATTTGTTGGATTAGACTATTTAATTGAAACAGGAAAACGAATGATAGAAGCAGGAAACAACTCTTTTGAAACATTAGAAATTGACCCAGAAGAATTTAAAATATTATTCTTTACATCTGGAACTACTTCAAATTCAAAAGGAGTTATGCTAAACAATAGAAATTTAGCAGAAAATATAAATGCAGTAACAGCGTATGTTAAAATATATCCAATGGACCGATTGTTTTCTGTTTTACCATTACACCACTGCTATGAATCAACAATTGGATTTTTGCTTCCAATAGCACATGGTTCCTCTATTGCTATTTGTGAAGGATTACGTTATATTGTACAAAATTTACAAGAAGCAAAGCCAACCGCCATTTTAACAGTACCGCTTTTAGTAGAAAGCTTATACAAAAAGATTAATGAAAAAATTGTAAAAAGCAAAAAAGATAAAATTGTAAATACGATGATATCTTTCACCAATGCGTTACAAAAAGCAGGGATAGATATTAAGAAAAAAGTATTTAAAGAGATATACGATAATCTAGGAGGACATTTAAGAATTATTGTTTGTGCAGCAGCTCCAATTGATAAAAAAGTAGGACTATGGCTAGAAGATATTGGTATTACGTTCTTACAAGGATATGGCCTAACAGAAACTGCTCCAATTTCTGCTTTAACACCAGAATACAATACTTCAGTTGGTTCTTGCGGAAAGGCTATTGTACAAGCGGATATTAAAATTCATCATCCAAATGAAGCAGGAGAAGGAGAAATTTATATTAAATCTCCGACATTAATGATGGGATATTATGAAGATGAAGAAGAAACCAAAAAAGTAATTAATGAAGAAGGATATTTCAATTCTGGAGATATTGGTTATATTGATGAAGAAGGCTATATTTTCATCACAGGAAGAAGTAAAAACGTGATTGTAACGCAAAACGGAAAGAATATTTATCCAGAAGAAATTGAAATGCTAATCGATAAAATAGACGAAGTAAAAGAATCAATGGTATATGGAAAACAGCCAGATGCAAATAGCAAAAAAGAAGAAAAAGAACTTATTATTACAGCAAGAGTTTTACCAGACTATGACAAAATAGAAGGACTACATGGAACATCATCAGAAGAAGAAATCTATAATATACTTTGGTCTAAGATAAAAGAAGTAAACAAACAATTAACTTCTTATAAAGCGGTAAAATCACTTGAAATAAAACAAGGAGAGTTTGAAAAAACATCTACCATGAAGATTAAAAGATATAAAGAATTAAGTCATTAATCTAAAACACTACCCCAATTATTAGACGAAGAAAGTTTAATAATTGGGGTTTTTGGTGAAAAGATATAGCTTTTTGTACATAAGTTAACAAATGAAGCTAGTTTTTTGTTTAGTTTTATGGTATAGTTGTTATATAAGAAAAAAGGAGAGAAGATGCAACATACATATTTAGATGAAGTAAAGGAAACGATAAGAGACTATTTTAAAATATTAAGTGATGAATTTCCGGAGTTTTTATATGATTATATTGAAACACCTCAAATGCAGAGATTAAGAGGGACAGGAATAGCATGTGGAACAGATTGGACTAACTTATTTTGTCATAAATTCTTTCAGTCGAATTTAGAACATAGCGTGGGAGTTGCACTAATTGTATGGCATTTTACAAAAGATAAAAAGCAGACCTTAGCAGGACTGTTTCACGATATTGCAACACCAACGTTTAAACATTGTATCGATTTTATGAACGGGGATAGTAAGAAACAAGAATCAACAGAGGCAGAGACAGAAGACATTATCAGAAGTTCAAGAGAAATTATGAGTCTTTTAAAACGAGATGGAATAGAAGTAGATGAAGTAAAAGACTATCATATCTATCCAATTGCAGATAATGACACACCAAAGCTATCTGCAGACCGATTAGAATATACGTTTACCAATGGGATATCCTTTAAAGAAGTATGGGATTTAGAAAAAATCAAACAGATTTATGATAATATTGAAATTTTAACAAATGAAGAAGAGACAATTGAATTAGGATTTGAAAATCAAACGATTGCAGAAGAATTTATAGAACATGCAAGCAAGCTTTGGCCTTTATGGATTAATAAAGAAGATAAAATAACGATGCAGTTTTTGGCAGATATATTAAAAGAAATGAGCAAAAAACAAATGATTTCTAAACAAGACTTATATATTTATTCAGAGCAAGAAATTATTGAAAAAATAAAACATTGTGGAGATTCAAGAATTGAAAAAACTTTTAGAAAATTTCAAAAGGCAACTAAAGTTTATGAAAGTGATGAACCAGTAGAAGGAAAATACTGTGTTAGTATTGATACAAAAAGAAGATACATTATCCCACTTGTAAAAACAGAAAATGAAAATATAAGAATTAACAAATTATCAAAAGTTACAGATGAACGTATTAAGGATTTTTTTAAGTTTGATACGAAGAAATATATTTATTTTGATTTTAATTTTTAGGAGGAATTATGGGGTTTGTTGTTGCACAAATATTAGGAGTATTAGGAACAGCATGTAATGTTATTAGTATGCAATTAAAAAAGAAAGAGCAAATATTATTGTGCTTTGTTTTTGCAGGGATATTTTTTAGTGCAAATTATTTACTATTAGCAGGGTATACAGGAGCGATTGTTTGTACGGTTGCGACCTTGCAAACTTTTGTGAGTTATCTTCTACAAAGAAGAGGAAAAGAAATACCAAAATGGCTAATTGCACTTTTCTTTGTATTATCATTTTTAGGAGGAATAATAACATACCAACATATAGTGGATATTTTACCAATATTAGGAGGAATTACATATACATGGGCTATTATTCAAAAAGAAGAAAAGTATATTAGATGGATTAGTTTTAGTAATTATATCTTATGGCTTGTGTACGATATTTTTGTGAAAGCGTATTCAACAGCTATTTCAGATAGTATATGTATTGTATCGACCCTTATTGGAATCATAAGATTGGATATGATGAAAAAGTTAATATGTAAAAAGGATGGAAAACATGAGTAGAGTATATGAAGATACTAAATTTTTAATGAAAAAATATGGAATTACAGCTAATAAAAAATTAGGACAAAATTTTTTAATTGATGAAAATGTAATTGATACGATTGCAAACGTATCTGAAATTAGTAGGGATGACCTTGTAATTGAAATAGGACCAGGACTTGGAACATTAACCGATAAACTATTACAAAAAGCAGGGAAAGTAATTGCCATTGAATTAGATGAAAGAATGATAACAATCTTAAAAGAAAGATTTTTTATGTATGACCATTTTGAAATCATCAATGAAGATGTATTAAAAGTGGATTTAAAAGAACTGATTAAACAAAATAAAGAACAACTAGGATTAAAAAGCGCAAAAATTGTAGCAAATCTTCCTTATTATATTACCACTCCAATTATTATGAAATTATTAGAAGAGAAATTAGATATTGAACGTATTACCGTTATGATACAAAAAGAAGTAGCCAATAGATTAACTGCAATTCCTGGAGAAAAAAATTCTGGTGCAATTACCTATACTGTTTATTATTACGCAACTTCTAAAGAAGTCTTAACCGTGCCCAATTGTTCATTTATTCCAGAACCAGAAGTAGAATCAGAAGTCATTACATTACAAATAAGAAAAGAAGCACCAATTAAAATAGTAGATGAGGCAAAATTTTTTATGCTTATAAAAGCAGCTTTCATGCAAAGAAGAAAGACGTTCTTAAATGCAATTGGTAATTCGGGGCTTAACATTAGCAAAGAAAATATGGAACAAATCTTACAAGAATTAAATATTGATACAAAAATAAGAGGAGAAGTATTAACGATTGAGCAATTTGCAAAAATAGCAGAAAGAATGTAAGACATACTAAACTATTAATCTAAATGAAATGTTAATATTTCATATACAATAATAGAAGAAAAGTTTGTTGTTTATAGCAAACTCTTCTTTCTTTTTTTCTTGGTACAAATTACCAAGAAAAAAGTATTGACATAAGCCTTAGAAAATGATAAGATAGATATTACAGGAACGATTTACTTAAAAAAGGAATATATTTTAAGTAGAAATTAGTAAAGAAGAAACAAGAAAAAGCAAGCAACTACTAGTTTTTTATTTTGCCCTTTTTAACACAGAAAAAGGTAGAAAAAAGTCGAAACAAAAATATTTTAAATTTTTTTTAAAAAAGTGTTGACAAGTAAATCGGGATGTAGTATAATACAAAACGTTCCAATCAAGAAGGAACAAAAAAGTACATTGAAAAATAAACAATAAATCCTTT
>CANAZY010000021.1 GCA_947365805.1 uncultured Clostridium sp. | reverse complement strand
TCAGCAAAACATCAAGCAAGAGAAAAGGGGTTAAAAGAAGGAAGAAAAGAAGGAAGAAGACAGGGAGTAAAAGAAGGAAGAGAAATAGGAATAAAAGAAGGTATTAAAGAAGAAAGTAAAAGAATTGTTAGCAATATGTTACAAAAAGGGCTGAAAGTACAAGAGGTACATGAATTAACAGGATTGTCAGTAGAAGAAATAGAAAAAGTAAAAAAACTAGCGGAATCATAATAATAAAAAAGCAAATATTTTATCAAAAAATGTTTGCTTTTTCTGTTAAATATGGTAAGATAAAAAATAGAGAATTTTTAAAGGAGGTTCTAGATGAAAGGCTATCTGGTTTTAGAAAATGGCAGTATATATGAAGGCGAAAGAATTGGTGCAAATACAGATGTTATTTGCGAAATTGTTTTTAATACTTCTATGACAGGATACTTAGAAATCTTTACAGATCCATCTTATGCAGGACAGGGTGTCACCATGACTTACCCATTAATTGGAAATTATGGATTAACTCAAGAAGACCAAGAATCCAAAAAACCTTGGGTGGAAGCGGTATTTGTTCATGAAATTGCAGAAATGGAAAGTAATTTTAGAAGTAAAATGCACATTTTAGATTTTCTTAAAGAATATGATATTCCAGGATTAGAGGGAATAAATACTAGAAAATTAACAAAAGAATTAAGAAATGTCGGTACTATGAAAGGAAAATTAACTTCCGACATTTCGAATATAGATGAAATTATTCAAGAAATGAAAGATTTTACAATTTCTCATTTAGTAGAAAGAGTTAGTGGGAGAGAAAAATATACTTGTGGAGATGGCGAAACCAAAATAGCACTATTTGATTTTGGCGCAAAACAAAATATTATTAATTCATTATTAAAAAGAGATTGTGAAGTAACTGTATTTCCACAAGATACTTCTTATCAAGAATTCTTAACTGGTGAGTTTTCTGGAATCGTTCTTTCCAATGGACCAGGAAATCCAGAAGATTGCCAAATAGCAATCCCAAATATTAAAAAATTATATGAAGAAGCACGTATTCCAATTTTAGGAATTTGTTTAGGACATCAATTAATGGGACTTGCAACAGGAGCAAAAACCTATAAACTAAAATATGGACACCGTGGACCAAATCATCCAGTAAAAGATTTAGCAACTGGTAGAGTTTGTATTACTTCACAAAACCATGGATATGCAATTGATGATACTAGCATTAATCCAGATATTGCAGAAGTTTCACATGTAAATATTAATGATGGAACCGTAGAGGGACTACGCTACATCGGACACGACATTGTAACCGTACAATATCACCCAGAAGCGTGCCCAGGTCCAGAAGATTCAAGTTATATATTTGACGAATTTTTAAAAATTGTAAGAAAATAAATGTAGGGGTCGACGCCCTCGTCGACCCGAATGCAAATTAAAGAACAAAATAAAGGAGAGGAAAACATGCCAAAAAATCCCAATATTAAAAAAGTATTAGTGATTGGTTCAGGACCAATCGTAATAGGACAAGCGGCAGAATTTGATTATGCAGGAACACAGGCTTGTCATGAACTAAAAAAAGAAGGAATTGAGGTAGTACTTGTAAACTCTAATCCAGCAACTATTATGACAGATAAAAACATGGCAGACAAAATATATATTGAACCACTAACCAAAAAAACAGTAGAAAAAGTTCTAGAAATGGAAAAACCAGATAGTATTTTACCAAACCTTGGTGGACAAACAGGTTTAAACATTGCCATGGAATTATATGAAGATGGATTTTTAGAATCTCATGGAATTAAACTACTTGGTACCTCGCCAGAAGGAATTAAAAAAGCAGAAGATAGACAAGCATTTAAAGATACCATGGAAGAAATTGGAGAACCATGTGTCGCAAGTAAAGTAGTAAATACTTATGAAGATGCAGAAAAATTTGCCAAAAGTATTGGGTTACCAGTCATTGTAAGACCAGCCTATACTTTAGGGGGAACTGGTGGAGGAATTTGCTACACTATGGAAGAACTAGAAGAAACCGCAAAAAGTGGACTTCATTTATCCCGTGTGAACCAAGTATTAATTGAAAAATGTATTTCTGGTTGGAAAGAAATTGAATATGAAGTAATGAGAGATAAAAACGGAAGCTGTATTACCATTTGTAACATGGAAAACATTGACCCAGTTGGGGTACATACAGGAGATAGTATTGTTGTAGCCCCTTCACAAACACTAGCAGATAAAGAATACCAAATGCTAAGAACATCAGCAATTAAAATTATATCTGCTCTAAAAATTGAAGGTGGATGTAATGTACAATTTGCGTTAAACCCAAACAGTTTTGAATATGCAGTTATTGAAGTAAACCCAAGAGTAAGCCGTTCATCAGCACTTGCTTCTAAAGCAACTGGATACCCAATTGCAAAAGTATCTTCTAAAATTGCAATTGGATATACGTTAGATGAAATTAAAAATGAAGTAACTGGAAAAACATATGCGTGTTTTGAACCAGTATTAGACTATACTATTGTTAAAATACCAAAATGGCCATTTAATAAGTTCTTAACAGCATCAAGACAACTTGGAACCCAAATGAAGGCAACAGGAGAAGTAATGGCAATTGCACCATCCATTGAGCAAGCATTAATGAAAGCCATTCGTTCCTTAGAAGAAAATGTAAATAGTTTGGAATTAGAAAAATTAAAAGGACTAACAAACGAAGAAATTCGTGAGTCTTTAAAACAAGTAGACAATGAAAGAATTTTTGTAATTGCAGAAGCTCTAAGACGAGGAATTAATGTAGATGCGATTCATGAAATTACGACTATTGATAAATTCTTTATTAATAAAATTCAAAGAATTGTAAGAATTGAAAAAAGATTAAAAACCGAAGAATTGACAAAAGAATTATTAACAACTGCTAAAAAAATGGGATATCCAGATAAGGTAATTGCAGTACTTTGTGGAAAAACAGAAAACGAAATTAAGAACTTTAGAAAAGAAAATGGAATTATTGCAAACTTTAAAATGGTAGATACTTGTGCTGCTGAATTTGATGCAACAACTCCATATTACTATTCAAGTTACGATGAAGAAAACGAAGCAGACACAAAAACCGATAAAAAGAAAATTTTAGTATTAGGTTCTGGACCAATTCGTATCGGACAAGGAATTGAGTTTGACTATTGTAGTGTACACTGTGTATGGGCATTAAAAGAAAAAGGATATGAAACCATTATTGTCAATAACAACCCAGAGACCGTTAGTACCGATTTTGATATAGCAGATAAACTATATTTTGAACCATTAACTCCAGAAGATGTTGAAAACATTGTAGAAGCCGAAAAACCATATGGAGCGATTGTCCAATTTGGTGGACAAACAGCAATTAAACTAACAAAAGCCCTAAACGATATGGGAGTTAAAATTTTAGGAACTGCTGAAGTTGATATGGACCGAGCAGAAGATAGAGAGTTATTTGATGAAGCACTAGAAAAATGTGGTATTCCAAGGCCAAAAGGAGAAACCGTATTTACGGTTGATGAAGGAATTAAAGTAGCAAATGAGTTAAAATATCCAGTGCTTGTTAGACCATCTTATGTGTTAGGTGGGCAAGGTATGGCAATTGCGTATAATGATAATGAAGTAAGAGATTTCATTAACGAAATTAACAAAACAGAACAAGAACATCCAATATTAGTTGATAAATATATGTTAGGAAAAGAATTAGAAGTAGATGCTATTTTTGATGGAGAAGATATACTAATTCCAGGAATTATGGAGCACTTAGAAAGAGCAGGAATTCACTCAGGAGATAGTATTTCCGTATATCCAACCCAACACATTAATATAGAAAACCAAAAAACAATTATTGAATATACCAAAAGGATTGCAAAAGAGTTAAATATTATAGGGGTATTAAACATTCAATTTATTATTAACCGTGGAAATGTGTATATTATTGAAGTAAACCCACGTTCTAGTAGAACGGTTCCATATATTAGTAAAGTAACAAACTTACCAGTGATTGATATTGCAACACATGTTATCTTAGGAGAAAAGTTAAAAGATATGCCATATGGAACAGGAGTATACAAACAAAGTGAGTATATTGCTGTAAAAATGCCAATCTTCTCTTTTGAAAAGATTAAAAATGCAGATACTAGCCTTGGACCAGAAATGAAATCAACAGGAGAAGTACTAGGAGTATCCAAAGTATTTTCAGAAGCAATTTTAAAAGCCTTTATAGCAAGTGGAGTAAACATTCCATATAAAGGAAATGTGTTAATTACCGTTCGTGATAAAGATAAAATTGAAATGTTACCATTAGCCCAAAAACTAGATAATTTAGGATTCCATATTTATGCAACTTCTGGAACAGCTGCATTCTTAAATGACAATGGAGTAGAAGCCCAAGTCGTACAAAAAATATGGGAAGGAGAAAACAGTATTTTAGAGCTAATTGGTTCTGGTAAATTATCGTTTATCATTAACACACCAACCAAAGGAAAACATGAATCAAGAGATGGATTTAAAATAAGAAGATTAGCTGTTGAATCCAAAATTCCTTGCTTTACAGCACTAGATACTGTTGAAGCATTATACGAAGCATTAGAAAAAGGAACAAAAGAAGAAGACTTAACTCCAGTTGATATTGGAATGATATAAAAGAAAGAAACCTGTAATAAATGTGAAGTGATAAAATAAATGTAGACACAAAAAGAATGTGTTTACATTTATTTTTTTGTATAATAGAAAATATGATTTTTAAATAAAAATATAATCAATAAACAATTGAAAAAGTAAAAATAGTACAGTATAATAAAAAAGAGAATTTGCAAATGAAAGAAGAGATAGTTATGGGAAAAATAGGAAAAAGACAAATTATTATACTAATACTAATAGTGCTATTAGGCAGTCTTTGCTTTATCGGAATAGCTCAGCTATACAAAAGTGGAGTGATGGAAAAAATAATAAAAGGAGTTAGTAGGCAAGAAGAAATAGAAAAACAAGATGGTATATCTTATCGTGTATATGATAATACACAAGAAAAAATAAAAACATTAATAACCATAACAAGGAAACAAGGAATTGATACAATCGAGTACAAAGACAACGAAAACAAAGATATTATTCTAAATTGCTATCATAAAGAACAAGCAAATATGGATTTAGAATTAGAAGTAAATAAGGAATATAGTTTTAAAGTATCTTCAGGAGAAGATGTGCGAGTAGAGAAAATTATATTACAACAAGATTATATAGAAGATTATATTAGATTTATTGATTTAGATAGTGAAGCTTTGTATTATAAAAATATGGAAATTCAATATAATAGTCCAATAGCAGATATAAAACACTACTACAAAATAGGAGAAAAGCAAACCAATTGGACAGAATATACACAAGACATTTATGCGATTTATACAGATATCTTAATTGATGAATTAGAAAATGAAGATGATACAGTAACGATATATGCAAAGCAAGTTGATGTAGCAGGAAATACCATTATAGCCAGTAAAACATATAAGATGAATATGAATATTGCAAATGAAACCATAGAAGCAGAAAGTTTAATAAAAGCAGTAGAAAGTATTGAAAGTGGAAATGGAATTTACCAAATTACTGTAAACGATGAAACCTATACTGCTAATGTATATCAATTCGATAAAAGTCAAACATGGAGTCATATGGCATTTGGAAATAAAGCAGATGTGGCAAAAGCTGGAAGTTATGCCAATAATATGGTAATTGTAAAAGTAAATGGAGATTTAACCATTAATCCAGGAGCATTAATAACAGCATATGCAAATACAAGTGGCTATGGTGGACCAAAGGGAATGTTTATGTATTGTACAGGAACATTAACGAATAAAGGAACCATAAGTATGACAGCAAGAGGAGCTTGGGCAGTAGGACAAAATGTATATTTATGGGCGAACAAAAATGAAGCAGGAGAAATTACTTCTTATGAATACGTACCAAAAGCAGGAGCAGCAGCTACAGGAACCCCTTCTGGCTATTCGGTATCGTATGTTGGAAATAATGGAACAGGGCGTAGAACTGGAGGAGGAGGTTCTGGATTAGCATATATGTTTACAGGAGGAGCAGGGGCTGCAGGTACTTCCTATTCGGGAGGCTCAGGGGGCTCAGGTGCTAGTGAATACTATTTACCAGGAAAACCAGGAGCTCCTAACGGAGGAGCAGGAGGTGCAAGTGATGGCCCAGGTGAAGCACGTGGATTTGGAGGAGCAGGAAATCCAGGACAAACGATGGGAAGTAATGGTACAGGTGGATTATTAATTCTATGTGCTCAAAATTATATTAATAATGGAACAGTTTCTTCACAAGGAGCAAGAGGAGGAAGTCAGCCATATCACATTTATCGCTCTAAAGGAGGTGGTTCATCAGGAAGTGGCTCTATTAACATTTTTTATAAAGAAACTCTTGTAGCAGGAAGTACAAATGTTAGTAGTGTTGCGGGTGGTGCCGGAAACCTTGGTTGGGGAGGAGCCGGTGGTGCTGGAACTGTAACCTATACAAAAATACCATAACTAAAAAAAGAGAATTTCTTTATTGAAATTCTCTTTTTTTAGTTAAATGTTGTATGGGAGTAGATTTGTTTTACTATAAAGAGTTAACGTTTTTGTCGATCCTTAAAAAAACACATGAAGTGTTGATAAAGGAATTATTTTCTACAAATGCTATAGCAAAAGAAATGAGTATTCCCTAAGAAAAATAAGGAAAAAGAGCTAAAATTATACAAAATTGTAATATAAATAATAAATAACAAAAAACTTGCTATAATGCAATAATTCCGTAAGAAAAAAGGCATAAGACACTTGTAATATTAACCAATAGAGGAAGAAACAGATATTGATTTTTTTTGTTAAGATGCTAAGATAAAATAGAATAATTAGTAGAAATGGAGCAAAAGATATGAAAGAAGCATTTAACAAAAGAAAAGTATTCATTACAGTAACAATCTTAGTGATGGTTGCAATGATTGTAGGAATGGCGTTTTTTACGAAAGCGACAACAGCCAATCCATATGTTTTAGAGATAATGGATGAAGGAGAAAATGCCAAAGTAACCAATAGTCAAATTGAATTAGGACAAAAAATCATAGCTGATGAGAGCGATGATACTAAATTGGTATATGAATTGAATATGAAAAACGTTCTAGAAAGAAAAGCCAATATTGAAATAGCTGTTGTGATTGACAGTTCCTATTCTATGAGAGAAAATGTTTCCAAAGAGGAACTAACAACAAAAATAGGAGACTTAACAACTGATATTTTAACACAAGTAGTGAATGCTAGAATTTCAGTTAGTGATAATAGTGGAATTAAACTAGCTCTTTCAAACAATGCCAATAATATAAAAAGTGCTATTTCATCTGTTGTATGGGGAAAAGGCAGTAAACTAGAAACTGGTGTACAATATGCAAACAGTAGCTTTTCTACAGCAGCGAATACTCGGAAGATATATGATAGTAATAACAGATGCTACAGATAATGTTGAAAATGCATTTCTTAGCATGACAGACAACAATGTGGAACCAATTACTATTTTATATGATATGACCAATAATACTATGGGAACACCTAGTGATTATAAATATGGTCCTGTGTACATGCTAAATGCGCTTGATAATAACAATATCATTGCAGATATTAGTGAAAATATAAACAATATAACGCTAAGCAATATCTTAACTCCAGAAATATTACAAACATTTGATGTTACCATATTACAACAAGATGATATCATAAAAGACCTTACTATGAATGAACAAGGATTTTCTTGGAGTATTGATTGTTTACGATATAACCAAAGTGCTAACATTAAATACCAATTAACCTTAAAAGAAGACATTGTAATTGATCGAAATATCATTTATAAAACATGGTATTCAAGTGAAAATATAACAGCAAGTTATCAAAGAGATTTATTAGAAAAGAAACTTGTTTTAGAAAAAGAAAAAACACCAACATTTACTGTATGTGAAACATATCAAGTAAAATTAAAAGCAGTAAATGCTAAAAATGCAAGCTTACCAGTAGCAGGTATTGAATTTAAAGTAGAAGCAAAAGATAGTGAAGGAACGGTTGTATATCAAAATACCTTAACAACAGACCGTTTTGGATATGTTACGATTGAAAAAATAAAAACATTAGGAGAAGTTACCTATTCTATTAAACCAATAGTAAATATAGTTGGCTATGAAGAAACAGAAGAACGAAATATTATCATTGATAATGACTATCTAGGTAGAAGAGTGCTAGAAGCAAAAACAGACGGATTAACTTATAAGGTAGATGATATTGAAAGAATCGTAGAAGTTGAAATGCCAATTGAAGTACAAGGTTTTGATTTAGAACTTGATGTAACAGAACTAAATAATACTCATATTAAATTAAGTAATACACAATTCCGTTTAATTCAACCAAAATTAAACAATAAATATGAAATGGAAGCATTATACGGAACCACGAATGAAGAGGGAAAACTAGTTTTCCACCCAGCAGTTATGACAAAAGAAGGAACATATGATTATATTCTTTCACAATTAGATGAAGTAACAGGATATGAATCTATTGGAAATGCTACTTTACAATTAACCTTCAATAAAGAAGGAAAAATAACAAAAGCAAAAGTAAGATACAACGACAAAGTAACTCTTATCGAATGGAAAGAAGCTTATGTGAAATTAAACATTGGAAATGAAAATACATTAGCAGATGGGTTTGATTTTGAATTAAATCTAACCGATGCAAATACCAATAAGCCAATTGTAGGAGCAAATTACAATGTTACAGTAACAACATCTAATAATACAAAATATACCTATGGAAATAATGTAACCAATGAACAAGGACAAATTCACTTAACTTTACCAGGAAGCGGAGAAGTACACATTGCTATTGTAGAACAAACACCAGCAGTAGGTTATAAAAAATCTACAACAGCTAAAGAATTCACCATTCATAGACAAGATGGAGAAGTAAAATACGCATATGGTTCTAATGCATCTTCTAATAACTACTTTACTATAACTTGTCTAAGTGTAGAAGACAAAGTGGTTGTTAACACACAATCTGTATTAAAAACAGAAAGAAATACTGTCAAAATAAAAGCAATCGATTCAGAAGAAATGCCAAGAGTAGGATTAGAAAATGTAGAATTCTCACTAGTTAATACGGTTAATGGAAATCAATATGGACCACAAACAACAAATGAAAATGGAGAAGTAGAATTTACCATAGCAGAAGAGACACAAGGACTATATGAATACCAATTAATAGTATCGGAAGTACCATATGGTTATGTTGGAATTTCTGAACCAGTTAAATTTAATATTCATTTTGATGACCAAGGATACATTGATAGTGTTAGTGATATTAACCAAGTTGAAAAAATAGAATATCAATTAACAGAAGATGAAAATGCTAAATTACATACAGCATATATAGAATTAGGAATTGAGATGGATTCTAGTTTAGCATACTATTTTAAAGTGGCATTAACAGATATTGATGATGGAAGTGTTATTGAAGGAGCAACCTACAATATCGAAATTAAATCTGGAGATTATAGTAAGAAAATAAAAGGAAGACCAACAGATGCCAACGGATTAATTAGTACACGTATTGCAGTAGATACATCAAAAGTAACTACTTTAGATGTTATAGTAGAACAAGAAACATCCAAAACAGGATATAAAGCAGATATATCTGCACAAGAAATTAGTGTTAACCTATTAAATAACCAAGTAGTACATACACCAGAAGCAGTAAGACCAGGAAGCAACCAAGAAGGACAAATTCGTTATGCAGATGTGAACAATAATATCATTACTTACCATCATACCAACCGAAAGAAAAATGTAACAGATATCTTATTAAACATTAATATAACAACGATTGAAAAAACATCAGAATCAGCAATTGGAGGAAAAACGGTGTTTATCCGTAATGAAGCGGTAAAAGATTCTGCAGGAAATATTATGAAACAAATTTTAGAAAGTAATGGAGAAATATTAAACACAACAAAATTAACATCAACACAAGAACCATATGTTGGATATACATCCTTTGAAAACTTGCAAGTTATTGGAGCACGTATTCCTGGAGAACAAGAATATGAATTAGAAATGTTAGTTGATAACAACCTAATTCGATGCAAATTAACTTACAAATATAATGAATATACAGAAATGGTAGAACTTGTTAACGTAGAAACCGTATGGGGAAATCGACTAATTTATAGTAAGAACTTTAGTTCTTATGAAAATGAAATTGGATATATCTCAGATATTAACTTAGAAATTTATACAGATTTTGATGCAACAGGAAACCTAAGTTTAGACTTAACAAAATCTGATTTAGAAACCAAAAATACATTAGCAGGTGCAAAATATGATGTTATGATTGAAAGACCAGATGGAACTAAAATTGTAAGAAGCAATGTAGAAGTATTTGCAGATAAAGTTGAATTAGATGGTGTATATGTACCAGAAGGTTCTAAAATTTATTTAACTGAAACAACAGCACCAATTGGATATGAATGTAATGATACAGTTGTTTTAAAAGTTGCACAAATTGATGAATATACCAATGAAGTTATATTGGAAAAAGAAGCAGATGGCTATGAAATCCCAAGAGCAACCTTAAAACAAGAACAAAGTATTAATACTTCAAATGGAATGGTTCAATCACAATATACATTAGATATGTTTGATGCTCAATCCGATAAGTTTAAGTTTAAAATTAATACCATTGATAATACCGATAATAAAGGAGTAGAAGGATATCAATTTGAAATTAAAAATGAATTGGGAGCACAAAAAATAGGAAATGTAACCAATGCCAGTGGAGAAGTTATTACTACCATTGGAGGAATTTATACAGATGAATCTTCTCCAAAAACCTATACGATAAAAGAGGTAAAAACTGGTTTATACCATAAAAAATTAAAAGAGCCAATTGAAGTAAAAGTTTACTTTAAAGCAGATGGAACAGTTGATACAAACAAAACCTTAAACGGACAAACAGATCCAAATTATGCAACAAGTGGAAATGAACTAGGAAAATGGCATTTTGAAGGTACCAATGTTAGAGACAATAGTGGTAATGTGGTTTATGATGTATCAATTATCATCAATGTAGAAACACTAGACCCATTAATGGTAGAAGTAGAAACAATTAATAAATTTACAGGTAGTGCAGTTTCTGGTGTGAATTATAGTATTACCCCTTCGGTAAAGCCAGCAACAGGAGCAACCAACATACAAGTAAGTTATGCAGAAGCAGGAATTAGTAGAAATTATGCTATTGAACAAACAGTACCAAGTAATTACATAGGGGCAACTAACTTAGGATTTAGCCTAACTTATGATAATGATGGAGACATTTTAGAAGAGCCAACGATAACATCACCTTCTATGAAATTAGTATCATACAACGGAAAACATATAAAATTACAAGTTGAAATTGAACCAAAAGTACCAATTGCGATTACAAACTTATATTACTTTGATCAAACTCAAACTTTACAAGGTGCAGAATTTAAAGTAAGTGGAATGTCATCTAGCTTACAAACAAATTCAAATGGACAAGCAAGTGGAGTGATTGGAGCATTTGGTAGAGAAGAAGATATTACTTATACCATTACACAAACAGAAGCAAAATATGGATATGCAGAAGTTGACCCATTTGATATTGTAGTACATTATAATGAAAATAGAGAAATCACAAGTGTAAAACTAGCACAAGAGGATAATCGATTTGTAACAGCAAACTATATTCAACCATCACAGGATACAGACTATGGTTATAACCAAACAGATAAAGGAATTATTACACTAACCGTTTTAAACTATAAAGCAGTTACCATGAACATTGAAAATGTAGATAGACAAGACCCAACTCAAGCGTTAGCAGGAACAGAATATGCAATTATGTCAGATATTGGAACAGGAGGAAATGGAACCACACAAGCAAATGGAATAGCAGTAACTTATGTTGGAAAATCTGGATTTGATAAAACACTACATTATACAATTGAAGAAATAAGTCCATCTTTCGGACACCAATCTTTCGGAACTAAAATTAATTTAGATGTCGATTTTAATGAAGAAGGATTTATCACAGGATGTGCTATCACCAATAATCCTAGTGTTGAAAATATTGCAACAGCATCCACTGTTACACCAATCGTTACAATAGAGGATAACTTTACGATTAATATTCAATTAAAAAACAATCCTCTTATGAAATTTAACATTACAAAAGTAGATTCACAACATCACGAAACAGTTATTAAAGATGTTGTATTAGAAGTGACAGGCGTATTAGACGGAACACAATATACAAAAGATACAGTAAGTACCAATCAATATGGAAAAGCAACTGCCAATATAGACCGAACATTAGATAACCGAACAATGGAATATACCATAAAAGAAACGAAAAAATCACCATTTTATGAGTGGATGAAAGAAGAAATTAAACTAGAAATTTCTTATGATGAAACTGGAAAAATGCAAGAAGAAGATGGATATCGAATTACAGCGGGAAATGCCTATATTGATATTACCAATGTAGACCCAGATAATTTTGCAGTTGATATGACCATTTATAATGATGAAATTAAAGCATTTGGTGTTCATTTATATACCGATGATATTTATGATAATAGCAAAAAAGTACAACAAGCAACATGGGAAGTATTTTTAACAGACCAAGAAAGAACAGGACACGTAAAAGATAATCAATATGCTGCACAATTAATATCTGGTAGAGATGCCAATAATGATGGAATCCCAGATTTAGATTATGGAGAAGATTA
This sequence comes from uncultured Clostridium sp., assembly GCA_947365805.1. GTDB lineage: Bacteria > Bacillota > Clostridia > TANB77 > CAG-508 > RGIG8482. The sequence goes on along the minus strand of CANAZY010000021.1, from coordinate 9,647 downwards.
TCAAATCATTGGAGAATACACAGGAGGAACAGGAACTAGAACACTTCGTTTAACAACAAGAAATAATTGGTTACCAAATCAATATCTATTAAATAACAAATTAGTTCAGTCTGTTTATGGACTAGATAGTTATGAAATCTTAATTGATGTTGATTTTGATGATGAAGGAAAAATTGTAAATCAACCAAGATTAAGAACTGGAAAAGATACTTTTGTGGGATGGCTATTAGATGAAAGATATGTAGAAATTTCAAAAAGTGGAAACTATGGAATTAGTATTAAAATAAATTATTATCCAAAACTTCAAGTAGGAGTAGTTTCTTATGATATGTATACAAAAGCTGGAATTGTTTCTAGGTTTGATATTAGTACAACAAGTGCAGCAGGAGACCATGAAGTTGTAAAAGCAGGATATATTGGAACATCTCAATATAGTGGAAGACATTCTACAATAGGATACCAAACGAATGGTACAAATGATTCTTGGAGTCTACAACCATTATGTAACATTGAAAATGTAGATGCGCCAATCAAAGTAGATACAGAAGATGATACAAAATTCTATGGAAGATATATTTACTTATATGAAACACAAGAAGCAACATCACCACTTCAATACCAAAAATATAGACCAAGATATTTATCAGACTACTATCAAAGAAAAATGGCAAAAATATTAGTCGTTTATAATGAATTAGGAGAAGTAGTAGATGCAAAAACAGTAGAAGTATATAGTAATAACAATATAAATGAAATGCCAATTATTACACCAAAAGTTCAAAAAACAACAAAGAATCTTCATGATATTGTGATTGATGTTTCATATGCGCCAATTACAACAGCACAAATTACGGTAAAAGACGAAATTAGTGGAGTAGCTATTGGTGGAGTATCAGTTTATCCATATGGAGGAGATACCTCACAAACCAATACTTCTTATGAATATCGTTATCAATTACAATTTAAGACCAATGAAAATGGACAAACTGGTTGGACCTATTGGGGAGCAAATGTCGCAAATGGTAAAAACATTTATAAAATTTCATTAGGAGATATCAAACAAGGATATTTAGGATCCAATGTGGCAGAAGGAGCATTCCGATATATTGAAGTAGAAGTTGTTTACGATGAAATTGGAAAAATTTCATTTGCAAGAGTATTAAACAAAGATGGTTTTGACCATATCGCAGCAGAAATTGATGAATCTTGCTATGGAACGACTCAATTAAAATTAATCTATAAACTAAAACGAAAAATGGGAATGCAAATTAATAAAGTAGACCGATATGACAACAATATTAAACTATCTGCTAAGTTTAAAATAACCAATAATATTGATACCAGTGGTTCAAATTCTGAATTTACGATTAATACAGGAAGTAGAGTTGAACAATTAGGAGGAAGACTTATTGCCAATAACACTGTAGAATATACCTTATCAGAAGTAACTGTACCAGACGGTTATAAACCACTTGATAAAAACCTAAAACTAATTGTAAAATATCGTGCCAATGGAACAGTTGAAAGAGCATATCCTGCAGATGAATATTCAAAAGAACATCTAAAAGTAGATTACATTTGTCAAACACCAAGAGGAGATAATAGTTTACTATATAAAGATATTGAACTTACAATTGTAAATGAACCAAAATTTGCAATAGAATTAGAATTAACAGATAAATTCTATGAAAACATTAAAATTGATAATGTAACCTTCAAGATGAGTAACAGCGAAGGAGAAGTAGCAGTAGGAAATCTAGTAACGAACCCATCTGGAAAAATCTATACCTATATTGGAGCAGTTCATCCAGGAAAAACCGTTACTTACACATTAGAACAAGAAACCAAAGCAAGTGGATACTATAAATTAACTCAGCCAATCACATTTACTGTAACATTTGATCATACAGGAAAACCAGTAGATATTCCAGTATTAGAAGACAGTTACGAACAAGAATATGCTACCGTATTAACCAATGATATAAATCGATTTAGAAGTAATTATACGGTAGGTATGAGAGTATATAATATGCCAGAAAAAGTTTACTTAGGAATTAATAAATATGATTGGTTAACAAAGAATCCATTAGAAAATGTAGAGTTTAAAGTAACAGTAGAAGAAAATGATACCAAACATGATATTGGAAATATTGTAACAAATGCACAAGGTAATGCGATTGTACAAATCGATACCTTTAAAGAAGTAGAAAGTGGAAGAAGTGTTATCTACACAATCCACGAAGTACAAGCATTAGATACTTACCGAAAAATACAAGACTTTAAAGTACAAATTTTATATGATGCAAAAGGAGGTATTTCTTCATGGCAAATACTTTCCAATGAAAGTAATTTAGCATATAACATTTATAAAAGAGGAAATACAACAATATCTAAAATGGATGATACCTATGTTCATATGAAATTAACTGTGCCAAATGATAATACCTATGATTTAATCATCAAAAATGAAGATATCAATTATCAAGGACTTGGCATTGAAGGAACAAAATATGATGTAAGTATTAATGGAAAACAAAAAAATATGCCACTTACTTCAAATGCAGGAATAACGAAACTATCAAACTTAACCGATAGTGGTAATATACAAATTCGAATTGCAGAAAGAACCATCGGAGAAGGATATAGAGCAAATTCAGAAAATGACGTAATCCTAGAAGTACAAAAAGCAGCAACAGGAGCATATTCATTATCGTTAAATACTGAAAACATGCCAAACTATACCATTTCTGAAACGGAAAATTCTACTAACCAAGTACCAGAATATAAAATCGAGTTAACAGAAGATACGTATGTTATCGTTTCAATCAATGAAGAATATGGCGAAATAAAAGTAACATTTTATAATGAAACAAAATCCGAATTAACATTAATCAAACAAGATGTTAATACAAAAGAATCTCTTGCTGGAGTCGAATTTAAAATAACCAAAAACGATTTAGCAACAGGAGAAGAAACCGTATTAACCGATGCAAAAGCGACAGATGCTAACGGTATGATTTACTTTGACTTAGGAATAGCTCCTCAAAACACAACAGTAGTATATACCTTTACAGAGCTATCTCAACCAGAGCCAACTAGTACATACCAAACCATCTTATTACCTCAAACGGTAACAGTAACGTATGATATTTATGGTAAAATTACCAATATCATAACCAATAGTCGATTAAGAACAAAAGCATTTGTACAACATGATAATACAAACTGTAGAAGTGTTGTAACAACGATTGGAAATGGAACAATTGACCCTAAATATAATGTAAAAGTAGTATCTGAAGACATTGACACAGGAAGAAGAATTAATGGTTCTACTTTTGATGTGGAAATAAAAACATTAGCGGGAGATACTTTAACACAGCTACCAAATGGAAGCTTACCAAATACAACGAAAAACTTATGCACAGATGGAAGATTCTATACCGATGCAGAAATTGCAAATGGTGGATTAAGAGTAGTAGAAAAAGGTGTTATCCAAACCGATGGAGTAAAATATAAAGGAGATATTATTGTTAATATCAGCCAAACTGGATTTGCGAATGGATATGTACCAGGTTCACAAAAAGTAACAGGACAAATTAAACTATCAACAGATTTTGAAAATAATCCAGATGGTAGTATGGATTCTATTTTAAAAATGGAATTACAAGATAACGATGGATTAGAAGTAACAGTAGACGAACAAGCAAGAGAGATTATTGTTACTGTTAAAAATGAAAGTCGAGTACAATTAAATATACAAAAATTTAATACAAATCAAAATCAAGATGGTTCAAGAAATCCAATTAGTGGTGTAAGCTTTGATATTACTTCACAAATTATAACAGCATCGAATGCAATTGATACGGACTTAAAAGTAACAACAAGACAAACAGGTGTTGATGGAATTACAAGTGAAGCAATTGGAAAAGCATATGCTGGAAAAACAGTTGTATATACCATCCATGAAAATGCAATTAGAGGATTTAAACCAATAGAAGATATTCAAATAGCAGTTGTGTATGACCTAAAAGGAAATATCAATTATGTAGAATTACTAAGTGCTTATATCGATATCTTAAATTGGACAGATGTAGTAGATTCCTTTAAAGGAGGACGTGATATTAGTATATCTGTGTTAAATACTCCAATTGTAGGAGATTACCAAGTCGTTCTAGAAAAACATGATATTGATGATGGATTATATCCAGACTTAATACCAGGTGCAGAATATGAGATTACTGTTTCTGAACAATTTGGAGAAACCAAAACATGGACAGCAATTACCAACCAAGAAGGAAAAATTGCAAGTAGTTATTTTAATGGATATGGAACGATTAATATAACAATCAAAGAATTATCTGCTCCTCCAGGATACGAACTAGATCCAGCACCTAAATACATTACAGTATTTAGAAATAAAGATACTGGTGTTATTCAGAAATATTCTTCAGATGTTAATATAGACATTAGCAAAGATAATACAGTTGTTTATTTAAAACCATTAGATAAGGAAATGAATAATACCTATAGTATTATTATTGATAAAATAGACATTGATGAAGGTTCTAAGATAACAGATGATACAGCAGAATTTGAAGTAACGATTACCAAACAAGAAATACCAGAAGAAGATTACGAAGAACCAACAAAACCAGAAGTAGAAGAAGAAATGGAACCAGAGCAAGAAGACCAAAAAGAAGAAGAAACTAAGCCAGAAACAAAACAATCTTCTACAGAAAATATTACATATCAAGAGACTTTAAAAACAATGGTAACTTTAGATGGTAGAGCGATGTTAAGAACCATTGAAGCTCCAGAAGAGGAAGGAACTTATACATATACCATAAAAGAAATAAAAGTACCAGAAGGATATGAAAGAGATCCACAAGAAGTTGTGTATGAAGTAGTATTTGAAAAGAATGATAAAGGATATATGTTTATTAAGAGTGCTAAAAAAATATCTGGTGAATATGCATCAACTTTAGTTGTAAAAGACCAAGCATTAGGATTTGTTTTAGGAAATAAACAAAAACAATTAATTGCAGGGGAAGATGAATATATACTAAATATCTATAAAGTTGATGAAGAAGGAACTAAAATTACAGATAAAGCAATCTTTAAAATAACCAATCCAGATGGAACAACAAGTTATGTTGAAACAAATGAACATGGAAGATTAGACTTAAATAAGATAAAACTTCCAGAGCAAGCAGGAAAAGTAGTATATACGATTCAGGAAATTATGGCTCCAACAGGATATGAATTAAATAGAGCCCCAATTACATTAGAAATTACTTTTGAAGAAGTAGAAGGAAATATACAAATTCAAGAGGCCAACATAAATGGAGAAGGAGCAATCATACAAGGAGTACAACCAAATCAAATTGATATGAACATAATGAATAAAAAACAACAAGGAGAAGTTGTACCACCTACTGAATATGATAAATACACATTAGTAATTAACAAGTTGGATAGCATTACAAAACAAGCAATACCAGGAGCTAAATTCTTATTAACCTTAGAAGATGGACAAAAACTAGAAGTAACTACAAATGAAGAAGGAAAAGCCATTATCGATACAATGAAAATACCAAAAGAACCAGGCGTATATCCATATGTAATTAAAGAATTAGAAGCACCAGAGGGTTATAAGTTAGATTCTGAGTATAAAGTGTTAGAAGTAACCTTTGTACAAAACGAGGAAGAAATCAAAATGGAATCTGCTAACATTGTATTTGGAAAAAACACATCTGCAAGGATGCTAGAAGATGGTAATGTATCGGTAGATATCTTAAATGAAAAAGAAGAAACTACTCCAGAACCAGAGCAAGAGGAATATCAATTAAATATCTACAAAGTAGATGAGGACAAAAATCCAATAACAGATACTGCAATCTTTAAGCTAACCAATCCAGATGGAAGCATAAGCTATATACCAACAAATGAAAATGGAAAGCTAGATTTAGCAAAAATTAAATTTCCTAAGGAAGCTACGATACAAACATATACTATCCAAGAAATTATGGCTCCAACAGGATATGAAATAAACAAAACGCCAATAACACTAGAGATTACCTTTGAAGAAATAGAAGGCAAAATACAAATTCAAGAAGCGAAGATTAATGCAGAAGGTGCAATACTTGATGGAGTACAAGCACAGCAAATTGATATCAGTGTTATTAATAAAAAGCAAGAAGAAGTAGATCCACCAACACCACCAGGAGAATATGATAAATATACATTCGTGGTAAATAAATTGGATAGCCAAACAAAACAAGCAATACCAGGAGCTAAATTCTTATTAACTTTAAGTGATGGACAAAAATTAGAAGTAGCTACAAATGAAGAAGGAAAAATCATTATTGATAATATGAGAGTTCCAGAAGAACCAGGCGTATATCCATATGTAATAAAAGAATTAGAAGCGCCAGAAGGTTATAAGCTAGATTCTGAATATAAGATACTAGAAGTAACATTTGTTGAAGTAGATGGAAAAATTCAAATTGCATCTGCACAGATAGTATCTGGAAAAAATACGTCTGTAACGATATTAGAAAATGGGGAAGTATCGGTTGATGTATTAAATGAAAAAGAAGGTCAAGTTGACCCAGACGATCCAAATAAGCCAACGGACCCAGACGATCCAAATAAGCCAACGGACCCAGACGATCCAAATAAGCCAACAGACCCAGACGATCCAAATAAGCCAACAGACCCAGACGATCCAAATAAGCCAACAGACCCAGATAAAACCATTGGATTTGATGCAAAAACAGAAAAATACCTACAAAAAGTGGTACAAACCTATAGAGACACCAATGAAGTCATAACAGAAGAAATAAGTAAAAAAGATGGAATCCGAAAATTAGATATTAAAAAGGACAGAATAAAATATTTGCAACTAGAACTTACATATAAAATTATAGTAACCAACATAGGAGACAAAGAAGGAACCATTACCTCTATTGTAGATAAAATTCCAAGCTTATTATACATGGATCCTAGCGTAAACAAAGGTTGGATTCTAGACAACAATATTGCTACTTATTCATTCAATCAAAAAGTTCTAAAACCAGGAGAAAGTGTAGAAGTAATTATTACATTACACTATGATGGAAGAAGTGGAAAAGTAGGAAACATTACAAACTATGCAACATTTGAATCACCAGATGAAAAAGATATGAATAATATAGAAAACAGTAACAATATTGGTAAATCAACCTTTATTCTATCGGTTCGAACAGGACAAGAATGGATAATCTACACAACATTAACCATTACCTCATTAGGAATACTAGCACTAGGAATTGTGGGAATTAAAAAATATGTATTAAATACATAATCAAAAAGAAGGTGAAAATTCACCTTCTTTTTTGTATTGTAGGAAAGTATGATATTTTAGAAATCGATGCCCTCATTGCTCCAAAAGGTGAATCGTCTTTTTTATGGAAGAATGTAAGGAAAATATTAAGCAATTTCAAGAAAGAATTCATAAAATTAGGTCAAAATTCAAATGTAATAAAAATGAAAAATAAATGACAATGTAGGAGTAATTAAGATGATACTATTGGTTTCCGTAAGTAAGTTTTTAGGACTTTTTGTAATAATTGGAAGCTAAGGGAAAAGTTGATATTGCAATATTTTGTAGGATGTTTTACAGTATAATAGATAAATTATCTTTACATGGAGGAATAGATATGTTAAAAGAACGAAATAAGAATTTAATTAAATTAATGAAAGCAAGTATAGCAACACTTATATTAGGTGTAACTGTTTTTGCAATAAATGGACATACTATTTTGCCATTAGAAAAGCAAAAAATGGAGAAATTACAGGAAACAGAAATTCCAACAGAATATACAAAGGTAGCATCTGGAGGTCGCAATAGTTTTGCAATCGATACAAATGGAAACTTATGGGGATGGGGAAATAATAGTAGTGGACAATTAGGAGATGGAACAACAACAGATAGAACAATACCTGTACAAATAAAACAGGGGACAAAATTTAGTGATATATCAGCAGGGAGTCATAGCTTAGCAATTGATATCGATGGAAATTTATGGGGATGGGGAAATAATAGTGGTGGACAATTAGGAGATGGAACAATAACAGACAAAACAACGCCAATCCAAATAAAAGAAGAAACAAAATTTAGTGAGATATCAGCAGGAGCATACCATAGCTTAGCTATTGATATGGATGGAAATTTATGGGCATGGGGAAATAATAATCGTGGGCAATTAGGGGATAAAACAACAATACGTAGAGCAAAACCAGTGCAAATAAGTATAGGAACAAAATTTAGTAAAATATCAGCAGGAGCATACCATAGTTTAGCTATTGATATTGATGGGAATTTATGGACTTGGGGACACAATCCGTATAATGCATTAGGAACGACTGCTGAAGAGGAGCAAACAATACCAGTAAAAGTAAAAGAAGGAACCAAATTTAGTGAGATATCAGCAGGGCACTATACTAGTGCAGCAATTGATATCGATGGAAATTTATGGTCATGGGGAAGTAATAGCTATCGGAGGAATAGGAAATGGATCAACCAAAACACAAACAACACCAGTCCAAATAAAGCAAGGAACAAAGTTTAGTAAAATAGCTATAAGTCGGAGATGATGCTCAAGCCATCGATATCGATGGAAACTTATGGGCATGGGGAAAAAATAACTATGGGCAAGTAGGGGATGAAACAATAACTCAAAGAACGATACCAGTCCAAATAAAGCAAGGAACAAAATTTACTCAAATAGCAACGGGGAGTTGGCACACATTGGCTATTGATGATAGTAAAACGATATGGGTAGGAGGAGACAACGATCATGGACAATTAGGAATTGGAGTAAGTAGTGGCTATTCAAAAGTACGTGTTCCAATACCAAGGTTAACGTATACAGTAACATTAAATACTAATGGTGGAACAATCAATAATGGAAATATAACAAGTTATCAATGGAAAATAGGAGCAATATTACCTACAGATGTAACAAAGGCAGGATATACCTTTGGAGGATGGTATGAAAATGAAAGCTTAACTGGAAATGCTGTAGAACAAATTAGTGAAAACGATACAGGAGCAAAAACATACTATGCAAAATGGATAGGAAATAGTGCGGATTATCGAGTAGAACACTATAAACAAAATACTTCATTAGATGGATACGATATAGTAGCTCAAGACACAGAAAACAAAACAGGAACAACAGGAGAAACGGTAACTGCAACAGCAAAAACATATACAGGATTTAGACATAATGAAAGCCATAGCGAAAGAGTAGAAAGTGGAGAAGTAGCAGGAGATGGAAGCTTAGTATTAAAAGTATATTACGATAGAGAAAACTACAATGTAACACTAAACGCCAATGGAGGAAACATTGCACAAGAAAGCAATGTAACAAGCTACACTTATGGAACAGAAACAACATTACCAACCCCAACAAAAGAAGGATACACTTTTGGTGGATGGTACGAAAATGAAGACTTTAGTGGAGAATCAGTAACAAAAATAACTGCAACCGATACAGAAGACAAAACATACTACGCAAAATGGACAATCAACCAATATACAGTAACTTTCGTAAGTGATGGCCAAACCATAGAAACTCAAACAGTCAACTATGGAGAAGGAG
>CANAZY010000020.1 GCA_947365805.1 uncultured Clostridium sp. | reverse complement strand
CTGCGGTAAATTCTGGTTTTAGACAAGGTATGAAACGTGGTATGGAAGAAGGTCTAGAAAAAGGTATGAAGGAAGGCATTAAGAAAGGTATTGAACAAGGTATTGAACAAGGTATTGGGCACGGTATTGAGAAAGGTATTGAACAAGGCAAGTACAATAAAGCAAAAGAAATCGCTATTAAATTGTTAAAAAACGGTTTCGATATAAATTTAATACAAGAAATGACTAATCTATCAATTAACGAAATAGAAAAGTTAAAAGAAGTATTGTAAGAAATAAAGAGTTATTTTGTTTTGATACATCTATGTTTAGGAAAACTCAATAAAATGAATGCTTTTTAAATATCATTTTTACATAAAAATGAACCCCAATTATTAAACTTTTTTGTCTAATAATTGGGGTTCACTTCATAAAAGTCTACTTTTTTATGCTTGTAAGTCTGTTTTTACGGTGTCAATTTCTGTTACGGTTGCTTTTGCTGCTGGTTTATAATATCCTTTTGTCTGGGCAATTTTGAAAAGTTCATATTGGAAACTTTCGTCATTGTTTCGAATTTGTTGTAGTGTTTGTCTTAACCCGCATATTTTCACATTCTGAAATTGCATTTTGATAGGTTGTTAAATCGGTTTTAACATTTCCTAAAATATCATTTACCATTGTTTTTTCGTCCATGATAACCTCCTAATTATTTAAAAATGACATTAATTTTTGTTTTGTGTTTAGTGCGTCTTGAGCTGATTTTGTAAAGATTTGTTTGATTTGTGGGTCTACTGCTTGAGATGAATAGGTATTTAGTTTTTGATAAGCTGTCTCATGTGCTCCAATTAAATGTCTTAAGTTTTGAAGTTCTACTTGATTTAAATCTGCCATAAAAATCCTTCCTTTCTGATTTTGTCTTTTATTAGTTTGTACGTTTTTCCTGATTTTTATTCAATTTTTTTGTAGGGAACGACGCCTTTGTTGACTCATTTGCAATTTTTTCTTTTTTGTATGTTAATGAAGAAATAATTCTATCTATTTCATCCTTTTATTTTGTTCAAAATAGGAGTTGTATCATATACAACTCCTACATTTTTCATTATAAATTATTTTTACTTAAATTGAAAATTCAGCATGAATATATTGACATTCTTGATTAGCATAAACTTTCTTGGAAAATCTATATTTTCCCTTTCTTAATGCCCCATAAACATTAGACCAATCTTCTTTACGTTCTACAGTTTCTTTTGCTAATGTAGAATAAGAACCATCTACTGATATAATGTAGGTTATTGGTATGACTGGAACCCACAACCCAAATATATTTCTTTCTATTTTATATTCATTTGTATAACCACAGGAAACTTCGTTTTTATCAGTTATTATAAACGTTGCTCCTATGTTTGTTACGGTATCTTGTTTTACTTTCATGGATACTTTATCGAATGTTCTACTTTCTAATGCTTTTTGGTAACCTTCTGGGTCACGAAAACGTTCCTCTGGTGACCATTTTTTCTCCCAAACAAATCCTGTTGATGTATCTGGTTTTATCTCAAGAATTTCTCCATGATTTGTTTGAGTGTTGGTTGTTTTATTGGGAAGATTTTTTCTCAAGAAAAAATCAGTTACCAAAAACACTATCATGATTAATACGATAATTCCTAAAACAATCCCTACAATTTTTAACCCTTTTTTCATTTTTCTTCTCCCTTTCATTTTATAGATACTTAATAGTATCATAAAATCAGAATATTTACAACAATGTAAAATAATACATTTTTTCCACTTAACTGAGTCTTATTATTTCTATTTGATATAATAAATAAGTATTTGAGGATACTGTCCAAAGAGTACATAAAATGACGCACATTTTTCTACAATTAAATGGAGGGACAATAATGAAAAGAATTAAAACCTTAAACTTTAGACGGCTGTTAACAGTTTGTCTTTCATGCTTCGTCATTTGCAACACAACCTTAAATGCAATGGCAAACGAGCCTGAACTGAATGAGCGGACCATTGTTATCTGTGATCAAGAAGGTAACATCACATATGAAAATTTTGAAAATTCAATAGTTCCATATGCTGAAAATATCACAGAAAATGGCCTAGTTATTACTCCAGGACATGATGACGGGTATACTGGTGATACCTCATTACAATTCGATGTGGATAACGATAGTTTGATTTCCCCCTTAGCTAACACTACTACTTTAGTACCAATAGGAACAACAACTATCTATCCATATAAAACCTTTTGTAGAATTGAATCAATTTTTCCAGATAATGAATCAATTATAACTTCTGGTGTGCTAGTCCATCACAATTTAGTATTAACATCAGCTCATGCAGTTTATCAACATGATCACGGCGGTTTTGCATCATATACCTTAGTATATCCAGGTTATAATGTTGCTGAACATAATAAGCCAATACAGCCTTATGGTAGTGCAAATGTAACCTATAGAAGATTACTTAGTGGTTATGTAGATACCAGAAATCCAGAATATGATTGGGCATTATTAGATTTGGATAGAGAATTTGATACTTATCATTCATTCGGATATGCACAGGATTATACTCAACTTACTGGAAGAAGTGTAACAGCTTATGGATATCCTGAAGGTTGGTCACAGATGCATTCTATTACTGGTCCAATTAAACAATCATTTGAGAGACTATTACACATCTCTATCCAAACACATCAAGGGCAGAGTGGTGGACCAGTAGTTGATGATATAACAGATGCTGTTATTGGTATTGTTCAAGGGCATGACTATAACATATTTGGTACTTATCTATACAATAAGTCTGTACGGATTGACGAGTTCTTATATAATTATATAAATAGCCTTAAGTAATAAATATTAATTATTATCATCAAACATTGTAATTTTCAACAATAAACTATGTGTGTCATTTTCACCGCAAAAGTATACTTTTGCGGTGTTTTTTATAAAACTGACACTCTTTTATCTAATTTTCGAAAATTCTTTGACTAGCAATGCTTATCTTCCTAAATCGTTTTTATATTTAGCTATAACAATAGAATAACGATCTATTTTCCTAAACCTACAAAATTTCTAGTCCTGCAAATTTTGCCATTAGACGTTTGTGTCCTACTTTATCAAATGTAATATCTACTTTTAAGTCGTCTCCTTCTTGTTCTACATAGTTAATGGTTCCTTCTCCAAATTTCTTATGGTATACTCGTTTTCCTGCTTGATATTTTGATAAGTCTATTTCTTGTTTTGGTTTGTTGGTTATGGTGTTTAGGAAGCTTTCTGGTGTACGGAAATTAAATGTATTGGGCTGTGATTTATGAACAGCATTTTTTACATTTTCTGCTTTTACACCATCCATCTTATATGACGTTACATGGCTTTTTACATTTCCATATTGCCATCCGTATGGACTTTCGTTTGCGATTGTTTCTTTTTTATTTTGTATTTGTTCTAATCCTTCTAAATATTCTTTTGGAATTTCCTCTATAAATCTTGACATAGCATTATAACTGGTAGAACCAAAGATGGTTCTATGTTTTGCACAAGTGAAATATAGATTATTTTTGGCTCTGGTAATTCCTACATAGCATAAACGCCTTTCTTCTTCTAACTCTTTTGGCTCACCAATGGATTTATACCCTGGGAAAATTCCTTCTTCCATTCCTACTAAAAATACAACAGGAAACTCTAGCCCTTTTGCACTATGTAATGTCATAAGTGTAACATAGTCTTCACTTTCTTCTAAGTTATCGATATCACTCGATAGTGTGATACTCTCTAGAAACTCTGCTAAACTATTTTCTGCTGCTTGTTCTTCAAATTCAATGGCAACCGTTAAAAATTCTTCTAAGTTTTGGATACGATTTTCGGCTTCTACTGAATTTTCTAATTCTAATGCTTTTGTATATCCTGTTTTATTTAAAGTTTCTTTGATTAATTCAGAAATTTCAACTTGTGTAGCAATTTGTCTTAATTCTTCTATGGTTTGGATAAATTCTCTAGAATTCGCAAAAACACGATTTAAGCCATAGCTTGCTGCATCTTTGATAATTTCGTACATTGATTTTGAATTTTCTTCTGCTATTTTTTGAACTTGTTCTAGGCTTGTCTTTCCAATTCCACGTTTTGGCTCATTAATGATACGTATTAAACTTAAATTGTCATTTAGATTAAAGATTAATCTTAAATATGCAATTGTATCTTTAATTTCTTTTCTTTCGTAGAATTTTAATCCTCCAATAATTTTGTAAGGTATGTCTTCTCTTACTAAAATTTCCTCAATCGCACGAGATTGGGTATTCATACGATACAAGACTGAAAAATCCGAATATTTATAATATTCTTCTCTTTTTAGTCGATTAATTTGTTCGACAATATAACGTGCTTCATCATATTCATCTTCTGCTTGATATAGTGTTGGTAAATCTCCTTTTTCATTTTGGGTCCATAATTCTTTATCGTATTTTACTTCATTGTTTTTAATAACAGCATTTGCAGCATTTAAGATATTTCCTGTGCAACGATAATTTTGCTCTAGTTTGATAATTTTGGTTCCTGGAAAGTCGCGTTCAAAGTTTAAAATATTAGAAATATCAGCTCCTCGAAAACTGTAAATTCCTTGGTCATTATCACCAACGACTGTAATATTTCCATATCTAGATGCTAGAAGAGATACTAGCATAAATTGTGCTTTGTTAGTGTCTTGATATTCGTCTACTAATACATATTGAAATTTTTGAGTATAGTATTCTAAGATATCTGGATTTTCGGTTAATATTTTAATGGTAAAATTAATAATGTCATCAAAATCAATCGCATTATTTTCTTTTAATCGTTTTTGGTACAAGGTATATACATTTGCTATTTTTTCTTTCCTAAAATCTCCATTTGCTCTTGCAAGATAAGCATCTGGCTCTAGCATTTCGTTTTTCGCATTACTAATTTCAGATGCTACAGCTCGGTCTGTAAACATTTTGTCATCAATATTTAGGTCTTTTAAACTGTTTTTTATCATCATTCTTTGGTCTGAAGTGTCAAATATCACAAAAGAAGAATCAAAACCAATTCGGTCAATGTATCTTCTTAAGATACGTACACAAATAGCATGGAATGTTCCAATCCACATATCACGTGCCACTTCTCCTACTAATTTTTCTACTCTTTCTTTCATTTCGTTTGCCGCTTTATTCGTAAAGGTAATAGCTAATATATTCCATGGTTTAACGCTTTTTTCTTGCATTAAGTAAGCAATTTTGTGTGTTAGTACTTTGGTTTTTCCACTTCCTGCTCCTGCAATAACAAGGCTTGGCCCTTCATAATTTACAACTGCTTCATACTGTTTATCATTTAGTCCTTCTAATATTTCTTTCATGTTTTTCTCCTTTTATTCTTTGGTCTTTTTAAAAGGGCTGCATCATATGCAACCCCTATGTTATTTTGCAATAATTGTTTCTTTATGGTTGTTTCGAATTTTTGTTTGTGTTTATTGTATGATAGTTTTTTTATTTCGTCAAGTATTATTTTAATTTTTTATTCATAAAAATAATTCATAATTCCTGTATAAATTCCCCAGGCAATTCTATCTTGATATTCTTCTTGCAATAACTGCTTTTCTTCTTCTGGATTGGATAAAAATCCACATTCTACAATGCTTGTTGGTATTTCTACATGTTTAATAATATACACATTATCAATTTTTAAGGGAACTCTCTTATTTTCTTTTTCAACAGATTCGTTTAAACTATTTTGCATGCAAGTTGCTAGTTTTTTACTTTGTTCATTACCATTTTTAAAAAAAGTTTGCCAACCATAGTATTGTGACTGTGGAATTTTGTTTAAATGAATACTAACAAAAATATCTGCACTTGAGGTATTTCCAATTTTAACTCGATTTTTGATATCTGATACTTTTTTTTGCTTTAATGTTTTACTGTCTAAATCATAAATAGCATTATCATCCGAACGTGTTAAGATAACATGACATCCACTTTGTTCTAATAATTTTTGTACTTTTAATGTAATTCTTAAGTTCGTATCTGCTTCTGTTACCCCATTTTGTGACTGCGCCCCTTGGTCTGCCTAGTGAAATTTGTTGAAGTTTTTTTATTTTTATAAAATGCTTAATTTTCAATAAATTAAACGTTGTACTCAATGTCTATTTTCATATCTTCATAGACTTCTATTCTTTTAATTAACATTTGCATAATGTCATTAGTCAATTCTTTACCGTTTTTAAAATCTATTATTACCTTCTGTAACTTTTCGTCTAAGTTATCTACATTACATATTTGTTTTAGTTGTACAATTTTAGATTCTACTTCTTTCATTTCTATTTTTAGTTTAGAATACTGTTCTTTAAAAGAATCTACTGATATTATTTCTTCTAATTTCTTATTATATAAAACTGTAATATCTGATTCTAATTTTCTTTTTCGTTTTTCATACTGTTCTAATAACTTATAATTAGCATCATTCATTTTGTAATCATCTATAACTTTACCAGTACATTCATCGATTCTAATTTTTGATAATCTTTTTGTTAAACTTTCTATTACAATTTTATTTAATACCTTTTCTGATATTGTATGACCTTTATCACAAACACTAGGAAATCTATATAACGTTCGACATTTATAATACCAACATTTTTGAGGTTCATCTAAAACTTTATCTCTTATCTTTGTTCTATATCTACATTTATATTGCAATCGTGTTTTGCAATGTCCACAATAAACTAATCCTTTTAACAAATAATCATACTTTTCTTTTGGTTTACTTGCCTTATTTGCTAACATTTTTTGCACAAGATTATAATCTTCTTTTGAAATTAAAGGTTCAAATTTACCTTGCACTAAACTCCATGTCTCTCTTGGTGTTTTTACACATTGTTTTGTTCTAAAATCTGTTTTATATTTATTTATAACTATTTGCCCCGTATAAAATGGGTCTCTTAAAATTCTTCCTATAGAATCAGATCTCCATTCATTTATTGCTGCTTTTCCTTCTTTATACATTTTTGCAGTATCTATACCTAATGAAGTAAGATGTCTTGCTATTTTCCCAAGTGAATATCCTTGCAAATACATTGAAAATATCAGTTTAACATTTTCTGATACATTTGTATCAACTATTACTTTATGTTTATCATTATCGTCCTTTTTATATCCATAAGGACAACAATGTTCTATAAATTCTCCATTCTTCTTGAAATTTGTTTTTACTGACTTTATCTTTCTTGATATGTCTTGTACATAATACTGATTTACTATTCCTCTTAACATTATGCTATCATCTATTTCATATCTTTCACCACTGTCTATCATTTCAGTTACTGAAATGAATCGAACATCATTGTCTGGGAAAAATATTTCAGTATAATAACCTGTTTTATTTTTATCTCTTGTTAATCTACTTATGTCTTTTACTATTACCATATTAATTTTATTTGTTAAAATGTCTATAATCATCTTATTAAGTCCGGGTCTTGAGTCTAACATTCCAGAATATCCATTATCTACATATTCTTGAACAATATTGTATTTATTTTTTATTGCGTAATTTGTTGTTATCATTCTTTGAGTCTCAATACTATTGCTTTCTTGAATATCCTCACGTGAAAGTCTTAAATATAAACCAGCTTTATATTCCCTCATGTTTATACCATTTCAAAAATATTATATCTGTAATTTATAAATATATTGTTTTCTATATCAACTTCCACACTATATATAATGTCATCTAAAATATCTTTGGTCCAATTGTCCACATTTGATAACTCATTAACTAGACTCTTTAATTTTTCAAGACTTAAGATAGGTCTATTATTTTTTTCTTCTATTAATTTGGTAATATTTAATTTTGTAGTATTTTTTCTTTCTAATTCGTTTTTATAGAATCTTTTGTAGTCATCTTCATCCAGTAATTCATTTTTATAATCATCATATAATGATGAAATATTATTTTCAATTTTAGCTAATTGATTTTCTAAATTTTTAATTGTATCATCATACATCTTGGTATTGTTCTCATTATATTGTTTTAAAATAAGATTTTCAATTTCGTTCGTATGCGTAATCTTTTCTATCTTATTCGCTATGTTCTTTAATACAATTCTTGTTATTATTTCTTCACTTATTCCTTTACTTTTTCTATCGCAAAATTTCTTACCATTTCTTCTTGTGCCTTCAATACAATGTAGTCTTTTAGATTTTATTGTTTTAGAACTTGTATATTCTACTTTTAAAATCATCTGAGAACCACATTCTTTACAATAAACTAATCCATTCAAAAGCCACTCATATCTCTGACTTCTAGTTTTCCTTTCAACGTCTAATTTTCTTTGTACTCTCTCAAATAATTCTTCATCAATAATTGGTCTATGTGTATTTTCTACTATTTTCCATTCATCTCTAGGCATAAATTTCACTTTTTGAGATTTATAGCTCAAATTAATTCGTTTTCCATACTCTGTATGTCCTAAATATACCTTGTTTCTTAATATTTTTCCTACACTAGATTTCCAATTATATACATTCTTTCTTAAAACGCCTCTATCATTATAACTACTTGGTGCTAAAAATTTATTTTTTTCTAAATATCTTGCAATATCAGTCTTTTTTTCTCCATTATCGAACTTTTCAAAAATCAATTTTACTATTTTAGCTTGCTCTTGATTTATTATTAGTTGATTTTTATTCTCTTTACTTTTTTCATATCCAAAAGGTGCTCTTGAAGCTAAATACAATCCTTTATCTTTCCTGGCCCAAACTCCTGATTTAACTTTTTTAGAAATATCTTTACTATACCAATCATTCATTAGAGTTTTAAATTGTATCATGTCATTATTTGAGTTTTTTAAAAATGTGTCTACGTTATCTAATACAGAAATATATCTTACATTTCTCTCTAAAAAATATAATTCGATATAATAGTTTGCCTCAAAACTGTTTCTTGAAAGTCTTGACAAATCCTTTGTTATTATTGCATTTATCTTCTTATTTTCAATATCATTTAACATTTTTTGAAATGATGGTCTATTAGTATTAAGTCCCGTATATCCATCATCAATATAAAAATCTACTAATTCAAAATCTTTACCTAATTCCTTAAGTTTGCTTTCAATAATATTTTTTTGACTTACTATACTATCACTTTCTTCTTTATCACCATCTTCCCTAGATAATCTTAAATAGCCTGCAACTTTATATTGTGCAAAACTACTATTTTGTGTTTCAATAAACAAGCTATTACTATTTACTTGTTTACATTCCATATAATCCATAGAATTGTCCTCCTTTTCTTAGAGAACACCTCTTATGTATTTACTGATACAATTATAACATATAGTCTTTTTAATGTCAGCCCATATTTTCATATTGTCGCATTTAATCTTTTCAAAGCATATTTACTAAATGCTTCATATAAATTACTCAAACTTTTTGCATTTTCTACTGTTCTTGCTGTTACTATATATTTGTAGTTATCTATTTCATAAATTTCTTTTTCTTCTTTTTTTTCCATTATCTATCTACCTCCTTATTAATAAAAGATATTACCAAAATTGAAGTTTTATGAATCAATGATTCAATGTTCTAAATCATTTTCCATATTTTCTCTTTCTTTTCTTATCGAATCTTCAATTTCTTCTGATAGAAATATCATGTCTATTAAATTTTCATTATCTAATGAAATAACTTCAATATCTTTTGAAAAACATTTATAGATAAAATTATGCATTTTTTTAAAATCTCTAAAAAGCCTATCTGGCGATGTTACAATAATCTTATTAATTATCCCTTTATCTATATCTGCTATCATTTTTCTTAATGCTGGTCTATTAGCTGAATTTGCACTTATACCTATATCAACATATTCAACTACATTGTCTATATTGTTTTTCTTACAATATTCTTTTAATCTACAGGTTTGATACATCTTATTATATTGCAATCCTTCTTCATTTTCACAGTTTGAACGAATATATAGTCCCGTTGCTTTTTCATTATCTTCTTTATCATTAACTTTCATGTTCACCTCCAAAATTTTACTTCCATTTGATTTTTTGCGGAACAGCATATGATGTTTTATCTTTTAATTCATCTATTATTCTGTATTCCTTAGTTCTATTATAAAACTGATAAATACTTGAATTCCAATTTCTAAATGCTTGATTATTTATCGTTCTTCTACTAGACAGTTCACAACTGTCTTGAATATGTTGAATTTTTAATATATTGTTTAAATCTGAATCTCTTTTTCGTACCTTTCTCATATTTTCTCTATTGAAGTTCTTTTTTCTTATTTTAGTATCTTCTTTTCTTCGCAGTTTTTCTGTAGCATATCTTTCATCTTTCTTTAGTATTTTTGTAACATAAGATTTTACTACATTAACTTC
The DNA here is from genome assembly GCA_947365805.1 of uncultured Clostridium sp. Classification (GTDB taxonomy): domain Bacteria; phylum Bacillota; class Clostridia; order TANB77; family CAG-508; genus RGIG8482. The sequence continues at coordinate 12,307 of CANAZY010000020.1, read as the reverse complement.
TTTCGAAATTTCAATAGCTTCCATTTTCTTCTCAAAATATAAAGAAAGTATTTGTTCTTTTTTTGACATTGTTTTAATCTCCTTATATGGTGAACTTTTAGCACACGGATTTTAGACATAATAATCCTAATGTAAGCCTTCTGTTAAATAATTGATATAATCTGAAAATGCTTTTCCATGTAAATCGGATAATTTAGGCGTACTATAAAAATTTTTTTTACGCTTCTTTTTTAATTTCTTTAGTTTTAGTGTACTAAATGTTGCTAAAACAATTAGGAAAGCGCAACTAAACAAAAGACATATAATTAGATTTTTCATTTATCTCAACTCCAAATCACTAATAATATTCTGTGCTTTCATATGTATCTCTCTACTATCATATTTTTGATACATCATCCACATCATTTCGTCTAATTGTTTAACTGCTACTCTCTTATCAAGAACCTCCCCTTCTACTAGCATTTTTTGTAATGAAACTTGAGCATATTCAATTGCTTTTCTAATATCCATTGAACTTTCCTCCATTTCTATTTAGTAAGGACTACAGTTTGTCCTTCTATATAGTAAAGTCCAAAAGAATTAAAAAAATGTAAACTTTTTTCAAAAATTTTTTAAATTTTTTTATTATTCCTATTTCTAGTCAGAGATTTATATATCTTTAATATAATCTCTTGCTCACAATCTTCATTGTATTTTCCTAATATAATAGAATTTTTTTTGATTTCATCTCTAAAATCCTTTATAATCTTTAATACTTCTTCATCCTTCAAAGTATAGTTATTAAAATTATTATTTCTCATAATCCAATTTCTCCTTTACCTGTTTTATCTTATTTTTTATTGACTTATCCCTTTTCCAAATACACATTCTTGAAACATTTAATAAAATAGTAATCTCATTAACTTGATAGTTTTCTATGTATAATAAAAACACCACTAACTTTTCGTTAAAAGTTAATGGTTCAACAAACTGCTCAAGACCAACCTCTTGAGCAAAATCATCCAACATTTTTGCAATTTTTTCTTGTTGATATTTCGTATATGGTTTTAAGATAGAAGTATCTTTAAGAATTTGTGTATCAAGAATCTTTTTAATAATTTCGCTCTCTTCGTCATATTTATATTCCAATTGCTTAATAAGTAAATCATCATCTACGCAAAATGATTCCTTTTCAGAAATATTATAGTATTTTTTCATGAAAGTTTTTGAAGTATTTTTTATAATACTTAATACATAATTAACCTCCTCACCATTTAAACTCTCCTTTAAATAGTCTTTCATAGACATAACCTCCAAATTTCTAAATTAGAAACTTGTCCTAATTGAAATTTTGAAGTTAGGCCCAAAAATAAAAACTACCCTCCTTTGATACAAAAAATTTGCCTACTAATAAAACTCTTAATATGTATTGGTGGTACGATTAAAGAAATCTTAATTAGTTTGATTGAATTTTATTACAACAAAATCCAACATCCAACAGACAAATTTCAAGTCAATCATACATAATCACCTGTAAAAAGTCTGTCGAATTTAATTGTCTTTCTTAATATTTTCTTTGATAGTGCTAAATCTCTTGACTTTCTAGGAGAATTTTTGGTAAAGGCAATATAAATGTCAAAATTAAAAATATAGTTTTAATAACTATCTATATTCTAGACATATTGAAGAAATTTGTTTTTCTTAATGTGTTTTACGCATTAACAAAGTTAATACTGCAAAAATTGAATTGTGAAATAGGAGATAAAGAATTTAGAGTGTACGTAAAATAGAATAGGCTATTTCTTACTTTAGAGGATGATATATAAAGAAGTAATGATGATAAAATATTAAAGAGTGCTAATATTTTAAAACATTAGCACTCTCATGTTAGCGTGTAGCTTGCTAACTGCAACAAGGACAAATAAAATTCAATTTAATTCATGGTATTAAGGTTAAAAAATCAGTAGAGCCATGCACCTACCCAACCTGAGCCAGAGCAAGAGCGGACAGTACATGTTACCTTATATGTTCCCATAACACCTCCAGAGAATATCTTTTGGTCAGGAACTTCCTCATTGGTATGTACGTATGTTACTTGGGAGCTTACTAAGTTGCCTTTTGGATTGTATACCCGTACTTCAAGAGAAACAACCCCAGAGAAATCCCATGTCTTTATGGTATATCTCGTTATTGGACGATTAACATCAATAGGGATTTCAAAAGACCTTGTCCCCGCATTAAGGTAGGAGGCTCCCCAAAAGGGACCAGCAGCATGAGTTTGCATAGGTGCCATACTGAATAAGATTGCCAGTGCCATTACAAAACAAATAGTAGATTTTCTTAATTTTGCTTTCATATTTACTCCTTTCACACTATCTGTCCTTGTTGCCATACAACATAAAAAAATTGTTGTATACTTATGCTATATCATTTGAATAAAAAAAACAAGTATATTTACAATGTTTGTAAAATATACTTGATAAAATTACGACTATAGTAATATTTTGTCAAATAATTTACATTTGCTGTAAATTATTTTCTTGTATTTCGTATTCCGATATATCTGGCTCTATAAAGTCATTGTCTACTACTTTTCCAAACTCATAATAATATTCATAAATTATAGGTTCATTATTCTTCGTTCCATTTTGCATTTTTAATATTAACCCTGTTTCTTTTTCAACATAAGTTTCTTTTAAGTAACTACCATTGATATAGTAACACTCTTTTCCATTTAATTCAGTCTTTTTAATATTGCTTATTATTGCCATTTTAAGCCAATACCAAAAATCTCCTTCAAATTGAAAACCTAGTATATTTGGTTTTTCTGCTTTATTTGGATCTGTTGTAGTAATTTTATTTCCATTTGATTCTTCAATGTATGTATTTGTCTTTTCTCCATTAGAACAAACGGTGATCTTTCTTGGTTCATATTTTTCAGATATTATAATTAATTTTGCTTTATCTTCTTTACAAAAATATTCAATATTAATTCCTGAGGTATTCGAGACCCTTTCGTAATAATTACTAATATTTTCGTATTGAGAAGATTTCGCTTTCAGTTCTCTAAATATCATCAATTTCCTAGTTGTTAATCCTAAAAATAAAGAAATACTTACGATAATAATCAATACTAAGCATATTAATATTTTTTTGTTTTTCATACTAATCACTTCCTTCTTTATATACCCTCTTATATTATAACATAAAACATTATTAATCAGCCTCTTTAACAGTATATCCTGTTAAATCTGGCATTTTTAAATCTTCATCTGTAACAATATCAAATTTGTAGTGAATCATTTGATTCGAAGATCCATTTATGTTTTTTACCATTAAGAAATCTTTTTTAGTAACATATTCTTCAAAAAGTTCATCTAGATGTATTCTATAGCACTCTTCTCCATTTACATTTTCCGTTGTTATTTTTGAATTAAATGCAAATGATATTATCCCCCATATGTTTAAAGGTTGAATCAAAGAATTTTGTACTGTTGGAATTGGTAAACCTTTTGGAAATTTAACTGCTTCTTTATAATTAGAACTTATTTCATTGCAAATTGTCCAAGTGCTGTCTTCTCCCCAATACGTCCATTCTATTCGTCCATTAGTCGATATTACCTTAGAAAGAGCAATGTCATCTTTTCTCCAAATTTCAACAATTGCATTTTCTTCTATTATTTTAGCATAGAAATTAGTAATCATAGAGTAATTTTGAGTATTGGCTTTATCATATTGTCTAATAATATAAATTTTTCTTGTCAAATTACCCATAAACAAAACAATCAAAATTACTATTATCATTAAAATACTTTTAAATAATTTTAATCTTATATTGAATTTTTTTAGATAATCCACTTCTCTACGCTCTATTTTAGGAACATTAGAGTTTAATTCTTCTTGCATATTGTTTAACACATTTGAACAATCTACACAGTTACTTAGATGTTCTTCAATATACTTGTTTGTTTCATCGCTAGTTAATTTATCAATGTAACTTGGTAATAAATCTTGAATAACTTTACAATTTTTCTCTTTCATATTAAACACTCTCCTTTAACTTTTCTTTTCCTCGATAAAATGTTACCCTTGCCCAATTCTCTGTTTTGTTAAAAATAGTGGCTATTTCTTTAAAACTTAGTTCTCCATTTACTCTTAAATGTACTACTTCTTTTGTTACTTCATCCAACATTTGAAGATTCTTGTATAATAAAACTTTTCTTTCCTTTAGAACTAAATCTTCTTCTACATTATCAATAGCTTGTAAATTGAATAACTTTTCATCATCCATGTCTAATCTTTTTTTATTTTTTCTACATTCGTCATACCACAAATTCTTTGCAATTTGACATAACCATACAGCTATTTCACAATCACCCTTAAAACTATTTATTTTCTTTATTGCCTTATAGAAGGTTTCTTGTGTAAGTTCTTCAGAAATATTATTATTACGAGTTAAACAGAGTAGGTACTTGTTTACTGTTTCAAAATATTTTTCATATATTTGTTCAATATCCTGCATAACTTTTATCCTCCTTTGTATATATGACGTTTTAAATCGAATTTCGTTACAAAAAATATCAAAATTTTTCAAAATTTATTTGCGAAGTTTCAATAATACATATTTTATATTACGATGTCTTTGAATCATTAAGGAATTTTTTAAACATGATTCCATTAATAAAATCATTTAAGTTTTCTTCACTATCACAGGCTGTATCATAAACATCTGTATATATTAAGTCTCTCATTTTAATATTTTTTAAAAATTTCATTCTTACATCAATGGGCTTACTATAATGTTCTTGATTAGCATCTTTCTCATAGTATGCAATTCTGATGCACACTTTTTTACAAAAGCTACATATCGCAAAACAATTAATAGGTGCGATACAATTATTATCATATAATTTTCTTTCATACAAAATTGTGTTAAACGGTATACTATCTATAGAAAGTCCTTCCTTCTTATCATAAAACATCTTCCAATTACATGGAGAATTTTCCCAATCTAAATTAATTTTTCTTTTCATAATTTTGCGAATTTGTTTCAGGGTTTTTTTATAAGACATTTTTCCATTAGAATCAAATCCAATTATAATATGTTCCATAAGTTTTCCTTTCTTAAATATATATCGATTTGTTGGGTAACCTATCATTAAAGTAAAAAATGTATTGTATTATTAATAGCAAGAGGTCAAAGGTTATGAGTTATAAAAAATATGAAAATTTGCAAATGAATATTCTTGGTCAAACTATTAAAAGTTTAAGAAAAAAGAATAATTGGTCACAGCAAGATTTATCAAATAAAATTGAGTTAACAGGCATTTATTTATCTCGTAGTGATATATCGCTTATAGAACTTAACCAAAGAGGAATTAGAGATTTTGAAATTTTAGCTTTTTGCTATGTGTTTAATATTACCTTAGATGAATTTTATAACGATACAGCTCTTTATAAACTATGTAAAAATAAATAGATTACGTCTTATATGAATAGATGTAATTTTTTTTATTCATTTATACTTCTTTACACTTTCATAACTAATTTCAAATTATATTAACATATATCAATATTTTTTACAAGGTTACCTAGAATTTTGTTCAGTAGTATAAATATTATATCATAATAAAAGTATATGCTATCATGCAAAATTTTCCATTTTCATACACTTTTAATTTTTAGATTAATAGACTAAGTGGTATTTGTACTTCAACTATATGAATCTAATTTAAACGTCACCTATAGTATTCGACAAAATGTAACATATTTTTTATCAAAATTATGTTAATATAATTATAAGGAGTTGATTGCGTATGAATTCTAAAACATTTCTATTAATTTTCAAAAATAAAGCTAAGCTTGAAAAAATGATTGAGCAAAATGTATCATACGAAAAAATATTACGACAAAGTCAAAAGTTAGATCGCTATTTAATAGAGGCAATAAAACAAAAGAGTGGAACAGAAGACTAAATATAGAGTAAAAGAGAGTATCCTTTAGTTTCTTTTACTCTATATTTGCTTTTCCTATCTACACATCTCGCTGTTCCATCCGAAAAACGAGTATGAAGGTAGACTTACTTATAATTTATCTATTGATTACATACTTTCTAATTACTATGTTACTTTTGTATCAATTCTATTTTTTCTTGAATATTATTTAAGCTAATATTTAAGAATATTTTTTTATTTAAAATTTCTTTTCCAATACCAAATCTTGCATTTATTTCATTACCTTCACCAGTTCCAAAATCAATTGCCATATATATATTATCATCTTCATCAGATATGTAAAATGCTGCATTTCTCAATTTGTCAAATTCTTCTTTTTCCATATCTTTTCCATCTAGCAAAAATTCACGCATTTGGTCTATTTCTATGTTCATAGTTAAAGCTGTTTCTGTTAATTCTGCCTTATTTAGCTTAATTCCTTTAGCCTCTTCTAAAAGTTTTAATTCTATTTCTGTCCTTTCATAAAACTTTTCTGGTATATCTATCTCAAATTGCCATTCACTATCTGATAAGTAAATATCATTATGATATATATCTTTTAGTGTTTTAGGATCAATTTCAAAATCTTCATATCCTATATCAAACATTCTAACATATAGCTTTTTACTCTTTGGAAACCCCACATCCGATGTCATAGTTAACTTAGATGATTTAAATGATGCAGAACTTTGTAATATATTATTACTATTATTACTTTTTAATCCTAATTCTTTATATAATTTTTTCATGTATAGATTTTTTTCATGTTTCCACTCATGAATAATATAAATATTATTATTTTCATCATATATGGCAATTCCATATCTAATCTTTTCTTCAAATTTTGATATTTCTTCTTCTAACTTAATATCAAAGTCAATTTGGCAGTAGTCATTTGTTATCATGATTGAATTAAGTTTTATACCTATTCCATCTTGATACATATATTCCATGTTTAAATTTTCACTATATTTATTTTTAGCTGTTTCATCTATTGCTATAGACTTTGTAATTACATTTCGATTTCTATACTCTTCATATGCTATATTCCAAACTATTTTTGCATATACTCCCTTTGCCGTAGTTCCTACTATTACTGCAATTATTAACATAGCCACTATATTAAATATTTTCTTTTTCATACCACTCCCTCCTTTTATCTTAGAACAAATAGAACTATAATTGTTTTCTTTGTTATATACCTTTTCACAAAATTCCTTAAAAATTCTATTTTCAGACATAATTCTCACTCTCCTTCAAGTTGTTTTTTAATTCTTTTATCGTTCTGTATATATGATTTTTGGTAGCTGATTCTGTTATGTTTAGTTCCTTTGAAATATCACTTATTTTCATGTCAAGACCATAATACAAATAGAATATCTTTGCTATTTGCTTGTCTTTGTTCTGTAATATTTTCCAAATATAAGAAACATTTTCTTTTGTAATAAATTCTAATTCTATGTTTATATTGTCTTCAATACATAATTCCTCTTTTTCAAAACTAACTACATTGTTTTTTTCTTTGTATTGAACACGATAATATTTTTTTAATATGTTTTTAGCAATTCCAATTACAAAAGCCTGTATATTTTCTAAATCAATGCTATTATCTTTTTTTAGTCTTTTATACAATTCTACATATGTATCTTGAATAATATCATTAACATCTTCTAAATTATTACAATGAGCAATAATATGCTTCAAAACGTCTTTATATGTTTTATTATATATCAGTTCAAAGTTTTTAAATGATATTTGAGTACTCACGCCTTTCATCCCCCTTTCACTTTATTAGTGCATTATTTCTTTAAAAAAGTTTCAATATTCAAAAAAATTTTATAAATTTATTATATACTTGAATAATTTATTATTCAAATTTTTTCTTAGATAAACCTATTTTCCATTCAAAATGGATAAACAATTATGAAAAAAATAACTTAAATAGCAATATATTAGTTATCATTAATTTTCCATGCAATTAGTTATATATTAGGTTAATACCCAAAAGACACTTTATCCATTTTTTTACACTTTTATCCTTTTATTGCATCTACCACTACAATATATTGTATATTAAAATAAATGCTTATGTTTTACGAATGACTATTATTATCATTCAATAAGCTAAAAATTTGCAGAGGAAATAACTTTTATACTTGGAGGTAAAGAATCATGAAAAAAAAGTTAAAAATCTTCGCACTTATGCTTTCTATTTTAACTCTGGCAATCGGACAAACAGCATTTGCAGCAGAACCTGCATTAGCATCAAACGAAACCGTTGAAGTAGCAAATGAAATCCAACCTCGGGGAACTTTAAGTGGGTATGGTTCTCATTGGTACAACTCCGGCGAAGATGCAAATGGATCTTTCACTTTTAAAGTTACTGGTGCACCTTGGGTTAATGCCCATCTAACAGTCAGTATGGATAACTTTAATTCCGAAACGGCTGTAAGAATAACAGTAATAAAACCTGATGGTGGAACTGCATATACTAATTTTTCTTCTTCTGCTATGACTATGGCAAATAGAGATAAATTTGCCAACATAAGTTTTGCACCTGGGGAAATTGGAACTTACACAGTTACTTATCAGATTGTTAGCTTAAGTACTACTAATCCTGCATCATCTGGGCGGATTAACGTTTGGGTTTTTTAATACAAATCCATAACATTTTGATTTATTAGTATAGTTTCTTAATAACTTTCCTCTGCAATAATTTTGTGTGGATTTATATATTACATAAGTCCACACTTTTATGTTATATGAAATTATCCAAAAACGAAATGATAAATATAAGAATTCTAATAGTCCAATATATCAAAGCATATATTAATATTGGCTATCCAGTGTTAAGTGGTATATTATAATGGTGTAGATATGTAATATATAAAATAGTGATTCATTTTATATTCACTATACTATTTTCATTCGTCACTTTTTACTCTTTCTAAAATTTTATTTGTAGTTATGTTAGACTCAAAATTATTAAACAATTTCCTATAAGAATTGCAGTAAGTTCTATTACTATAGCTATTATTAATATGTGAAATAATTCACATACAGTTCATGTCATCCTAAAAAGAAAGGAGGAATTCTAGATGAACTCCTCCTTTTGAGTATAGGAATAGTTAACAGTAACAGTATATTTAATAATTGTACATCCAACACATAATCCGCATACCTACGGTAGTAGAAGCCTGATAATAAACAGTGTATGTACCAATTGTACCATCTGCCATTCTCATAAGAACTTCTCCATTAGAAGGGTGAATCGCATTAGCACCGTTTGCATAAAGATAACGTGTACCATCAGGTCTCTTTATCCAAATCTGTGCCCAAGAAGATTCAGAAGAAGATTCTACTCCTATAGTAACTCCTACTCTTCCAGAATGAGAGCAATAAATCGGAAAATTGCCTGTGCCTGATCTGTTCAGCCAAACACTTTCATAGTCTACATCAGATTGAGCAGATGCTACTGCTTCATTCCGTATAGCTGATTCTGCTTCTGACTGATAAAGCACGAACCCTTCTTCTTCATGCAAAACAACTGCATCATCGGGTAAACCGAACTTATTATTCTCCGCAGTTTTAAGCTCACTGGCAAATGCTGTGCTTGAAAGCCCTAAGCATAAGCAGAAAGCCAATATGAGTGATACAATACGTTTCCTTTTTTTCATCATTATGTCCTCCATTTTTGTTGCATTATCCCTACACTCTGTAGCTTTATAAGATAATATACTATCTACCTTACAAAGCTACCTATATGCCATTGATAAATGACATATGATATTATAACAAATTTTCTACAAATATCAATATTTTTCGCCATATGGCTTTTTCCATTTTAATCCATATCCATAGTAAATATTCATTATATTGACAGTAAATCTATTTTAAATAATTACAAAGTTCAACAAAAGGAGATTCTTTATAGAATCTCCTTTGTGTCTAGGTGTGGAAAAATTAATGTTTACATCTTTATTACATAGTTCTTACTTTTTAAAACATCCAAACTCCAATCCAGCCACTTCCCTTACTTACTTGATATTTGATTGTAAAAGTATCTCCGAGCCTCCGTGAGACTAGTTTCTCATTCTTTCTGGTTTGATTACCCACAAGGACAGTAGTCGCACTATTTATACGTCTTCCTTGTGAATCATAAATGTCAATGAGAATAAGGCTATCTGAATCGAAATCCTGTGTCTGCACAGAATATTCAACGACTGAACTTGTTGCCGTTACCGTAAATGCTCCAGACTGCTTTCCATTCGTATATGTTGCTTCATAAAATAATGCAGCATAGGCAGTTATACTTAATCCAAAACAAGCGATTAAACATAACAGGACGCTAAGAATCCGTTTTTTTCTTTTCATGATGAAATCCTCCATTTTTCTCTTGGCTTTCCACACCTAATATTGTTAATACTACATTTATAAGGTATAATTTGTAGTAGTACAATTAAATTGTATACTTAATTGAAATTAGAATATCATACTTTTTTACATAATATTTGTAAAGCCGAAAAAGATGGAATTTTGGACTTATAGTATTCTTTATAAGATGAGTTAATTCCAATACCTTTATTTCAATTTACTAACATTTCTTTGGTCAGTCAAACGAATCTTAGTTACGGTTGCAGATATATGTTCAAATTTTCTAATTCTTCTAAACTTTTTTATTAAAAATGTAATACAAACTATATATTCATTTAATGCAGTATATGGATAAGTTATATGTAGATCATCTGAATACTTTATTTCCCAATGCATAGGATTTGTAAATAAACTGTCTTCTGTTTTAAATATATCCTTTATTTGTTCTTCTACTCTTAATATATTAAATGTTTCACCTAATAACTCCCTTTTTGCTTGTTCCACTAAGCTAAGTATCCTAGATGCATTTTTTAATCTAAAAATTATGCTTTTTACTTTTTTCTTTTGACTATCGAGTTGTTTATATGTACTGAATGTTCGATGAGCATTATGCCTTTTTTTTATTTCATCTAACTTAATCAGTTCGTTAGATAATCTTAATTTTTCTTTTTCAACAAAGTTTTTCATATGTTCTCCTTTAAATAACTTAGTGTATTTCTATAGTTTATAACTATAACATTCATTTTATAAAAAATTAAGTATATTTTACTCTATCTACTTGGTTTTAAACATATGTATATATGTAAAAAAAATTGATAAGATAACAAAAAGAATCTATGGAATAAGGAGTAAGTGAAAAGTGATGAAGAAATATGAAAAGGGGCAAATAAAGAATGTAGGACAAAACTATCAAAAAGCTAGAATATCTAACGGAATAACACAAGAAGAAGTGGCAGAACTAATTGGACTTTCTCCATTTTATATTTCTGATATTGAACGAGGAAAAACACTTGGAAGTATTCATACTTTAATTTCTTTATGTAATTTTTATAAAGTTACACCAAACGATATATTATATCCATTACTTGATTTTAAAATTGAATCGACAGAACCATCAATAAGTGGTTTCAATGCACTAAACTCAACCAATAAAGAGGTTATTATCGAAATGATTAGAGTTTTAAATGAAAAACAATAGAAAATAATCATAAATAAAATAGACTAAATCCTAAGAAATAGTCTATTGGGAAGTATAGTTTTTATATGTAGCCGAAAACTACACTTTATGTTGTTACAAAAGAATAAGGGGGTGTTTTGCCCTTATATGCTACATGCCTAAAATAATAGCATATGTTTTATAAAAATGCAATATATTTCCAATTTATTTTTCGAAAAATACTGTAGTAGTTACATGGTTTTGTTTTTTGACTAGTTCAAATATAATAACCATAGTAAAAATTACAATAGGGAGATAAAATGGAAAAGAATATAAGTGATAAAATTAATAAGAACTTCGGAAAAACGTTTCAAAAATATAGGCAAAGAAATAATTTAACTCAAGAACAACTAGCTGAAACATTGTCTAAATCAACAAAAACCATCTCTCAATTCGAGACTGGAAAAGACGGTACAAGTAAAAGGACTGATATAGAGTTAATGAACTTTTTAGGTATTATGCCAAATACTTTGTATAGAGATTTCATAACTAATTCAAAGTTAAATAAAAAAATTAGCCTTTCTGAGGAGATTAATGATTTAAGCAACGAGAAGTTGGATGCATTATCCAAAATTATTGAGATTATAAAAGATTTATGAAAGAATAGCTACTCCTAGTTGAGTAGTTTTTATTATGCCATTTTGTTGATATCCTTCAAAATTCAATACTTTTTAAATTGTTTTTATTTTGATATGAGTTAAATAATCTGGGGAAATAAAAGAGAAAAAATATAAAAAAGTAAAGA
>CANAZY010000019.1 GCA_947365805.1 uncultured Clostridium sp. | reverse complement strand
CTTGCACGTTTTGCAGGAATCATAACAGATAAATAAATAGTAATTGCAATCAAAACAGCTGCTATGATAACGGCCTGCCAAGATACAACTAAATGTAAATTCCAATTTACATTCTCTTGCCTCATCATTGGTTTTAATAGGTTATTTACAATTGTTAAGGTAATTCCAATTCCGCCAATTCCAGATATAATACCAAGTGGAATTCCAATTCCACCTAACATTGCTCCTTCATATAAGACAGATTTTTGAATTTGCTTTTTCGTTGCTCCAACCGATGATAGCATTCCAAATTGTTTTTTTCTTTCCGATACAGATATTGCAAAACTGTTATATATAACTAGAATTGACCCTATCATAATAACCGCAATTAAAATACCACATACCGAATATAACATTCCTTGAAAACCTGTTGTATGGTTAACACCTTTATATGTTAACACATATGTATTATAGCTTAATTGGTATGTTTTTTGTCCAATTGCATTTATTGTATGCATACCTAATTCGTCCGCTATTTCTTCTGTATCTTTATATAAGTTTTTAACATTTTTAGAAATGACACCAATGTCAACTTTGTCTTTTGTGATTGGTTTTGTTTCATCAAGCAGTGTTACACCAGATGTATAATGGTCTCGTGATGTTTCAAAATCTGGTCTTTTTATTTTTCCACAAACAAGGTATGTTTTGCTTTGTTCTTGTATAAACGTTTCATTTGGGGCTTCTGCAGAACCTATTAACTCATAACCATCACTCATTCTTTTTCCTAGTTCCAATGTAATGGTATCTCCAATCTTAGGTTCGTTTTCTTTCCCATCAAAAAAGGTATTACTTAATACAATTTCATTTTCATTTTCTGGCAATCGTCCTTCTATTAAACGAATTTTCATATTTGTTAAAGCTTCTTTTGAATATGCTTTTATATAGCAAAATGGATCTTCTGAATATGGGTTTTTAGCCATTCCTACTGGCACCATAAGCATTGCATTTGTAAATCTTTTATCGTGTACAATTTCTCCTATATCTTCGGTTTTAACATCTTTAAAAATTGCTTCCCACGCACCATCATTACTTATTTCTACATCTAACATAAAGCATTGAAAAGAAACAGCTAAGGTAGCAACTGCTGTAATCATGGCACCAGATAAAATAATACCAATAATGGTTACAATCGTTCTTTTCTTGTTTAGCTTTAAATAATTAGATGTCAATTTGTTTAATATGTTCATATCTCTTTCCTTTCCAAGCTTTATTTTCTCTCATCACTAAATATTTTTCCATCTTGAATTTTAATCATTCTATCTGCCTCGCGTGCAATATTTAAATCGTGTGTAATCATAATTAATGTTTGATGATATTTTTTATTTGAATATTTTAGTAATTCTAATATCTCTTCTGAATTTTTACTGTCTAAATTTCCTGTTGGTTCATCTGCTAAAATGATAGCAGGATTACTTATTAAACTTCTTCCAATCGATACACGTTGTTGTTGACCACCAGATAATTCATTTGGTAAGTGCTTTACTCTTTGTTCTAGTCCTAATGTTTTAATAATTTCTTTTAATCTTACCTCATCTACTTTTTTACCATCTAATAAAACTGGTAATGAAATATTTTCTTCTACATTTAAAATAGGAATTAAATTATAAAATTGATAAATAAGTCCCACATTCCTTCTTCTAAAAATGGCTAAATCATTATTATTTAATGAATACACATCTTGCCCTTTTATATATACTTTTCCGAGATGTTGGTCTATCGACTCCTCCTAAAATATGAAGCATAGTTGATTTTCCGTGAACCTGATGGACCAATAATTGCAACAAATTCTCCTTCTTCTACACTAAACGATATGTTATCAATTGCTTTAACAGTTGTTTCTCCTTTTCCATAAATTTTTGATAAATTTTCTACTTTTAAAATCTCCATTTTTCTCCTCCTTCTTTTTCTGTTTTCATTATACACGTTTTTTTATTACACTTAACTCATTTAATAATTTCTTAATAAGTTTTAAGAAAATGTTAAAAAACACGAGGAGCAACTGACTCTTAATCAGTTGCTCCTCGTGTTTTATTCTACATACGTTTTCCTTGTATTTTAAAGCTTCCTTTATTGGTATTTGCCATTAGTTCTAATATGTTTCCATTTACCATGCAAGTTGCTGTGTATTGAATTGCTCCCATTGGTGTATTAAAATTTCCACTAAAAGTACATTCATTTTCTTTTGTTTTATTTCCTTTAAACGTATTTTTCATTCCCATTGTTTCTAACACACCTTGTGCAATATTTCCATTTGTCATTAGTGTAATCGTTCCATTTATTGGACCCATTGGTGTATTTAGGCTACAACCATATTTTCCATCTAACATACTCATTCCTCCTTATATTCATTCTATGCGAATTATACTATGTCCTATGAATATTTTAGGCAACAAAAAGCCCAGAGTTCGCACCTCTAGGCTTTTTTGTTACTATGAATACCAACGATCTAATAGTTTTCACAGCTGTTATATGCATTATAATATATAATTTTCAACTTGTCAATATGTTACATTGCTTCTTCTTGGTTTTCGTTTTCTTCTGAAGAACCTTTTTCATCAATAATTTCTAAGCTTGCAATAGATACTTCATAAGCAACTTTTGTAATAGATGTTCCATCTTCGAATTTTTTCTCATAGCTTCTAGATTGAACACGTCCTGTTACTTTTACTTCGGTTCCTACTTCAATGTTTTGGCAAAATCTTGCTGTTCTTCCCCATGCAATTGCTGGAATATAATCCGATTTATTATATGCACGGTTTACTGCTAATAGTAAATCTGCAATTTCACGTCCAAATGGTGTTTGACGATAAATTGGTTTTTTACAAATATATCCTGTTAAAATAACTTCGTTTGATGTAGGCTCTTTACTTTCTTGTGTTTCCATTTGTGCTTCAATTTCTTCTTCAAAGTAGATATCTTTTGCAAATACTGTCAATACTAATTTATTCTTTTCATTTTCATAACTATTATATGATCTAAATTGTCCTCTAATTAAAACATTTGCACCTATTGTTAGTTTCTCATCTGAAATTAATCTTTCTGATACTGTTACTGGTATAATATCAGATGTATTACTTAAACGAGGTACCTCCATATCAAATATGTAAAAACATTCTCCATAAATTTCATGACTAAATCTTTTTTCACTTGTTACCTTTCCCATTAAAACTAAATGGTTATTATCCGCATAGTTTATATTCATTTTTTTCCTCCCTACTTATTTTAAATTTGTCTAATGTATCTTATTCATTAAGTGCGTATTTTAGAATATCTTTTTATTCGTATAGGTCTATTATACTATGTTTTTTTGGTTTTGTCTACATAAAAAGTTTAATTTTTCCATTTTTATTTTATTCTATTCTTAATTGCTTTTTTCCATAAACTAATACTATTGAAAAAAGCCCCATAATAATAGATGTATTTACTCTATGTCTATGAGTTTCTACTTCAATTTCTTGTGGCTCTATTACTTCTTCTAATCGATTTTTTATCATTCTTTGTATGCAAATTAATATGCTTTCTTCGTTAACACTAGATGTGGTAATTGTACTTTTGGTGTTAAATCCATATGTGATAATATTACCATTTATCATCTTTATTTCATGAAGTAATATCTTTTCATCTGAATTGATAATAAGATACTTTGCCTTTTTTATGATATTTGCTATCATCTCTTCTTTCTTGAAAATGGTTTCTTTACTAGAAAATATAGCAATGGTTTCAAACGTAATATTTTTGAAGTTTTCAATATTATCTTCTTTTAGTATGATTATATTTTCATTTAGTAAATTAGTTGTTAGTAGTTGTTTCATATACTTTTCTTGTTTCGAATGACAGATAATCCCCACAAAAGACATTTATTTCTTCTCCTCTTGTTTTTTCTTAAGAATTATTATGTCCGTTATTATCGTTGTTATTCTTTTCTTTTACCAATTTTTGCATTCCATTTGCATCAATTGTATCATTTTCATGATAAATTAAATCCGTAACTTTTACAATTTCAAAACCTTTTTCCTGTATATTGTATATTAATTTATCCAATGCATCTGTTGTATGCTTTGTTCCATTATGCATTAATATAATATCTCCTGATTTTAATTTATCTTTTAATCGATTCCACATTTCTTCTCCTGTTAATCCTTTATAATCTAATGTATCTAGAGACCATTGAATTGTTCTATGGTTCTGACTTTCGGCAGCTTTTATTACAACATCATTATATTCTCCATAAGGACCTCTGTATAAAACACTTCTTTTTCCCGTTAACTTTTCTATTTTATCTGCACATTCTTTAATTTGTTGTTCATTTTTTTCAAATGTCATTTGATTTACATGTGGATGTGTATTGGAATGGTTTCCAATTTCATGTCCTGCTTCTGCAATTTTCTTAACTGCTTCTGGAAATCTGTCTACCCAGTCCCCCACCATAAAAAAGGTAACATGCACTTTATATTTACTTAATGTGTCCAATATTCTGTCAATATCATCTGCATTCCATGCACAATTAATGGTAAGAGAAATCTTTTTCTCTTCTGTTGCAACCGAATAAATTGGAAGTAACTTACCAGGTTTTGCTGAAGTTTGGATGGTATCTTCTTTTGGTACAAAAAGAGTTGCTCCACTAAGTAAAATAGCAACTGTACTAAAAGCTACTAAATATGATATGATTTTTTGTTTGTTAAATACCAGAAACATAAAAATAAACCTCCTAATATATGCTACCTTATTTGTATGCATATGCTAGGAGCTTTATGAATTTATTTATCTATAACATTTTTATAGTTGCACTTTCCCCAATAAAAAGTCAATAGCACTTATTTGTTTTATTCCATTATAATTATTTGTATCGTAATCTAATGTAATTAGATACTTTTTATAATGATCTGGTATCGTTTCTAATGGAGTTAACTCTCTTCTTAATGTATTTTCTTCTCTAACAGATAAAGCAACTTGTATATACATATAATCGTCATTAGTCTCAACCACAAAGTCTACTTCACTAGTATCATTTTTTCCAATATATATTCTATATCCTCTTCTTTTCAATTCTAAAAATATGATATTTTCTAAAATATGTCCTAAGTCCCTATTATGGTTTTTACCAAGTAAATATGTTCTAAGTCCTAAATCTGACAAATAATATTTTTCTTGCGTTTTCAATAGTTGCTTTCCTTTTATATCAAATCTATTAACTCTATATATTATATAGCTTTCTAATAAGCTGTTCAAATATTCTTCTATAGTATGAACCGAATTTTTCCTTCCATTTGATGCTAATGTATCACTTATTTTTTTAGTTGAAACTGCTGAGCCTATATTGTCAAATAAAAATCTACATATACTTTCTAATATCATAACATCGTTAACTTTTTTTCTATTAATTACATCTTTCATTATTACTGTACTATAAATGCTATCTAGATATTCTATTTTTTCATTTGAATTATCTAAGTTTATTAAATAAGGAAATCCCCCATATATACTGTATTCATTATATTTTTTTAATTCGTCTCCGTCCTCATAAAAATTTGAATATTCTTTAAATGATAATGGTAATACATGTATTTGTATATATCTACCTGTTAAATATGTTGCAAGTTCTCCCGATAACATATATGAATTTGATCCTGTTATATATATATCTAAATAATCTCTTAAAAATAAGCTATCTATACATTTTTGAAATCCGTTCACATTTTGAATTTCATCTATAAAAATATAATTCATACAATTTTTATCTGCTTTTTTTATTATATAATCATGTAATTTCTGTTCGTCTAATAAATCTTTATTGCTATTATCTTCAAAATTAATTGATATAATGTTCTTTTCTAAAATCCCTTTATCTATTAATTCTTTTTTAAATTCATTTAAAATTGTAGATTTTCCTGAACGTCTTATTCCTGTTAAAACTTTTATTATTTTTTTATCTTTATATGAATTTAATTTACTCATGTATTCTTCACGATATATAACTTTGTTTTTCATTTTCATCACCTAAGTTAATTATAGAACTATTCATTAATTTTGTCAAGTTTTTGCTCAATTTAGCAAAAACCTTGTGTTTTTATTATCTTTTTGCTCTATTTTATTATATTTTAATATTCGAATTATATTCATTTATCTATATTAGACTTTATAATTTTTGTTACATATTTCCATCAATTTTCTATAACTAGTATTATATTAAATCTTGCTTTTTTTATCTATTAACGATATAATCTGTAAAACTATATTTATTAGAGGTGTAATTATGCTACTTGCACTTGCAGGAGTAACTGGAGTAGGAAAATCATATTATAAAGATGAATTAGTAAAAAAACTAGGTTTTGAAAAAGTAAAAATTATAACCACTCGCGAACCACGTGTTGGTGAAAAAAACGGTGAAGATAAAATATTTGTAACGAAAGAAGAATTACAAAATTTAAGAGATGATGGAAAAATTGCTTATGAGTTTGATTTATTAGGAAATACTTATGCATATACTTATGAAGATATTTATTCTGATAAAAATAAAGTTGTTGAATTTGAATATAAGCAAATATTTAAGTTTAAAGAAATTTGTCCTAATTCATGTGTTATTTATATTTTCCCAACAAATCTTGAAACTGCTAAGAATAAAACACGTGAAAGGCATCTAGACCCTCAAGTAGAAAAAGATAGGCTTTTAGAAATTGATGAGCATTATGAAAGAATTACAACTGATGAAGCTTTAAGAAATATGTTTGATTATACAATATATAACAATTATGATGAAAAATCAGAAGATGAATTTATTGATTTAGTACGTAACTTAATACAAAAAGAAAAATAGAAATTGAGGTATTTAACATGGCAAAAAATTACTTCACATTAGATGAAGATTTTGAAACAATTATAACCAGATAAAACAATTAGTTCTATCCATTCTGTTACAACGGGATGGACTAACATTGTTTATGAAGTATGTACAAATGATGGGGATTTCTTTTTTAGATTTCCTAGAGATGATTTTTGGATTAGAACAATTGTAAAAGATTATGAATTTGCAAAATTTATATATGGTAAAACCGACTTTCATACCGTTAAACTTGAACTTTTATATGATAATGGTCGCCCTTTTAGTATGCATAAAAAAATAGAAGGAACTGTACTTGCAAGTAAAATGGATACCATGACTCCTTCCGAAGTTAAAGTTGTTTCAATTACATCGTATAAAATTCAATCCTAATGAAATTTTTACAATTGATAATATTGGTTTAAAATTAACAGACTTTTTAGATGAATTACTAAATGTTCACGTTGCAAAAGAAGATATGGAATTTTGGAAGCATGATGAGTTTATAAATAAGGACCATGGTTGTTTAGTTCATGGTGACTTAAATTCAAGTAATATTATAATAGATGAAAACAATCATATTTCTGCTGTAATCGATTTTAGTTTTGGCGGTTTTGGAAATCCATACTTTGATATTGCACGTATTATTGGAAGATGCCCTGAAAGCTTTAAAAAAGAAATTGTTAAAAATTATGAAACGATATCTAATACTAAATTAGATTATCCTATCCTTGATGATGAAATCGATATTTGGACTAAAATTGATAGTGCTTATATTAATTATATGAGAGGAATTGGAATTTACGAATAATTAAATTTTATATTGGGTCGACAATATGTCGACCCTTATGATTGCATTGAATAAAATTGACTTTTTTGTAAACATAAAGTATAATACTGACAGAATGTATGGTATAGCACACTTATTGCAAAGGAGGCATTTCTTATGGAAAAACAAAAACATCACCCCTTGCTATCTGTGATTATCGCAGTAGTGTTAAACAACCTAGCCATAATCGTATCCATAATTATAGGAATTTTAGCATTTTGGCTAACACAGGAAGGAATTATTTGCTTCATGGAACTTCCTAGAGTAGTAATAGTAGTTTTTACTATTCTCCTGTGTGTTTTTCTCATCCATTATAAAGTGCGGCACAGCATCATAAGTAAACATCTTGCAATTGTTCTTATATGCTTAGCAACGCTTTACTTTATATGGTGCTTTATATTCTGCTACATTATACAACCTATTTTTGTTTCTATTATCAAATTATATCTTAATTCTATTGCTATTTAACAAATGTAGTGTTGTAGTAACCAAAAACGCACATCGACCAGATGTGCGTTTTTTGGCTATATATTATATTTTTCTCTTTTTTGATATTCGGTATGTAATAATTCATGTGCAATATGGCTTCCAGGAGTTTCTAAGAATTCTTTATATTTTTTCTTTACAACTGGGTTTTCATGCGATTTACGTATTACACTTTTTTCATCAATTGAATACAAGGCATTTGCTCTTTTTGCTCTTACATCAACTTCTCTTCTTATTTTTGAGCTTTTAATTGGTTGCCCTCCACCCATTACACATCCGCCTGGACATGCCATAATTTCTACAAATTGATAATCTGCTTTTCCAGATTTTATTTCTTCTAGTATCTCCTGCGCATTTTTTAAACCACTTGCTGCAACAACTCCTACATCATTTCCTGCAATATTAACTGTTGCTTTTTTAATACCATCTCCTCCACGAACCTCTTCAAAATCAATTTTATCTAAATCCTTCCCTGTTAAGGTATCTTGTGCCGTTCTTAATGCTGCTTCCATAACACCACCTGTTGTTCCAAAAATTGCAGCAGCTCCAGTTGCCTCTCCCATTGGTTCATCAAAAGATGTATCCTCTAATTTTGTAAATTCTATATTTGCTTGTTTTATCATTCTTGCAAGTTCTCTTGTTGTTAATACAGCATCTACATCATACATACCATTATTTTGCATTTCATTTCTTTGTCTTTCAAATTTTTTTGCAATACATGGCATAACCGATACAACATAAATTTTACTAGGGTCGATTCCCTCTTTTTTAGCATAATATGTTTTTATTAATGCTCCAAACATTTGATGTGGTGATTTACAAGTAGATAAATGTGGTAATAATTCTGGATAATTCATTTCAATATATTTTACCCAACCTGGACTACAAGATGTAATCATAGGAAGAACTCCACCATTTTGAATTCTTTCGATAAATTCATTTGCTTCTTCCATAATTGTAAAATCTGCTCCAGTATTGGTATCAAATACTTTATCAAATCCTAAACGTCTTAGTGCTGTTACCATTTTACCTGTTACATTTGTTCCAATCTCCATTCCAAACTCTTCGCCTAATGCTACTCTTACTGCTGGTGCTGTTTGAACAACAACATAACTATCTTGATCTTTTAGTTTTACCCATACGTCATCAATGCTTTCTTTTTCATGTAAAGCTCCTGTTGGGCAAGCTTGGATACATTGTCCACAAAATGTACAGTTAACATCATTTAGGCTGTTATCTCCTACTGTTGAAATACAGGATTTAAATCCACGGTTTATGCAATCAATTGCTCCTACCTTTTGTACATTTTTACATGCTGCAATACATCTTCTACATAAAATACATTTATTAAAATCTCTTACTATCGATGGAGATAAGTTATCTATTTTATGCTCTGTTCTTTCTCCTTCAAATTCAATATTTTGAATATTAAATTTTGTACAAAGTTCTTGTAGCTCACAGTTTCCGTGATCTTGTACAAGTTAGGCACTCTTTTGCATGGTTTGAAACAATTAAATCTAAAATAACATGTCTTGCTTCTAATACATTTGGTGTATGAGTATTTACTACCATTCCTTCTTCAACTGTTTGAATACAAGAGGTTGCAAATCCACGTCTTCCTTCTACTTCTACAATACACATTCTACAGTCTCCAACTTCATTGATATCTTTTAAAAAGCATAGTGTTGGAATATCGATTTCTGCTTGTCTTGCCGCTTCTAGTATCGTCATGCCTTTTTTTGCTTTTACTTCTACTCCATCAATTGTTAAATTCACAAATTCTTCTTTCATAAAAGGTCCTCCTTTCTAATTTCCAATTGCTTTAAATGGACAACTTGTTAAACATGTTCCACATTTTATACATTTATCTTGGTTAATTACTCTTACCTCTCTTGCTTCTCCTTCAATCGCATTTACTGGACAATTTCTTTGACATAATCCACAACCTTTACACTTATCTGGATTAATTGTGATTTTTGCCATTGCTTTACATTCTAGTGCCTTACATTCTTTTTGTACAACATGTTCTTTATATTCTTCCCTAAAATATTTCATAGTACTTAATACTGGATTTGGTGCACTTTGTCCTAATCCACATATACTTGCATTTTTAATGTTGTTGGCTAGTTTTTCTAGTTTGTAAAGGTCAAGTTCTGTGCCTTCTCCATTACATATTTTTTGTAGTATTTCTAACATTCTTTTGGTTCCAATTCTACATGGTGTACATTTACCACAAGATTCATCTACTGTAAATTCTAAGTAGAATTTTGCAAGACTTACCATACATTTTGTATCATCCATTACGATAAGTCCACCTGAACCCATCATAGAACCAATTTGTTTTAGAGATTCATAATCAATTGGTGTATCTAAATGTTCTTTTGAAATACATCCGCCTGATGGTCCTCCTGTTTGTGCTGCCTTAAAGTCTCTACCATTTGGAATTCCACCACCAATATCGTAAATAATTTCACGAAGTGTCGTTCCCATTGGCACTTCAACAAGCCCTACATTGTTTACATTTCCTCCTAAAGCAAATACTTTGGTTCCTTTTGAAGTTTCTGTCCCAATACTAGAATACCATTCTGGCCCTTTTAAAATAATTTGTGCAATATTGGCATATGTTTCTACGTTGTTAATTAAAGTTGGTTTTCCCCACAATCCTGAAACTGCAGGATATGGTGGTTTTACTCTTGGTTGACCACGTCTTCCTTCAATCGATTCTAGAAGTGCTGTTTCTTCTCCACAAACAAACGCACCTGCACCTAGTCTAATTTCTATGTCAAATGAGAAATTGCTTCCAAAGATATTTTCTCCTAATATTCCATATTCTCTTGCTTGTTTTAGAGCAATGTCAAAACGTTTTACTGCAATTGGATATTCTGCTCTTACATATATGTAACCTTTATTGGCACCTATTGCATAGGCTGCAATTGCCATTGCTTCAATAACAGAATGTGGGTCTCCCTCTAAGATACTTCTATCCATGAATGCTCCTGGGTCTCCTTCATCTGCATTACATACAACATATTTTTGTGGGTCAGTTGATGCCCTTGTAAGTTCCCATTTCTTTCCTGTGGGAAAACCTGCACCACCACGTCCACGAAGTCCGTGATGCTTTTATAACGTCAATTACTTCTTCACTATTCATTTTTGTAAGTACTTTTTCTAATGCTAGGTAACCATCAAAAGCTAAGTACTCATCAATATCTTCTGGGTTAATTACACCACAATTTTTAAGTGCAATTCTTTTTTGTTTTTTATAAAAGTTTAGCTCATCTAAACTATTTACTTTACTTCCATTAATATCTTTACAAAGAAGACGTTGTACTTTTTCACCATTTAAAATATGTTTCTCAATAATCTCTTCACAATCTTCTGGTTTTACCATAGCATAAAAAGTATCTTCTGGTCTAATAATGACAATTGGTCCTTTTGCACAAAGCCCAAAGCATCCAGTTTTAATTACCCTTACGTTTTCAATATTCTTTTCTTTTATAATTCTTTTAAAATTCTCTAATATTTCTGGTGATTTTGATGATGTACATCCTGTTCCTTGGCATACCAAAATATGTTTTTCTCTAACATCTGTACTTTTGTTAACTCTTAGGTCTAACTCTTTTCTCTTATCTTGTCTTATTTTTGCAATTTCTTCTACCGTTTTCATATTTCTTAGCACCTCCTATTTTTATTTTAATTCATCTAATACTTGGTCTAGTTTTTGAACGGTTGCTTTTCCATATACTTCTCCATTTACCGTAAATACTGGAGCAAGGCCACACGCTCCTACACATCTTGTTGCCTCTATTGAAAACTTACCATCTGCAGTTGTTTCTCCTGTTTTTATTCCAAGTCTTTCTTCTAATCTGTCCATAATTTTCTGTGATCCTTTTACATAGCAAGCTGTTCCTAAGCATACAGCAATATGGTATTTTCCTTTTGGTTTTAAAGTAAATCTTGAGTAAAATGTAACTACTCCATATATTTCTGCCATAGGTATTCCTAAATATTCTGATATTGCCATTTGTGCGTGTTTTGGAATATAGCCATAATGTTCTTGTACATCATTTAATATTTGGATTAAATTATCCTTATCTTGTTTATATACCCATAAGATTTTTTCTAATTCTTCGTCTTTTCCGCAGTTTTCACAGCATTTTTTATTATTTTCTTCCATACTGTTTTCTCCTTTCTTTTATTGAAAAGGACATAGTGATGTCTGTCTAATAGGTATTCCCACAAACAGTGCCCCTACAATTCTTTTTTCCTATTACAAAATAACTTTGATTTGATTATATCAAACCAAAGCTATTTGTACAATTATTTTGTCATATATTGTCTAATTTTTTTAGCCCCCCAGTCTGCTTCGCAGAGAGCTCTCTTAAGTAAAAGGGCCTTTTTTACTGTTCTAAGTCATGTTAATCATAAATTTCTATGGCCTTTACAATTACACGCTTTATTGCTCCTGCTGTACAAGTAATCATGGTTATTTCTCTTTCTCCTCCTGTATCCTGGTTTAAAGAGCTTACATCTTTTGGGTCTGTTTGATAGTTTTCATATACTTCATAAGTAAGAGAATCTCCATAAGTATCGGTTAAAATAATCTTATCGCCTTTTTCTAATTTTTTAATTCCACCAAACATTTTATTATTTCTATAATTATGTCCTGCCATGCAGAAGTTTCCTGTTTGGTTAATACCTGGTCCATATAGTTTCGTAACCGATACTTTTAAGGATTTTTTTGTTGTTTCTTCTAGTATATAAGAATTTAATTTTAGTTTTGGAATTTCTATTCTTCCAATTACTTTATATCCTTTTACTGTTGGTGGCATTGTTTCATATTCTTTTTTGGTGATTTCTTCTTTTACTTCTTCTATTGTATTTTCTTCTATTATTTGATTCGTACTTTCTATGTTATTTTTCTTCGAATCTTCTACCTCTTCTATTTGATTAATATTTTCTCGTATTTGATTAAAGCTTCCGTTCTTCACGTAAGCTTTTTATTTGAAATAGAATAAATCCGATTTCTAATACAACAATCAAAAATAAGATACAAATTGGTAATGATAACTTAAAACACACAAATTTAGCTTTCATACATAACCTCCATTCATTTTATGAATGTAAAAGTTTCTCTATGACGTTTTTACTAAATTTGTGTGCAATTATCTCTTTTATATTCTCATTTTTAAGCAAATCTTTTCTTATTTAAATACGTTCCTATTCCCCATAATGTAACTGCTAATATGATAATGTACATAGCATATTCCCATACGCTCGTTCCTGTTTTTGGTAATTCCTCTATCATGTTATTTTCTACTACATTATTTACCACATTATCGGTTGTAGCATCCTCATATACTTGGGTAGTAAACGTCCTACTTGCAATCACAGCATTTCCATTGGCTACATCAATTAAGCTTAATGTTGTAACATAAGTTCCCTCTTCTGGAAATGTTGCTTTAATTGGTGTTTCGTTTACAAAATCTCCTCCTACTGCAAATCCTCCTGCTGGTCCCCAATACCCAATTTGTGCAATATTATATTCGATTCCTGCAGAATCGGTAGCAAGTATTTGTGGTGTTGCAGGTCCTGTAATATCTACTTTAATTCTAACATTTGTATGTGGTGTTGCATTAACCCCTCTTAATGTAACAACTCCCTGTTTTTCTACATTTTTTATAATATTACCACTATATTGTAGCTCAAAACTATATTCATTTTGAGCAAATACCATACTAACACTACAAAAAACAAGTGAAACTATCATCATTAAAGATATGACTTTTTTCATAGACAAACCTCTCCTTTACATTTTGTTATACTAATGTATATTAAAGCCAGTTTGTCTATATTACAGGTTTTATAATACTCTTACTATAAAACTTATCATTTTTTTCTTAATCCAATAAGTTCCAAAAAGTTAATAGTTTAACTAACTTTTTGGAACTTATCGGTTGTTCTATATATTATTCTATATTTATTTTTTGTATTTTACTTTCTAATGATTCATCTTGTAGTAGTCTCCTTGCAACTTGAATAAAGTTACATTCTGTATCTGTTAGATAATATTTACAATATCCTATATGTTCCTCTATATTTTCTAGATTATTTTGTGACAAATATCTTTGTAAATAATCTGCTGTTTTTTCTCCTGTATTAATAATATCTACTTCATTTCCTAATTCTTGTTTTATTAAATCTTTGAATAATGGATAATGTGTACAACCTAAAATAATTTTGTCAATTTTCTTATTAATAAATGGTTTCATATATTCTTTAATAGCTTCTTTTGCTACATTATTAGAAGTCCAGCCTTGTTCTGCCATTGGTGCAAGTAATGGGCAAGATTTACTAATTACTTCTGTGTTTTCAAGTTCTTTAATTAACTCTTCTTCCCATTTATTACTTTTAATTGTTCCTTCTGTTGCAATTACTCCAATTTTCAATTCTTTTTTTGTTCTATTTTTCTTGATATCTTGTACCGTTGGACTAATAATTCCTTCAATTGGTATACGGTATATCTTTTTTAATTCGTATAGAGCTTGACTAGTTGCTGTTCCACAGGCAATAACAATTGACTTAACATCTTGACTAATTAAAAAGCTTGCACATTTTGTTGCCAATTTTATAATTGTTTCGCTTGATTTATCACCATATGGAAAATTTTTAGTATCACCTAAATAAATTAAATCTTCATTTGGCAGATGTTTTTTTATTTCTGCTAAAACTGTCATTCCTCCAACACCAGAGTCAAATATACCTATTGGTCTTTTATCCATTTTTCTCTCCCTCTATGTATTTTACAAATCCATATTCTATATTTCTTCTTGGACAGTCTTTTAATTCATATAATAATTTACAGCCTACTTTTTCATAAAAGCCTTTTGCTTGGAAATCGAGCGTTTCTACTTTTATTCCAACTAAGTCTTTTTGCTTTGCATACTCTTCTAATCTTTTAAAAATAGCAGTTCCAATGTTTTTTCCTCTATGTTTATCACTAATAAATGTCTTTTGTATATGTAGCCATTGTAGTTCTTCATACACAACCATTCCTCCTACAAGTTCTCCATCTTCAAATGCATAACATCCAAACACTTCTTTTTCTTTTGGTTTATCATCTCTATTTTTAAAATACTCCGTATTTCCATGTTCATTATTGTATATATGTAATCCTCTACTAATATATTGATAATTTTCATTATTGTTACTAATTTCTATTTCCATGATTTAGCTTTCCTTTCATCATATTTTTATTCTTTGTTATTCTATCATATATTATAAAAAAAAGGAAGTTTTTGTTTTGTACAAACACTTCCTTTTTGAATATTATTTTCTTAATTCTGCTTTTAAATTCTTTTCTAATTCTACAATTATTTTTTCTAATACTTTGTTTATTTCTTCATCTGTTAAAGTTCTATCATTTGCACCAAAAGATAGTGAATATGCCATACTCTTTTTACCAGCTTCTATGTTAGAACCTGTGTATATATCAAATACTTTCATATCTGTTAATAAGGAACCTGCCGATTTTTTAATTTGTTTTTGGATTGTATTGTTTGTAATATCATTTTCTACTACCATTGCTAAATCTTTTTTAACTGCTGGATATTTTGATATTTCTTTGTATTTCATTTTTCCAGTTTTTTTGTTGAATAATTTATCTAAGTTTATTTCAAATACAAACACATCATTATTTTCTGCCTTTTTAGGATGTACTTTTCCCACAATACCAATGATTTCTCCATTTAGGTTAATGTCTGCTGTTTGACCCGGATGAAATTCTTCTGGTAACTCTTTTGGAAGAACAAAACTATATCTTCCTGCATATCCTAAATAATCTAATAATTCTTCTACAATTCCTTTTATGATGTAGAAATCTACTTTTTTAGAATTTTCAATTCCAAGATAATATTCTCCTGAAAGTAAAACTGCAAGTTTTCTTTCTTCTCCATAAACTTCGCCTTTTTTATAAAAGCTTTTTCCAATTTCAAAAATAGATACGTCTTTTACATTTCTTGCTGTGTTATATTCGTAAATTTTATATAGTGATGGTACAATACTTGCTCTTAGTGTACTTCTTTCTTCTGTTAATGGGTCTAATAGTTTTAACGTTTCTACTTGGTCATCTTTCATAAATTGTTTCGCTTCTTTATCATTTACTAAAATATAGGATAATGTTTCATTTAGTCCTAAATCTATCATTTTATTTCTTATTTGTCTTGTTGTTTTATCATAACTTCCTGTTTTTAATGGCATAACTGGTAATTTTCCTTCGATATTATCAACACCATAAATACGTCCTACTTCTTCTATTAAATCTTCTGGTATCGCAATATCTATTCTCCTTGTTGGAACCGATACTGTAATTGTTCCATTGTTTACAACATAAGTAAATCCTAGTTTTCTAAAAGCATCTAATATACTTTCATCTGGTATGCTTAAGCCTAAAATGTCGGTAATTTTTTTGAAAGTAATATCTATTTTTTTATCTTCTTTATTTGTTGTATCATATACTGCCATACCACCTACAATTTCTGCATCTGCATATTTTTCTAGCATATGACATGCACGTTGTATTGCCATGTAAGTTCTATTTGGGTCTAATCCTTTTTCAAAACGAGTGCTTGCTTCGCTTCTTAAGATTTTTTTAGAAGTATATCTTACTTTTATCGCATCAAAAATTGCTGCTTCTATTATGATGTTTTTTGTAGCATCTTCAATTTCAGTATCTAATCCACCCATAACTCCTGCAAGACCAATTGCTCTTTCTCCATCTGAAATAACAATATCGTCACTTGATAATTCTCTTTCGATGCCATCTAAAGTTGTTAATTTTTCATCTTGTTTTGCCATTCTTACTTCTAACATTCCTTTTAGAGAATCTGCATCATAGAAGTGCAATGGTTGACCAGTTTCAAGCATAACATAGTTACTAATATCGACTACATTATTAATTGGTCTAATACCAGATGCCATAAGTCTATTTTTAATAAAAGCTGGGCTTTCTTTTATAGTTACATTTTTTACTTTTTTCGATAAGAAGATACTACAATTGTCTGTTGCAATGTTTAGTTTAAAGGTGTCATTTATATCTTCATTATTTTCGTTATATGAGACATCAATTGGTTTTACTTCTTTATCATAAATTGCTCCTATTTCATAAGCCATTCCTAAAATACTTAGTAAATCACCACGGTTTGCTGTTAATTCAAAATCAATTACTTCATCATCTAGTTCTAATAATTTAATTGGGTCTTCTCCTACTTTTGCATCTTCTGGTAATTCGTGTATTCCATCTTTATCTGCATCTGTTAAGAATTTATGTTCAAGACCTAGTTCTTGCATAGAACAAAGCATTCCGTTAGATTCCTGTCCTCTTATCATTCCTTTTTTAATTTTAAAATCTCCTGGTAATTCTGCTCCAACTTGGGCTACAATTACTTTTAATCCTTTTCTTACATTTGGTGCTCCACATACAATATCTAACACTTCTGTTCCAATATCTACTTTACATACATGTAAGTGGTCAGAATCTGGATGCATTTCACATTCTAGAACTTCTCCTACTACTAGTTTTGTAGCATTTATCATCTTCTCTGCTGAATCATATTCATTTCCAACACCTGTCATCTCTTCTGCAAGTGTTTTTACATCTACATCTATATCAACATAGTCTTTTACAAAATTGGTACTTAATTTCATTTATTTTTCTTCCTTTCATTATAATTATATTCGCTTAATCCTATTTATCCATTTTATCGAATTGATTTAAAAATCTTGTATCATTTGCATAAAGTAAACGAATATCTGTAATTCCATATTTGAACATTGCTAAACGGTCTAATCCTGTTCCAAATGCAAATCCTGAATATTTCTCTGGGTCATAACCATTCATTTTTAGTACGTTTGGATGTACCATTCCAGAACCTAAAATTTCAATCCAACCTGTTTGTTTACAAAGGTTACATCCTTTTCCTCCACATTTAAAACAGCTTACATCTACTTCATAAGATGGTTCTGTAAATGGGAAATAACTTGGTCTAAAACGTAGTTTAGAATCTTCTCCTAGCATATGTTTTACAAATACTTCTAATGTCCCCTTTAAATGTGCAAGGCTAATTCCTTCATCAATTACTAATCCTTCAATTTGACCAAATTGGTGAGAATGTGTTGCATCATCATCTCTACGATATGTTTTTCCTGGGCAAATGACACGAATTGGTGTCTTTTCTTTATTGTCCATCATGGTTCTTGCTTGTACTGATGATGTTTGTGTTCTTAATAAATATTCTGTTGTAATGTAGAAGGTATCTTGCATGTCTCTTGCTGGGTGTCCTTTTGGAAGATTTAATCTTTCAAAACAGTATTCATCTGTTTCAAGTTCTGGTCCATCTACTACATCATATCCCATTGAAACAAATAAATCTTCTAGTTCTTCTATAATACGATTAACTGGGTGTTTACTTCCTCTTTTTACTTTTGAAGATGGAAGTGTAATATCAATTTTTTCACTTTCTAATTTTTGGTTTAATTTTTCTTCTTCTAATTTTTCTTCTTTTTCTTTAATAAGAGCTTCTAATTCATCTCTTACTTTATTTACAAGTTCTCCTATTACTGGTCTTTCTTCAGGAGTAAGTGCTCCCATTCCTCTTAGGACAGCAGTTAATTCACCTTTCTTTCCTAAGTATTTTACACGTGCTATATCTAAGCTTGTTAAGTCGCATGCTTTTGCAATTTCTTCTTTTGCTAACATTTTAATTTGCTCAATTTGTTCTTTCATAAATTATTTTCCTTCCTTTTCTATTTCTTTAATAATTTCGTAAGCTTCATTCCAAGTTTTTACTTTTATAATGTTATTTCCATTACATTCTTCATTATGTGTCGCTTCAAAAGCAATAACTGGTATGATTTCGGATACCGAATTAATATTTTGTGGCTCATCATCTAGTAATATATCAATTTGATTATCTATACAGCATTGTTTTTTATTTGTAATTCCTACCATTAATTCATCATATACAATTCCATTTTCTCTTAAAAATTTTTCTGTTATTTTATACGGTTCTCTGAAATGATGTTTTAATCTTGCTGTTATAATATGAATAGAATTCCCATCTTCTTTTAACTCTTGAATAACTTTGTTTGCATTTTCTTTTATCTTTGCTTGCATTACAGCTTCTTCTAAATATTTTCTACAAAATTCACTTTCTTCCTCTTCAGTCCAAGCATATAAATTAGTTGTTGCAAATCCTTTTTCATTCATTGGCAAATTTCTTTTTACAACTTCGTCGTTATACTTTTTACAATACTGTTTTAGTATTGGTAATGTATCTGTTATCGTATTGTCAATATCAATTCCTATTCTCATAACACTCCTCCTTTACAATCAAAAAATCCACTTCTTCCTAATCTATAGGACGAAATGGATCCGTGGTACCACCTAATTTTATAATTAATAGTTAAAATGAATAATATCTCTACTAATTATTTCTCATTACAGTTATAACGGAACTACCGTCTAATCCTACTACTTCTTCAAATTAGAACAAAAAAAGTGAAATTTCAGTTATATTTTATGGGTTTAGGCTTTCAGCTAATATCTAAACTCTCTTTTTCCAAAACTAATGTAACTTACTTTGCTTTTTTATCAGTTTTAATATGTATATTATATTAGCATAGTTTATAAAAATATTCAAGCTTTTTATTATAATTGTTTTACAAAGCATAATCTATATCGTTTCATATTTACATCTATTTCCATTTTTGCCAGACCTTATTTACTTTTTATGTAAATTGTAGTATAATATAATTATCATATTATACTAAGGAGGTAAATGCAACTATGTACGACGTAAATGCTGTTAAAAGAATGATAAGCAAGAATGGTATAGATTATACCATATTGGTTCTTTCTGGAGATTTGAGTGAGGAAACTAAATCACAACTCACAGATGCAAAGCTGATTGTTGGTGGTTATCTCAATCTTTCGCTTATCTATTCTTTAGCATGAACCATCTCCACAGCCGGCAGCCATTATAGTCGGTTAAATAAGCTCCTCTAACTTATAAAAGAGGAGCTTATTTTATATCATGTTTTTATACAACAAAAAGCCCCGCCTTAGCCGTCATTCTCAAGAGATTTTACGGACCTGTACTCATACAGGTGGGTGCTTACCTAAATACTCCTGGGTTTCTTACATAAATGCAAGCATACACGCCATATTTAGAGATGGGCTCCCCTTTCCGAAACTTGTAGGTTCTAAAATATCTTGTTTGTCGTACTATGCAGGGAAAATTATTAACTTATTCTTATTACATTCTTATCTTAACATATCTTTAAAATCATTTTCAACTATTTATTTTTGTTGTTTTTGTTATTTAAAATGATTCTAATCGTTTTATCTTTATATTACATATCTCTTTCTATCTTATTCTAATTATTTTAAATGTTGCATATTTTTGACTATTTTGATAAAATAATGATTAGTGTTAAAAAAAGACGTACCTAAGTGCGTCTTTTTTGTTATTACATAATAAATGTTAACACGATAATTGCAATACCAATAATCACACGGTAAATAGCAAATCCTTTGAAGCTTCCTTTTTTTAGATAGTCTAATAAGAATTTAATTACTAATATTCCAGATAAAAAGCTTGCTAAAACCCCCATTAAGAAAGCAAGTGTGAATTCAAAATCTTTTATGCTTACTAATACAGCTGCTAGTATAATTGGTGTCGATAGTAAAAATGAATATTTTGCTGCACTTTCTCTATCTAATTTTAGCGCTCTTGCAACTGTCATGGTAATACCTGATCTTGAAGTTCCAGGAAAAGCTGCTGCAATTGCTTGTGATAATCCTATTAAAAAAGATTGTTTAAATGTCATGTTTTCTAAACTTACTTCTGATTTTGATTTTTTATCTACTACATATAAAACAATACCTAAAACAATAAGTGCTACTGCAATTAATATCATTTCAATTCCAAATGTTTCACATATCATATCCGATGCTTTATCTAATACCAAACTTACAATTCCTGTTGGTATGGTTACAATCACAATATACCAAAATAATCTTCCTTCCGTTGATTTCTTCTTTTTAACGACTTGGTTATATCCTCCTTTAAATAGTGCTAACCAATCTTTAAAGAAAAATAATGTGATTGCCAATAATGTTCCTAGATGTAATGCTACATCAAAACTTTCTGGCATTTGCCAATTTAATATCCATGGAATAATATTTAAATGGGCAGAACTTGAGATTGGTAAAAGTTCTGTTAAACCTTGTACAATTCCTAAAATAATTGCTTGAAATATTGCCATTTATTTTACCTCTTTTCCTTTACTTAATTATTATCAATTTCTTTTAACATATTTAATAATGTTTCTTTCATAAACTCTGCTGAAGTAACTGGTGATACTTTCCCTGGAAGAGATAATGCCCAGTTAAATTTTATTTCTAATTCTTTAACGGCTTGTTTATCTACTCCTCCTGGGTTTGATGCTAAATCAATAATTAAAGCATCTTTTTTTACTTCTTGTAACATTTCTTTGTTTAAAACAATATATGGTATGGTATTAATAATAATATCAAATCGATTTAAATTCTCTTTTAAATCAATTAAGTTAATTGGTTCATATCCATATGCTTTAATCCATGCTAAATCTGTTGTTTTTCTTGCCTCACATGCAACACGTGCCCCAATTCCATCTAACATTTTAGATAATACTTTTCCAATTCTTCCAAACCCTAATACCAATACACTGTTTCCATGTAAATTTCTTGGCGTTTCATTAATTGCGATTTGAATTGCTCCTTCTGCTGTTGAAATTGCATTTAATACAGCAAGTTCTTCTCTTTTTACTATATCCAAAACCGTAATATCTTTATCTTCTGCCATTTGATATACTTCTTGCTTAATTGAACCTGCAATAAATGTTTTTCCAGCAATTTGATTTACTAACTCTTCTACTTGAATTTTTTCAGAACTAAATGGTGTATTTACTAATTGCCCATTACTTGATAATGGTAATGGTCCTAATACAATATCAGTTCCTTCTACACATTCTTGTATTGAATTTGTTTTTGTATCTTGAATTTCAGTTGCTTTTTCTAAAGCATACGTTTTAATCCTATAGCCTTCTTTTTGTAGCATAGCCACTAATTTAACAATTCTTAAGTCTCCACCAATAACAGCGATATTTTTTATCATGAAATCACATTCCTTTCCTATTCATGTTTTTACATTTTATTCGTATCCTTCAAGTTTATTCTTCTCTTTCTCTTTGCTGTGTTTTATCTTTTTCTATGTATTTTAGTTTTATTTTTTGTTCATTATGGCTTAACGTTCCTACTAATTTTGTGGTTTCTTCAAGATGTTTTAGTGTTTTTTGTTCTTTCTTTGTTAAAGTTTCTTTTCGTGGTTCTACTTCTTCTAAATTAGGGAAATTCATATATGCTTTTATTGGTATAAAGATTGGCTCCACTTCTGCTTTTTTATACATGTATGGGTCTACTTCAATTGCTACATTTAAATATTTAATGGCATTTTCTTTCTCTCCACGAATCATATAAATTTTTGCTAAATTATAATACGCTTTTGGTTCTAATTCAGAAGATTCAATGGTTTTCATGAAGTACTTTTCTGCTTCTTCTAAATCATTATAAATAAAATTAATTTGTGCTAGATTATAATAAGAACTATATAAAAGTGTATTAATGGCTGCCGCTTTTTCGTAGCAGATTTTTGCATTTTGAAAATCATTTAACATGGTATATACCATTCCCATGTTATAATATAGTTCATAACTTGCTGGATTATATTTTAAAGCATCATTATAAATATTTGCCGCTTCCTTGTATCGTTCTTGCTCACAATAAATATCTCCTAATAATTGTGTGGCTTCTAGCATTTCTGGTTTTTTACGTAATAAGATTTCTAGCATTTGGGATGCTTCTTCTTTTTTTCCTAATTCATTTAATAAATATGAAATACGATAATAAGATTCATAGTCTTTTTTATGAATATCGATAACTTGTACATATTCATCAATTGCTTTTCTCATGCCACCTTCTTTTTCATAAATCTTAGCAAGCATTTTATGTCCTAAATAACTTTCTGGATATTTTGTTACTAATTTAATTAAAAAATTTTTAGCATCTTTAGTATCTCCAAAAAGTAATGCAATTTTACTTAAGGTTACATATACTAATTCTGAAAAGTTAATATTTTTATATTCTATATAAATAATTGCCATTGGAATAATTACAGATAATAAGTACATAATGATTCTCATAAATGCACCAAACTGTAAATGGAAAATAATTTCAATAAAATTAATCGCAATTCCAACTGCTTGTATACAAAGAACCACCACATAATTGGAATCATTTCGTTTAATCATTTTAAAAAACATCAATACAAATAAGGAAAAAGCAAGTATATTAAATATGATTTTTTCAGCTAACATGATGTTTCTCCTTTCTTTTCATTTCTGATACCTATTTTATGACATTTTTTAAAAAAAGTCCATAGTAATATGGACTTTTTGTTATATTTCTTCTCTTTTCTTCTTTCTTATTTTTGTATAACTTGCAACCAAGAATGCAAATAGACTTCCACTTGTTGCAGTTATAGCTTGTGTTAGTCCCATAGATGTATTTAATGTTTGTTTTACCATTTCTGGTACTGTCATCACATTTACCATGATGGTAAATCCTAAATATATGATACTTACTTTTAATATAATTGCAATCATTGCAGATACTATATATGGTAGTTTTTTATTTACGTATAATGCTTTATATAATAAAACAAAAGCAAAGTTTCCTATCCATATTGCTGGAATCATTGTTTTTGAATATAGTGTCATCCCTCCGAATAAGACTCCTCCTAATATAGTAGACATTGAAGGTAATGTTGCAATTGCAATTGTTTTTACAGTTCCTTTTGTATAAAGTGCTGTTAAAATAAGAGACATATTTACAATAGTACCTATTACTAATTGTTGATATTTTCCTAGTGGAATGATTTTTGCCAAAAATGTTGGCACCACAAATGCTCCTATTGCAATTAATATCGTAACAATTATATTGGTTGCTTTTTTTGTATCAACTAATTGTTCGTTTAAAATCTTTATCATAATAAATTTCCTCCTTGTATTAATTTCATTTTTCCTGTACCTAGTATATCATATCTTTTTTAAAAAAAGTATATAACAACTTTAAAAATAGAAATAAATGTAAATATAAAACGATATAGATTATGCTTTGTAAAACAATTATCATAAAAATAATAATATGGACTTTTTATGATATCTCTTTATTTTCTTTTACTTAATAATTCCACAAATCATCATAGAAAAACTGCATTTATTACTCCAACCATAATTGGTATCAACATAAACTTCCTTTGTACTAATGGTAACCACCATATTATTACTATCTGTAGAATTAGTTGTCTTGGTTACTTGGCAAGATGGAGCCACCTCAAATTCAAAAGGAAATGTAAAATTAGGACAAGTGTTATCTACTGCCACATAGTTTCTCCATAACATACAAAATTTACCTGAAATATGATAATAAAACCCTGTCTCATCATTATATCCCGTTATTTCATCCATCTTTTGTGTATTGTTTGTAATGTCTATTCCATCAATACTAGCTAACTGTAATGAACTATTGATTTCAAATTCATATGGATATTTTTTTAACTTTGTAAAAAATGAGCCTTTTTCATCCAGTTGTATTTTTTCTAGACTCGCTATTTTTTTACTTGTTAATTCTACATATTCAATTTCTTCATCTTCACAAAAATCGTTTGCAATTTCTTGTAATGTTGGCATTCTTTGTTCTTTGGCATAAGATTGCATCTGCGAATTTGTTAGTTTTAAACTTATTTTTTCTATTGCAGTTTGCCTATTGGTTTCCTCTTTTGCTTGTTTCGTATTTTCTATTAACCCGTCATTTCCAATTGTTAAGCTTAACACTACTCCAGCAAGAATTAACATGATAATAATTGTAATAATAAGAGAAATTAGTGTAATTCCCAAATTAGATTTTATTCTTCTTTTCATAAAACTTCCTCCATTTATCTTATGTTTATAAATGATTTACATTGGATATATTGTATATAATCTATTTAGTATTGTCAACATTTCAAGAAATTTTATGAATGTTTGTATCTTTCTTCTCTTTTTTACTATTTATCCTATTAATTTATATTTTTAATACCTCATCTATATCTTTGCAAATAATAAATCTCATTTCTAATTAATTCTTGGATTACTTGCCCATTTTTTCATTCTGTGTTTAAAATGTCTTATCTTTTTCTAAAATAAGACAAAATGTTCCATCGGCTTCCACTTGTATTGTTCCTTTTCTTTTCTGATAGTAAACTAGGT
>CANAZY010000018.1 GCA_947365805.1 uncultured Clostridium sp. | reverse complement strand
ATATCGTTTAATTGCAGTAGAAAAAGGTGGCAAAGTGGTTGCTGCTTCTATTTGGGGAAAATTAAAAACGGTAACACAAATGATAGCAATTATTTTAGCTTTTATCGATACTAGTTATTATGGTGCTATTTTTAATGGTGGACTAACAGGATACCAATATTGGATTAACTTTGCCGTCACCATTATGATGACAATTTGTGTAATAGCAACTATCTTTTCTGGATATGACTATATTAAAAATGGAAAAGATTTATTTAAAGAAGAAAAATAAAAGAACTCTATGAATTATACCTTAATCGGGTCGATGAGGGCATCGACCCCTACGTTCGAATGATAACCAGAAGAGAAAAGGCCCCTTTACTTAAGGGGGCTGGTGGCGAAGCCAACTGGGGGTTCTAATAAAAATCTTAAAGACTAAGGAGATAAAAACATGAATGTAGAAGAAGCCAAGAAGAGAATAGAAGAATTAAGAAAAACCATCGAATATCACAACAAAAAATACTATGATGATGATGAACCAGAAATTAGCGATTTTGAATATGATATGCTAAATAATGAGCTAAAGAATTTAGAAAGACAATTTCCAGAGCTAATTACCAAAAATTCTAATACCCAAAAAGTTGGAGGACATGTAAAAAAAGGTTTTAAAGAAGTAGAACACGAAGTAGCACTTCAAAGTTTACAAGATATATTTAATTTTGATGAGTTAATTGAATTTGATAACAAAATTAAAAAAGCAGAAGAGGAACATGGAAAGACAACAAAATATGTAGTAGAAACTAAAATAGATGGCTTATCAGCAGCTTTAAAATATGAAAATGGGATTTTGGTACAAGGTGCAACAAGAGGAAATGGATTAATTGGAGAAGATGTAACTGAGAACTTAAAAACAATCAAAACTATCCCACAAAAGCTAAAAGAACCATTAAATATTACAGTTCGTGGAGAAGTATTTATTAGTAAAAAAGACTTTGAACAAATGAATGAAGAAAGAGCCTTAGAAGAACAACCATTATTTGCTAATGCTAGAAATGCTGCTGCTGGTTCTTTAAGACAGCTGGATAGTAATATAACTGCATCAAGACCATTAGATATTTATATTTTCAACGTACAAAAAATAGAAGGAAAAGAGTTTAACTCTCATTATGAGGAATTGCTTTTCTTAGAAAACTTAGGCTTTCATGTAAACCCTGTTAAAATTCCATGTGATACCATAGAAGAAGCAATAAATGCAATTAATAAAATAGGAGAGGAACGAGAAAAATTAACTTTTGGAATTGATGGAGCAGTTGTAAAAGTTGATAATTTAAGTTTAAGACAAGACCTAGGAAGTACAGCAAAAACACCAAGATGGGCAATTGCTTATAAATATCCACCAGAGAAAAAAGAAACGATTTTAAAAGATATTATTTGCCAAGTAGGAAGAACAGGAGTTATTACACCAATGGCAATTTTAGAACCAGTAAGTGTGGCAGGTTCTAAAATTTCTAAAACAACACTTCATAACGAAGATTTTATAAAAGAAAAAGATTTAAGAATTGGCGATACAGTTGTCATTCAAAAAGCAGGAGATGTTATACCAGAAATTGTAGAAGTAAAAAAAGAAAAACGAACAGGAAAAGAAATAGAATTTACAATGCCAACAGTATGTCCGGTATGTGGCGCAGAAGCTATCCGTGAAGAAGGAGAAGCTGCGATTCGTTGTATGGGAATAGAATGCCCAGCCAAACTACTTCGAAACATTATTCACTTTGTATCCAAAGAAGGAATGGATATTGAAGGACTTGGCGAAAATTTGGTACAGCAATTTAT
Organism: uncultured Clostridium sp.; assembly: GCA_947365805.1. Classification (GTDB taxonomy): domain Bacteria; phylum Bacillota; class Clostridia; order TANB77; family CAG-508; genus RGIG8482. The sequence goes on along the minus strand of CANAZY010000018.1, from coordinate 24,292 downwards.
TGAAAAAGGATTAATTGCAAATATTGCAGATATTTATACCTTAACATTTGAAGATATTGCATCGTTAAAGAAAAATGGAACCAAGTTTGCAACAAACCTAATAAATGCTATTTTAGACAGTAAAAAAAGACCATTTTATAAATTATTAACAGCATTAGGAATAAGACATATTGGAACAAAATCTGCAAAAACAATTGCAAAACACTTTAAAACAATAGAGCATTTGATGAATGCTCAAATAGAGGAATTAGCAGAGTTAGAAGATGTAGGTGCGATTATGGCATCTAGCATTTATGAGTTTTTTAAACAGGAACAAACAATAGATTTAATAAACAAGCTACGTGATGCAGGTGTTAATATGAAGGAAGAAGAAACTGAAAGTAAAGAGCAAAAATTTGAAGGTTTAACATTTGTTTTAACAGGCTCTTTAGAAAATTATACAAGAGAGGAAGCAACAAGTATTATTGAAAGTTTTGGAGGGAAAGTATCCTCTTCTGTTTCAAAAAAGACAAGCTATGTATTAGCAGGAGAAGAAGCAGGTAGTAAATTAACAAAAGCGCAAAGCTTAGGAGTTACAATCCTAACAGAGTCACAATTTGAAGAAATGATAAAGGAGTAAAAATGAGCGAAAAATACACATTCGAACGATTTGATGAAGAATTAGATAATGGATTTCAAATTTATTTTACGTATGTAAATAATCGATATTTGGTATTTAAAACTACCGAGAATTGTTATACACAGAAATTAATATCGGTTTACGATAAAAACCCACAACCACGTATGGCGATGATTACAAAAAAACGTCTAAAAGAAATGTTTCCTTTTATGGAAGAAATCGAATATAAGGCGATTATTGCGCCTTAACGAAACTTTAAAAAATGCTTAATAAAGAATTAAGAAATATATGATATATTAAAAAATGAAATAGAAAATGAACCAATAGGAGGGATTGTGTGGAAAAGCAAAAACTTCAAGTAGTAAAAGAAGAATTTATAAAAATATTCTGGGTATTTTTAATTGGAAGTATTGTAGGATGTATTGTAGAAACTTTAGTAGGAATTATATTTGACCATTCTTTTAAAATAAGACAAGGACTTATTTATGGACCTTTTATTCCAGTATATGGAATAGGTGCAATTATGTACTACTTCATTGTAAGTAGAATAACAGATGTAAAAAAGGTATTTCTATTAAGTATGATTCTTGGAGGAGCAATTGAATATTTTTGTTCCCTATTTCAAGAAATATGCTTTGGAACAGTATCTTGGGATTATAGTGATATGTTTTTAAATATAGGAGGAAGAACAAGCTTATTATTTTGCCTTTGTTGGGGAATATTAGGGGTATTATTTGTAAAATTTGTTATGCCTCTTCTTCAAAAAATAGATATCTATATTGGAAACAAACAATTTAAATGTATTACAGCAATATTAATAGGGTTTATGCTATTTAATATCGGTATTTCTTGCCTTGCTGGAGCAAGACAAAATGAAAGAGTACTAAAGATAGAAGCAAATAGCAAAATGGATGCTTTTTTAGATAAACATTATCCAGACCGAGTGATGGATAAAGTATATTCTAACAAAATGAATCGAACGAAAAAGCTTCCTACTAAAAATTTATAAAAGGTAGGGGGAAACGTAAAGGGTTGCAAACATGCAACCCTTTTAAAAATTTATTCCTGATATGTTTTTTCAATTTCTTGTTTTTGTTCTTCTGAAATGTAATGATATTTTACCATTTGTGTTAAAACAACCGATTGTCTTTTATGAGCAAGTTTTTTATTTTTTGTAGGAGCATATACACTAGGTGCATTAGGAATACCTGCTAATAGAGAAGCTTCTTTTAATGTTAAATCTTTTGGCTCTTTTTTAAAATAACCAAGGCTTGCTTCTCTTAAACCATAATAACCATTTCCATAATAAATCATATTACAATACAATTCTAAAATATCATCTTTTGAGTAATCTTTTTCTAAATTAAATGCAACAAAAAGTTCTGCGATTTTTCTGGTAAAACGTTGCTCTTGAGTAAAATACATAAGCCTTCCGAAGCTGTTGCGTAATCGTACTTCCGCCAGCAACAATATCTTTTTCTTTAATATTTTCTAACATAGAGCGAGTTGTCGTAATAATATCAATTCCGCTATGAGTATAAAAACGATGATCTTCTATTGCTACAATAGCATGTTTAAAATCATCTGGAATATCATTAAAATGAATATAATTTTCATCTGCTCTAATTTCTTCAATACGGCTTGCAATACTTTGATTGGTAATCGCATTTTGGTACATATTATATCCCATATAAACAATCACACTAACAACAATAATCATGATTAATAGAATGGTGATGATTAATCTTTTTATAAACTTCATATTATCACATCCTTATATCAACATTATATCGTATTTTTCGAAAATATCAATTAAAAATTTCTTAATATTAATAAAAAGAAGTGGCGAATGCTATAAAAAGCATTCGCCTAATACGGTCAGAACTATCATTTTACTTCTGGATATGCATTTTTTGGTGATTCACAAAAGAACGCATACATCGCTGCAACTCTAACAAATTACAATCTACTTTGGAAATTGTTTCAAGTATTTCATTGTCGGAAACATTTTCACCTTCTGAACGAAAGTAAAGTTCACGTAATACTTCTACATTTGCATGTAAATCTTGAATGAAAGCTTCAAGGAGCTCCGTTTTGTTATTGTTGCTACTGTTTGTGGTGTTAGTTATTTCCATGTTGTAAAGCCTCCTTATTTTATAATTCCAACGCAATTACTTATTAATATTATAACACTATAATTAACATAAGTCAAAATTGTTTGGCTGTACATTAACGGTTTGAAAATTTGTGTAAATTACCATACCAGGTTTTGAACCAGATGGCTTTTTTACATAGCGAATGAAAGTATAGTCAACTGCTACATTAGAGGAGTTTTTCGCTTTACTATAAAACGCACAAAGAGAAGCACATTTATTAATGGTTTCTTGTGGAATTTCTTCTCCATTGGTTTTTAAAACCACATGGCTTCCATGAATATCTTTTACATGAAACCATAAGTCGTTAGAGTGAGCATATTTTAAGGTTAAATGGTCATTTTGTTTATTGTTTTTTCCAACCAAAACAGTATAGCCATCAATTGTCAAAGTAAGAGGGGAGAAAGGCTCTTCTTTTTTCTTTTTAGACATTTTCTTTTTTGATGGTTTTGAAGAATTTAGTATATTTTTTCCTAAAAAGTTTTCTGAAAATTCTGTATAAATTGAATCAATATCCGAAACAGTAGTTGCTACCTCTAATTCATAAATAATACTTTCGATATAATCAATTTCATGTTTTGTTTCTTGCTTTTGAAGGGTTACGATTTCGCAAGCATTTTTTAATTTTGCGTATTTTTTAAAATATTTCTTGGCATTCATAGCAATGGAGATACTTTTATCTAGTGGAACACAAATAGGGGTGTTGTTATCATAATAATTATCTAATGTAATTCTATCGACATTATCATTTGCATTAATATGATAAAGATTAGCCGTAATAAGTTCTCCGTAAATACGATATTGTTCTTTTTTATCACATTCTTCTAACTTTTGGTTCATGTTATTTAAGCGTTTTGTATATTTTTTTAATTCATTTAAAATTAATTTTAAAACACTATTTCGATAACTAATAAATTCATTAGAAATTTCCTTTTTATGATAAAAATTATCTAAAAAGAAATTAATATCTAAAGGAGAGGACTTATCTCCAAGTGTTACAACATAATCTTGTTTTTCTCCATTAGAAAAGGGAATGCATAGAGAAGAAGTAGTAGTAATAAGCTCTTTTAATGCATTATATAAAACATGGCAATCCTTTTCTGAAACGGAATTAGTAGAAATTTGATGTGATTGTAGTAAAGAAGTGACAAGTGAGTTACTAATACCAATAAAACGAGAAGATAAGAGGATATTAATTTTTTCTTTTCCAAGATAGGGAGTAATTATTTTATAAAATTTTTCAAAAGATTCTATGTCTAGAAAACTTAATTTTTCAGTAGTAGGAAAAGTATACAAACGAGCAGGTAAGATATCTCTTGTTGCATTAGAAGACATTTCTAAATGGCGCATACTATCAATGATTTTTGAAGAATTGTTTAATAAAATAAGATTACTATGTTTTCCCATTAATTCCACAATAATTTCTTTGGTAATAAAATCATTTAACTCGTTATAACCTTCTAACACAATTTTGATAACTCTTTCTAAATCGTAAGTTTCAAATGCTTTTATTTTCATACCAATTAAGTGTTTGCGAAGAAGCATACAAAAATTAGGTGCATGGAAAGGATTTGGTTTTTGTATATTACTTAAATGCATTCGACAGCAAGTTGCATCAATGTTAATTAATAAGCAATAGTGTTTTCCATTGGCATAAATGCCGAATAAAATTTCATTTTTATTCGGCTGATAAATTTTATTTATTTTTCCACCAAGTATACATGTATTTAGTTCTTGTATTACTTGTTTTGTGACAATTCCATCAAAAGCCATAAATTTACTCCTTTATTGTTTCATCAAATCTTATAACACAATGAATTGTAGTTTCATCTTGTGCTTTCATAACAACATAATGAGATTGTTCTATCTTTGCATAGAAACATTTTATTGTTTCTCCAAGTTTCGTTTCTTTTTTATAAAGAATTTCAAAACAATCTAAATTACTATTTTCATAAACATCTTCAGGAAGAACTTCATATGCAAAATCTAAATAGTAAGTATTATGCACATGTCTATTAATATCAATATCTTTTCTTTGAATCGTATAAGAAAGCATATTAGCATATTCTTCTGGAGTATCAATTTTATTAATTTCAGGTTCTCCTTCAAATACACATGTTAATTCTGGTTTGTATTTACCAATCATCTCTTCTGGAATTTTCGTTAAATGCATTGTTTTAGCATCCATTAAAACCCATTTACTACTTGCAATAGCAACTAATTCATTATTATTATCATATACTTCAAAATCACGAAAAGTATAAAACTTTACACTATTTCTTGCCCAAGTTTTAATAAAAATAGATTCTCCATAAAGAGGACGTTTAAAAATACGTACTTTCCAATTTAACAATACCCAAGTTAAACCTGTTTTATCAATATTATTTAAACCAAAACCAACTTGATTTGAATGCATACCTGCAATGTCCTCTAAAAAACCAAGTAAGCCTTTATTGGTAAGTTCATTACTTTTTCCAACATCACGAAACCCGATTTCAAATTTATGTTCAAATTTTGCCATATAATTCATTCCTTTTTGTATAAATTTTATCAATAAAATATTGACAAAAGCAATTGTAACACATATAATACAATTTGTAAATTCAAAAACTACTTGGTCAGCGAATTCAAATATGCTACTATAGCTCAGTCGGTAGAGTGCTACCTTGGTAAGGTAGAGGTCACGGGTTCGATTCCCGTTAGTAGCTCCAACGACGTATCTGTTCGAACTAATAGAACAGATAGATATGAAAATCAATCAGTAAAATGGTTGATTTTTTTGTTTGTGAAAAATCATCCTAAAACTACAATGAAAGGATGGTGCTTGAAATGAAGATAATTAAGCAAGAACTAGAATTTGAGGAATGTCTAAAACAAAGACTAGAATTTATATGTGAGTTTTCTAAAGTTACTCCTATTTTTATCAATGGTAGCATTAGAAAGTTAGAGAAAACTAATCTTACATACATTGAGCCACATAGAGTGATTATTAAAAATATTACTTTTTTAGTTTTTAATTATTCTAATGATGTTTATATTACTAACTTGACTAAAAAGATTAAATTATCAGAGTTAGAAGAATATTTGAAAAATATATAATTGTAAATATTTGACATTTCTTAAAATCGTGATATAATATAGGAAACAAATTATGTATAGCTGTCCGTCAAGAGCTATATAACTATGAGTACTTTGAAAAAATTATATTATATTGCATTATTGTATTTTAGTTTATGATAAATGGATTTAAGAGATGTCAGTAGTACTCGTATGTACTTTGATGTCTCTTTTTATTTATATTCTAGGAAAGTCGTAGACTTGACGTAGAAGATAATTATGCGAACGTTACAAATTCTTGCATTTTAATGCTTAGAATTTGTTAGTCCGTTTGTTTTTATAAGGAGATTTAAGAATTGAACGAAGAAAAGAAAAAATATATGAATAGTGAATTACCAAAAACTAAAATAGATGAAAGAACAGGTATTGAATACCATTTAGAAGGAGATTATTATATACCAAATCTAGCAATGCCTAAACAAGAAAAAATCATTTTAAATAAATATGGAAGAATGAGATTAAAATATTTGAAAGAACACAAAAAAGCTGAATATACTATAATGATTATGAACGGAACATTAAATACACACATAAAAGAAATACAAGAAATAGCAGATAATAGAGTGCAACAAATTATTAGTGAATTAAAAGCTAAAAGTAACTTAACTGAAGATATGAAAAATACAGACGTGTTCCACTGGGTAGGCACAATGAATGCTATTAAAGCCCAAGCAGAAGAAATTGTTTTTAGTGAATTGATTTATGTTTAATAAATTATTTTAAAAACTGTGGAAAAAATGTCAAAATGTGATATAATAGAGCAAACTTTGATAGGAGGAAAGCAATTAAAGTGAAAAAAACATATTTGGAATGTTTAAAAAAATTACGAATTTTTAGAAAAGCATTAGTAGAAGATACAGATAAAAAACGAGGAAAGTTATACTTTGCATGGTTAAGAGATAAAACTGAAAAAGTTATAAATGAAAAAGACGATAATTATATTTATAGAAATGTTATAACTTATACACTTCCTAAATACGTTATTACACAATATACCTTTAATAAATCTAATAAGACTATAAAAAATATCATCAATAGAAATTATAATTATAAAGAAAATAAATATACTTTTAGCAATACTAAAATATCAATAGATGATGTTAAGAAATTAATGAAATATGTTTTATTTAAGAGAGGTAATGTTGTTTGGTTGGACTTTGGATTTAATATAGGAAATGAATTTGGAGGAATGCACCCATCTGTTATATTGAAAAACTTTGATACTGATTTATTTGTAGTACCTATTTCTTCAAAAAAGCCGCCTGAATATGTAAAAATAGAACAAGCTTTGAAAGATAAAAAAATAACTGAAGAAGAATGTCAAAAACAAAAAAGAGAGATTACTGAAATTATTGAACTTTCTAAAATAAATGGCTTTAGAAATATGTTAAGATGGGCTAGAATTACTAGAATGAAAAAAATTAGTATTTTAAGAGTTAATTTTTCTGGAACTATAGGTACATTAGATGGTAGTGATATGAATGCAATAACAGAGAAAATATCAATGGAGTTAGGCAATAAAAAGGCTAATTAAAAGCAAATTTTAACGCATAAATCATTGACTTTTGGAATAAAATATAGTATCATAGTATTAGAAAGTAATCAATAAAGATTGCTATGAAAGGGATATAAATCCCAGTTAAATTGCTATGAAAGATGACCAGTAGTTTACTACTGGTCATCAGTCGATTATATCAAATTTGTTTAAAATGAAACAAACTGAAAGAAATAAAATTGCTTTGTATATATTCAATATCGTAAAAAATTAATATTATAACTCTCAAAAAAATGCCGTTTTTATTGAAAAATTATGTAAAATATGGTAAAATATTCACATAATTTAATTATCTTGCTAATATGCAAGTTTTGAATATAGTAACTTTTAACAATGACTATTGTAAAGGAGGAAGACTTATGCTTGTTTTAAAAGAGATTTTTATCTTATTTTTGGTTCTTTCTATGGTAGTAAGCTTTTGTTTTTTTGCTTTAAGCCATGCACCATCTAAAAAGAATAAAACCATAAAGAGAGCTAAAATGCGAAGATGGAGTACGATATTTATTATAGTAACAATAATGATTGCTGTTTTATCTGTATCACAGCCAATATTAGCATGTAGTATAGTAATATCATTTGTATTACTAGATATGGCTTTTAGCAAAATAATAGAAACTCTTTAATAAGCATACATTGGCTTTAAGTGCCTGTGTAAATACACAATTGAAAGGAGATTTTGTTTATGAAAGAAAATCGGTTTGAAGGAGAAGTAACAAATGTGGAATACCAAGAAGACGGCTGGTATCGGATGCATATAACCTCACCATATTCTGGTGAGGCGTATGAAGTAAAGATATCACAGGTAGTACTTGATCTTATCAACTATAACCTTGAAAAATGCAAGGAAACTAAACCAGATGAAAAATTACTCTCAACACCAGCTAACATTTATCTTTCTGGAGAAGATTCAAGTAAACTTGAAATTGTCTTTACCGAACCTATGCTGTATTCTATATGTTTTGTTTGTCGTAGCATAAGAAAAATTTAATTTCATTAAACACAAGTCACACCCCTACTGGTTGTTTTCAACTAGCAGGGGTATTTTCATGATTTTTATGAATTTGGTTGCAATTTATAAAAATTATGATATACTTTAATAAATTGATTGATATTTGTATCAACGCTCAAGAGAAAAAGTTGTAGATAACTACGACGTTCGCTCCACTTGAGTAAAATCGTCGCACCAAACGAAAACATTGATAAATCAACTTAAAGTTGATTTTTTTGTTGCCTTTATTTTGAAAAAGAAAGGAATGTGTGGTATGATTAGTATCATTAAAGTTAGTGATTTCTAATTCCCAAAAATTGCATACATTTTATTGAAAGGAGAAAATAAATATTATGGATAAAAAAGAATTTAAGAAAAAATGCAAACAAGAAAAAGCTACAAGTTATAAATTAATGTTGTCAGGAGGAATAGTATCTATAATAGGATTCATAGTTATTCTATTATCATTTTTAATGATTAAAGAATTCATGCCACAAATTATTGGGTTTGCAATAGGTGGAATAATTGCATTTATTGGAATGATATTAGACTTATCAGGAGAGATAAATTTGGCTAAAAACTATAAAGAGTACAATAAATAAGAAATTATAGGTTATAGGTAGAAATGATTTATGTGTAAAAAATAAAGTAGCTATAACAGTCAATTAAGGATATAACAATTCTTATAATATAATTAAGTATTTACAAATTTACATAAATGTGGTACTATATAAATATAGCACAATAAAGTGCAAAAACGAAGAAAGTAGAGGTATAACAGTATGATGAAAACGACACCTAAAACAGCTTGTGTATGGCCGATTAGTATATCGGGGCGTGAAACTCAAAAGGAAGAAATGCGGGAAAAAATCTCGACTTTGGAAAGTTTAGTAGAAAAGTATGGCGGAAGAACTCTTCCGATAGTAGAATTTAAAGAGGGCTTTTTCTTGCAAGCAATCTTTGAAGATGTAGAAATCCTGAAACAGTGCAGAAATGAGGCAGGTATTGGATGATTCAAGAAAGAAGGAAAGTCTTTGAGCTTTCCTTCTTTCTTTTTACAATTTTTCATATTAACATTATAATGTTTTACAAATCAACATAAATATGTTATGATAAATATATGTAACAATAAAGTGCAAGCATCGATAAGGAGGAGAAGTATGTTTTCTTTTGCTCAGAGATCAATACCACCAACAGTGGAAATCAAAATCGAAAGCAACGAAGAAAAAAAGCTCGAGGTATTCCTTGAGGTTAAGGGCAGCTTGAAAGATAGCCACAAGAGTGCAATTGTTGACTACATACGCGAAGAAATTCGGAAAAGCCTTAAAAAGTTTGTAGGACGAATATTTGAGTGTGCAACTTATAAAGATCATCTAGAAATGCAAATTGTATTTACGAACTCTAAGAAGGCGAAGGAATGGTTGAGTCATATGTACGAAACTAAGCTACTTGATGGAAAATCTTGGGAGGAACGTTTTTTTTAGTTCCTTCTCTTTTTATTTTTAAAAATTAATCTAAACTATTGGCAAAAGAAATCTATAAATGATATAATAACTTTCGTAAATAAAGAATGAAATAATAAAGGAGAGAATAAAGGTGAAGATAGGTATTGTAGGACTTCCTAATGTAGGAAAAAGTACGATGTTTAATGCAATTACAAAAGCAGGGGCAGAGTGTGCAAATTATCCATTTTGTACGATTGAGCCAAATGTAGGTGTTGTACCGGTTCCAGATGAAAGATTAGACAAGCTAACCCAAATGTATAACCCAGAAAAGACAACACATGCGGTAATTGAATTTGTAGATATTGCAGGTCTTGTAAAAGGAGCGAGTAAAGGGGAAGGACTTGGTAATAAGTTCTTATCTCATATTCGTGAGGTGGATAGCATTGTAGAAGTAGTTCGTTGTTTTGAAGATCCAAATGTAGTACATGTTGATGGTGATATTAATCCATTAAGAGATATTGAAACCATTAATTTAGAATTAATTTTTGCAGATATTGAAACAGTTGATAAGAGATTGGATAGAGCAAGAAAACAGCTAAAAGCAGATAAAAAAATACAAGTTGAAATTGACGTGTTTGAAAAAATTAAAAAAACATTAGAAGAAGGAAAATCAGCAAGAACATTGGATTTAACTGATGAAGAAAAAGAATTGATAAAAGATACATATTTATTAACATTAAAGCCAATACTATACATTGCTAATGTTTCAGAAGAACAATTGGATAATGCAGAAAATGATGTAAATGTGTTAAAAGTAAAAGAATATGCGAAAAACGAAAATGCATTAGTCATTCCATTATGTGTTAAAATTGAAGAAGAATTAGCAAGCTTAGATGATAATGATAAAAAAGAAATGTTAGAAGCATTAGGATTAGAAGAATCAGGATTAGATAAAGTAATAAAAGCAAGTTATGATTTATTAGGTTTAATGAGCTTTTTAACAGCAGGGGAACCAGAAGTACGTGCTTGGACCATTAAAAAAGGAACAAAAGCACCAGCTGCCGCAGGAAAAATCCATTCTGATATTGAAAGAGGATTTATTCGTGCAGAAGTTGTATCCTATGATGATTTAATACGTGAAGGTTCTATGAATGCGGTAAAAGAAAAAGGATTATTACGTTCAGAAGGAAAAGAGTATATTATGCAAGATGGCGATATTGTTCTATTCCGCTTTAACGTGTAATATAATGAAAATTCAAAGGAGGAAATAAAATGGAAAAGCAAGAGTTATTTAACAAGAAAGAAACAGGATGGAAAAATATTTCAAATGAAAATAAAGAAAATATATTTAAATTTTCAGATGAATATATTTACTTTTTAAACAAAGTAAAAACAGAAAGAGAAGCAGTTCATTTTGTAGAAAAAATGTTAAAAGAAAATGGATTTTGCAATATATGTGAAAAGGAAAATTTGGTTGCTGGAGATAAAGTATATTACATTAATCGCGATAAAAGTATGTATATTGCTGTAATTGGTAGGGAAGCATTAGAAAAGGGATTGCAAATATTAGGAGCTCATATTGATTCTCCAAGATTAGATTTAAAACCAAATCCATTATATGAAGATAACGGATTTGCTTATTTAAAAACTCATTATTATGGAGGCATTAAAAAATATCAATGGACAACAATTCCGCTTGCAATTCATGGTGTGATTGTAAAATCCAATGGAGAAAAAGTTGAAGTAGCAATTGGGGAAGATGAAAACGACCCAATCTTTACGATTACAGATTTATTACCACATTTAGCACAAGAACAAATGGAGAAAAAATTAAAAGAAGGAATTAACGGAGAAGACTTAAATGTTTTAATTGGAAGCATTCCAGAAGAAGACAAAGATATTTCTGAAAAAGTAAAATTAAATATGTTAATGCTATTAAATGAAAAATACGGAATGAAAGAAATTGATTTTGTAAGTTCTGAATTAGAAATTGTTCCAGCTTTTAAGGCAAGAAGTTTAGGCTTTGATAGAAGCATGGTTGCTTCTTATGGCCAAGATGACCGTGTTTGTGCATATACATCAGTTCGTGCAATGCTAGATGTACAAAACCCAGAAAAAACAGCAGTATGTATTTTATCAGATAAAGAAGAAATCGGAAGTATGGGTAACACTGGTATGGAATCACATGTGTTTGATTATTTTGTTTCTGAATTACTAAATAAAAAGAATGAAAATAGACCAAATGCTTTAGAAAAAGTATTTTGCCATTCTAAAATGTTATCAGCTGATGTTGATGCAGGATTAGACCCAATTTATGCATCTGTTTCTGAGAAAAACAATGCAGCTATGATTGGACATGGAATTGGATTAAACAAATATACAGGAGCAAGAGGAAAATCGGGAGCATCAGATGCGAATGCAGAATATGTAGCAGAAGTAAGAAACATATTTGAAGAAGCAAATATACCTTATCAAGTATCTGAACTTGGAAAAGTAGATGTAGGTGGTGGAGGAACCATCGCTTATATATTAGCTAATAAAGGAATTGATGTAATTGATTGTGGTGTGCCAGTATTATCAATGCATGCACCATATGAAGTAACGTCTAAATTTGATGTATATTGTGCATATAAGGCTTATTATGCATTTGTAAAATAGAAGATAAAAAATGAAGAAATTTTATTAATTTCTTCATTTTTATATAAAATTAGCAAATTTATGTAAAACTGTTGCAATTTTACATAAATAGTAGTATAATTAAGTTATCGCAGAATATTGCGAGTTGAAGCCTACAAACCATTAATAAAGCAAAAGGAGAGCAAAAGTATGAAGAGAAGTTATTGACGTATCAAAGTTTTACAATTTCGTGGAGGGCGGCTATAGAGTCAGCTCACGGGAAGTGTTAGATGAGGTCGAGGATTTGTACCGCGAATGCAAATCGACCGATCCTGTAGATTTCAGTTTGCGGCGTACTGAAGTGGATGAAGACAATCCTACCAAATTGAAAGACGTGTATTTTTCGCTGGAAGAAACCAGTCCCGAATTTAAGGCCTTCGCAGAAGTAATCATGCGGTACTACCTTGGACGGGAGGATCTTGAAAAAGAGCGTTTTGCAAAGTACTTTTGTGGTAAGGAAGCGGGTACACCATATTTGGTAAACAGAGGATTGATTCCGAGGTTCAATAAGGACGACAAAGAGATCGTGAGACTGGACAAGCTGATGGATCAGTACTGCAAGGTACTTGCTAAGCGGCGTGAACCGCAGAAGCAGTTATGATCAACAAAGCCCAGTAGCAGTAATTTAGGCGCAAAGAATAAGCAGGTGTATACCTGCTTTCTTTGTGCCTTTTTGAATATAAAAAAGCAACACCTAAGGTGTTGTTTCTTTACTAATTATTTTCTTCATTTTTTCCTGCCATAACTTTTTTTCCATCATAGTATCCACAGTTTGAGCAAGCTGTATGTTGCATAACTGGTTCGTGGCAATGTGGGCATTCAGCAAAGTTAGGGTTTTCTAATTTCCATGTAGATCTTTTTAATCCTGTTCTTGCTTTAGACCATCTTCTTTTTGGTTGTGCCATTTTTATTCCCTCCTCGTTTTCATCGATATGTATATATCTTTTAAATTTTTAGCGTTTTTAAATTCACTATAAGAGTATACTAATTTTTCATAAATTTGTCAAGAGATAGGTTTGCTTTTTGTGAAAATTTATTGAAAAAAATATCAAACACTGATATAATGGGAAAAAAGTGAGGGTGAGGAAGATGGAAGAAAATAAAAGAGTAGATAAAATTAATTACTATTTAAATATAGCAGAAGCAGTATTAGAAAGAGGCACATGTCTTCGTAAAAATTTCGGGTGTATTATTGTAAAAAATGATGAAATCATTTCTACAGGTTATTCAGGAGCTCCTCGTGGAAGAGTAAATTGTATTGATTTAGGATATTGCACTAAAAAAGAAAAATTTCCCAATATTCATCATGGTGGTTATGATGCTTGTAGAAGTGTTCACGCAGAACAAAATGCAATGCTTAGTGCTTCTAGAAAAGATATGATAGGTGCTACTATGTATTTAGTAGGAAAAAGAGTGGATACAGGAGCGTATGAACCAGGAGCAAATTCTTGCCAAATGTGTAGAAAAATGATTATTAATGCTGGGATTAAAGAAGTGATTATTCGTGGCGCAAATAAAGGCGAATATTTAGTAGTAGATGTAGAAGAATGGATTAAGAATGACGACTTATTAGAGGGCAAAAATACATATTAATATGTATTTTGAAAATGGATATTAATATAAAAAAGGGGTAGCGAATGAAAAAATTTATAAAAGAGCAATTAAACAATAAAAAACGATTAAGTTATATGATAATAATTGCTATTGCAATTTTTTTATGCATTCCATTGTTTTCAAAATACATGGACATTGCAAGAGATGATGGAATTCAACATATATGTAGACTAATTGGAACATTTAACAGCATAAAACAAGGAGATACATTTGGTATTATAATGTCTGATTTTTGCAATGGATTTGGGTATTCTTGGAATTTATTTTATAGCCCTCTAACAGCATACATACCATTATTATTTCGACTATTTACATCTTCTTTTGTTTTATGCTTAAAGTTGTTTATGCTATTTACCATTGCTTTATCAGGAATATGCATGTTTCAATTTGTATATAAAATGTTTCGTAGTTATAAAGCAGGCGTAATTGTAGCTGTTTTATACATGTGCGCACCATATCATTTAACAGACCTTTATAACCGTATTGCTATAGCAGAACTAGCATCTTTTATCTTTTTGCCAATCGTATTTAGTGGAATGTATGACCTCTTCCATAGGAAAAATAAAAAACCATACAGTATTATAATTGGTGCAGTTGGACTAATATTAACTCATAACATAATCGCTGTATATACAGCAATTTTTTGCTTTGTTTATTTATTGATTCATTATAAAAAAATAACAACAGGAACAATAAAGAAGATTGTCATTAGTGTAATTCTTATTTTGTTATGTACGAGTTTTTATTGGATTCCATTATTAGAACATATGTTGGCTACAAATTATGAGGTCTTTTTGCCACAAAGAATGTATAAAGATAACACATTAATTAGCTCAAAGTTGGGAATATCAGATTTGTTTGTTACAAAGCACTTTGAAATGAATTTTCATATTGGTTTTGTTATTTTATTTGGTATTTTACTATTGGTTTGCTACCGAAAAAAAATTCCAAACAGATACAAAGAACCACTTCGTATTTTTAGTATATTTGGTATAGTAAGTGTTATTATGACATTAAAAATATTTCCGTTTGAATATTTACCAAATTCATTAAAAATGATACAATTTACATGGCGAATGATGGAATTTGCAAGCTTTTTTCTAAGTATTGTTGCAGGAGTGGGTTTTGCCTGTTTTATGAATAGTAACCCTAAAAAAGAAATATATATCGTTATTTTCCTAATTGTATATATGTGCATTTCTTTAATTTGTATAAAACAAAGTGTAGAAATTCCTTTTAATGAAGAAAATTATTTAACGCCAGTTGCTGTTACTTCTTCAACAGGAAGGGTTCATGCAGGGTGTGCTTCTTTTGAGTATTTGCCACAAAAAGCTTTTCAAAATAGGCGATATGTAGAACAAAGAACAGATGAAGTAATAGTATTAGATGGAAATGCTACAATTAGCGAAATGAACAAAAAAAATACAAATTTAACTTTTAAAGTAGAATCCATACAAAAAGACACAAAATTAGAATTACCATATATTTTTTATTTGGGGTATTCTGCAAAATTAGAAAAAGAAGATGGAACCATCCAACATTTAGAGATAGAAGAATCAGAAAATGGATTCTGTATGGTAACAGTTTCGAATATAAATGGAATCATCTATGTTTCTTATACAGGAACAATATGGATAAAATTGTCATATGTATTAACAATAATAGGATTATGTGGAATTCTATGGTCAAACTTGAAAAAGATTACATAATGTGATACAATAAAAGTGTAACAGTCAAAAAAGATATGTACACAAGGAGGAGAACAATGATAAAAACAGTTTACCGGTTAGAAAGATTTGACTACGCTTTTTTCTTAAATCCTTGGGAAGATGGGAACATAAAAATGAGTGTTTCTGATAAGCCCGTAGATGTGGATAAAGGGAAAATGCCGCCAAGCATCTTATATGATGCTATTACGGAAGCTTTTGAAGGACTGCCAGAGGAGGTTTGCAAGAAACTTGAATACGGCAAGTACGTCTTCAATCGTGGAGATAGTGAACTGGATTTCTACAAAGAAATTTCAAAAGAAATTACTTTGTAAGCCTCCAACAAACTAGCACAGTGCATTAACAGTACAGTGCTAGTTTTTTTTATTAATTTGTATAACAGGAATTGACTATATTCTATAAATAGTATAGAATAGCAATATAGAAAATGAGGTGAAGAAAAATGGCAAAACCAACAGTTGCAATTGTTGGAAGACCAAATGTTGGAAAATCAACTTTTTTTAATTATATTATAGGAGAAAGACTATCAATTGTAGAGGACAAGCCAGGTGTTACAAGAGATAGAGTGTATGCTGAATGTAATTGGAGAGGAAGAGATTTTACGGTTATTGATACCGGACGGAATTGAAATTGGTTCTGAAGATTTTATAACAGAGGAAATTGCAAACCAAGCTAATATTGCAATTAACTTAGCAGATGTTATCATTTTTTTAACAGACATGAAACAAGGGGTAACTCAAGTTGATAAAGAGATTGCATTAATGCTAAAAAGAGCAAGTAAACCAGTTGTTTTAGTTTGTAATAAGGCAGATAATTATGGAAAAACATCAGACGATATTTATGAATTTTATAATTTGGGATTAGGAGAACCACATCCACTTTCAGCAACCAATGCTATTGGAATAGGAGATGTGTTAGACGCTGTATATGAGAATTTTTCAGAAGAAAATGAAAATGAAAATGATGATGAAATCATAAAAGTAGCGATTATTGGAAAACCAAATGTGGGGAAATCCTCTTTGGTTAATAAAATATTAGGGGAAGAAAGAGTAATTGTTAGTAATATTGCAGGAACTACAAGAGATGCAATTGATTCTTCTTTTGAAAACGAATTTGGAAAATATGTATTTATCGATACAGCAGGAATTAGAAGAAAAAGCAAAGTAGAAGAAAGAATTGAAAAATTTAGTGTTATGAGAACCCTTCTTGCTATTGAAAGAGCAGATGTATGTTTAATGATGATTGATGCAACAGAAGGAGTAACTGACCAAGATGCAAAAATTGCAGGAGAAGCACATGAGGCTGGAAAAGGTGTTATATTAGTCATTAATAAATGGGATGCTGTTGAAAAAGATACTTATACCATCGAACAATTTAAAAAAGATGTTTATAACAAATTATCTTATTTAACATATGCACCAATTCTATTTATTTCAGCAAAAACTGGACAACGAGTAAACAAACTATATGAAACCATTAATCATGTAGCGAGTCAAAATGCATTAAGAGTTACAACAGGTATGTTAAATCAAGTTTTAAACGAAGCAATTGCGATTGTACAACCACCAACAGACAAAGGAAAACGTTTAAAAATTTATTATATGACACAAGCAACCACAAAACCACCAACATTTGTTGTGTTTGTAAACAATAAAGAATTATTCCACTTTTCTTATGAACGTTACTTAATTAATCAATTACGAAAAGAGTTTGGACTAGTTGGAACACCGATTCGTATGATTGTAAGAGAGAAAGGGGAAAAAGAAGAATGAATGAGCTAAAAGTAAAAGGAATCTATAAACATTTTAAAGGTGATTATTATTTGGTAGAAGATGTGTGTACACATAGCGAAACAAAAGAAAAATATGTATTATATAGAGCTTTATATGGAAATCGCGAATTATACATTCGTCCATATGACATGTTTTTATCAGAAGTAGACCATGAAAAATATCCAAATGTAACACAAAAATACAGATTTGAATTACAAAACATAGAATCAAAAAATAAATAATATAGAGGTTGCATACCATGCAACCCAATAATATAAAATAGGAGGTATTAAAAATGGCATATTATATTGTAATAGCAATTATTGCATATCTAATTGGAAGTATTAGTTTTGGCGTTATTTTTACAAAAAAGATGGCGGGATTTGATGTAAGAGAAAAAGGAAGTAAAGGTGCAGGTGCAACAAATGTACTAAGAAATGCTGGAAAAAAGGTAGCAGCACTTACTTTGATTTGTGATATTTTAAAAGGCGTAGTAGCAATGTTAATTGCATTAGCATTAGGTGCAATTGTAAAAGAATTAGATAGTGCACTACTTGTTCAGGTAGCTGCCATTGCAGTTGTTATTGGACATACATTTCCAATTTTTTTCGGATTTAAAGGTGGAAAAGGAGTTGCAACCTCTCTTGGTATATTACTACTAATTAACTGGCAAATTGGGTTAATTTGTTTAGTATTTGCCTTAGTAATTATGGCCCTAACAAGAATGGTTTCTGCAGGTTCTGTACTTGCTGCTATTTTATTCCCTGTTCTTACATTATTTATTGGACAAGAACATTTTATCGTTTCTGGAAATTACTTTATTTTTAGTGTTATTATGGCATTAATCGTAGCATTTAATCATAGAACTAATATTAGTAGAATTTTAAGCGGAACAGAAAACAAATTATCATTTAAAAAATAGAACCCCTAGTTGACTAAAGACGACAGCCCTCTTAAGTAAAGGGGACTGTAGGGGGCGATGCCCTCATCGCCCCGCATATTAACAAAAAGTTCTTAAATATTAATTTATATAAAAAGAAAAGGAGACAAAATATGAAAAAAATAGCAGTTATCGGAAGTGGAAGCTGGGGAGTGGCACTTTCCATTCATTTAGCAAGTATGGGACATCAAGTAAAAATATGGTCTTTTGCTAAAGAAGAGGCAGATTTAATTAACAATGAAAAAAAGTGTAAGTTCTTACCAGAAGTAACCTTGCCTGAAAATATTACTTGTTATACTAATTTTGAAGAGACATTAGAAGATACTAATTACATTATCCATGTAACACCTTCAAAATTTGTTCGTAATATCTTAAAACAATATAAAAGCTTTGTGACAAACCAACCTATTATTATGTGTGCAAAAGGTTTTGAAAGAGAAACTTTAAACTCATTAGATCAAATTATAGAAGAAGAATTACCAGACCATCCATATGCGGTATTATCTGGCCCAAGCCATGCAGAAGAAGTTTCAAGACAAATTCCTACAGCCATGGTAGCAGCATCAAAACAAGAAAGCTTACAAGAAGAAGTTCGTTCTCTTTTTATGAACGATAAAATGAGAATTTATACTTCTTATGATATAAAAGGTGTTGAACTTGGAGGGGCTTTAAAAAATATTATTGCCTTCTGTGCAGGGATTGCCGCAGAACTTGGATTAGGAGATAATTCTTTTGCAGCACTAATTACAAGAGGATTAACTGAGATTAGCCGTTTAGGGGTAAAAATGGGAGGAAATCAAGAAACTTTCTATGGCTTAACAGGTCTTGGTGATTTAATTGTTACATGTTTGAGTGAACATAGCAGAAATAGAAGAGCAGGAAAATTAATTGGAGCAGGAAAAACCATTGAAGAAACAAGAGAAATTGTGGGAATGACAATTGAAAGTATTGATAATATTGAAGTTGCTTATGAACTTTCAAAAATTTATGATGTTGATATGCCAATTGTACATGCGGTTTATGATGTGTTATATCACGGATTAAATCCAAAAGAAGCAGTTAGTATGCTTATGACACGTGATAAAAAAAGTGAATAAAAATCAAAAAAATACTTATAATACTTAATAAATGGAGGTATTAAAAATGGATTTTTTTGACAAGTTAGGGAAACAAGCAAGTAAAACATATGAATATACAACAAAGAAAACATCAAAATTAGCAAGAGAAGCAAAACTAAAAATGCAAATGAATGAGAATAAAGGAAAAGTTGAAGAATTATATCAAGAAATTGGAAAAAAGATGTATGAACATCATGTAAATGATAAAGCATTAGACATTGATATTGAATCGGTATTAGAGGAATACTGCATTCAAATTGATGAGCTTTGTGACCGAATTGAAGAAGAAAGAAAAGAACTTTTAACATTAAGAGAAAAAAAGCAATGCCCAAATTGCTTTTGCGAAATTGAGTTAGAGTATAACTATTGTCCGAATTGTGGGGATGAACAAAAAAAAGATGACAATTTCGAAAAAATGTAGTAAAACCTATAGGGGCGGAATTCATTTCCGCCCATTTTTCAAAGAAAGGGAGAAAAATGAAAACAGTAATTCAAAGAGTAACAAATGCAAATGTAATAGTAGAGAAAAAAGTAGTAGGAGAAATTGAACAAGGACTTGTTGTTTTAATTGGAATATCAGATAATGACACTGAAGCAACAGTAAAACAAATGGTTCATAAAATTGTCAACTTACGAATTTTTCATGATGAAAACAATAAAATGAACTTATCAATAAAAGAGATAAATGGCCAAATATTAGCTATTTCACAATTTACGCTTTATGCAGATTGCACAAGAGGAAATAGACCAAGTTTTACTGGTGCAGGAAAACCAGACCATGCAAATGACTTATATGAATATTTTATTAGTGAAGTAAAAGAGCAAGGAATTGGTATAGCACATGGTATTTTTGGAGCTGATATGAAAGTAAGCTTAACCAATGATGGACCAGTAACAATTGTGTTAGAGTTTTAAGCTAATAAGGAAAACGTTCGTATAGATAGCGAATGATGCTATCTGCATTATCGTCTGTTACGTTTAAAAATGCATCTTCATCTAGGCTAATCCACATATTAATATGGTATTTATCATTATTATCAATTAATCCACCAATCATATCTGCAAGTTCAATGGGATTTTCATATTTATTTTCCCATTTTAAATCATTTTCAAGGTGAATCTCTTTATTATAATATTGTGACAAAAATTTATTAATTTCGCCTTTTTCATCACTGTATAAATTAATAATTGCATACATATTAAAAATCTCCTTTTTAAAACTAGTATTTCTTTTTTTGGTTTTATCTATACCAAAGAATAAAAGGTAAATTTTATGGAAATACTAGTTTTAGGTGATAGAATAATGAAAAACATAAAAAAATTTGTCTGTTATTTCCTTATTATTAGTAGTGTTTTACTATTATCTGGATGCAGCAATAACAAAGAAGAAGATTTGTTAAAGAGTAAACTTACAAGTGAAATGCAATATTTTGATAAAACAATTGCTAAAATGTTAAACGATGCAAATGGAATAAAATTTCAGAACTATCAAATTAGTAGAGAAAAGATAGAAGAAAAACAAGAAAGTGAAACAACAAATAATAAAGAGGGACAAGATAGTGGTTCTTCTAGTGGAAATGAATCTTCAAATGGTTCATCAACTTCCTCTTCAGAAGATGAAAGTAAAAAAAATGATTATCAATATAAAATGGTACAAAATAGTATTTTAGTAAAAGAGAAAACACCAGATTGGGATAGTTTAACATCTCAGGTTGAAACTCTTTATTCGGATTGGGCAATTGTAACACTAGATTTATATAAACAAAATATTGATAATCAAAAGATTTTAGCGTTTAATACAGACTTAGATGCTGTAGCAAAAGCAATTAAAGATAAAGACAAAGCACAAACGTTAGTGCTTCTTGCAAAACTATATTCTTATATACCAACTTATTATTTGGGATTTTCTACAGACCAAATGCAAACCAATTTATATAAGGTGAAATCTGGAGTATTAAATGCTTATTCATTAATTGAACAAAATAATCTAGATGAAGTAAAAAAGCAATTGTTATTTGCAGAAGAAGCAATGATTGCTATGATTAATAATATGGGAGAGAAAAAACAAAAAGAATATAATTTGAATAAAGCATATGTGTTATTAAAAGATTTACAAAATACAATTGATAAAAACGATGCAGATATTTTTTATTTAAAATATAAAAATTTGATGGAAGAATTAAATGTGTTGTAATTCTTGAAATTTTCTTTAAAATATAGTACAATAAGAAAAGAGTAAATTAAATGGTCGCGTATAGCAAGGCCGTGAGGCAGCGTACGAGGAAAGTCCGGGCTCCATAAGAGCAAATGATGCTGGATAACGTCCAGTAGAGGAAACTCTAAGGAAAGTGCAACAGAAAATAACCGCCTATTGTTAGGTAAGGGTGAAAAGGTGAGGTAAGAGCTTACCGCAGATATGGTGACATGTCTGGTCAATGTAAACCCCATCTGGAGCAACATCTTGTAATTCCAAGAAGGCTAAGATGCTCTTTCATCTTCTTGGTTTAGGTGGCTTGAGCCACATAGTAATATGTGGAATAGATAAATGACCATTCACGACAGAACCCGGCTTATCGATTTACTTTTTATATGAAACGAGATAGGAATAAACCTATCTCGTTTGTTATATTATAAAATATATTTCATATCTTCTGGTAATTTGCTTACAAAGCTCATCTTTTGTTTGGTAATCGGATGAACAAAAGAAATTTTATAGGCATGAAGAGCTTGTCTTGCAATAAGACTAGAAGCATTTCCGGTATAAGGTATCACCTAAAATAGGATGACTAATATGTGAAAAATGAACACGAATTTGATGGGTGCGTCCAGTCTCAAGAAGAACTTGAACCATGGACAAGGATGAGTTTTCTTTTAAAACTTGATAATGAGTGATAGCATCATCTCCACCTGTTGCAACTTCTCTTTCAATAATGCTTCCTGGTTTTCTAGCAATTGGCAAATGAATGGTACCAGATTTATTCTCTAATATGCCATCGACAATTGCAATATATTCTTTTTTAAAAACATGTTCTTTCATTTGTTTTACTAAGCATTCTTGTATATATTCATTTTTGGCAAAAACAACAATTCCGTGATGTGTCTTTATCTAATCGATTAACAGGACGAATTTTTTTCTTTAATCCAATCTCACGAAAATAGTAAGAAACACCATTGGATAAACTATCTTCATAATGCATTCTAGAAGGATGAACAGGAAGATTTGGACTCTTATCAAGAATCAATAAACCATCATCTTCATATAAAATATTCAAATTCATTTTAACAGGTACAATGTTAGAAGAATCTTCTTCATTATCAAGAAAGACTTCAATCAAATCATCAAGATGTACACAAGAATAAACCGTTGTTAGTTGATGATTTTGATAAATCTTTTGATTAGATTTCAACTTTAACAACAAACGGTCTGAAATTTTAAATTCTTCTTTTAATACTTGTTTAAGCGTTTTATAATTTGAATTAGTAACTTTATATTGTAGTTTCATAACTTCCTCCTAACATGCTTTTAATTATATCAAAGAAATATAGCATTGACAAATTCTTATAAATGTTATATTATATTTACATAAAATTATAGGAGGTAAAGTATATGGATAAGCGGATAGAAGTGTTTCATGCAATGTCAAACGATGATGCAATCGTGTTTTATTCAAATAAAGAGCCAAGGCGGTACTGTATTGGAACAACCACTGATACAGGCAATGTGAGTGTAAAGTGGAAAGAAATATCATCAAATGTGATAGCCCCAAAAGAAACAATCTATGAAAAAATAAAAAATATCATTCCTAGATTAGCTAAGATTGCTATAAAAGTTCCAATAATAGTTCTGGTTATATCTATTATTGGGAAATGCTTTAATATTGATAGTTTAAGTAATAATCAACTTACATTATTTATATCGATTGTTATAGCGGTGATATCTTTAATATTTTATAGCGTAATGTGTTTATTTGAATTTAGGATAGCTGTTAAATCTTGTACATATTCTACAAAAAGCAAACATGCAGCTGAACACAAAACAATAAATGTATTAGAGAAAAAGCAACGGCTACCAAAGGATTTAGATGAAATTAAAGAAACAACAAGATTTCATAGAGATTGTGGAACACAAGAAGATAAAATAAGCTATGAAGATTATGCAAAAGAAATTTTAAAGGCACTTTCCTATTTATTGTTTTCTTTTATTGTACTAATCATCGGAGAAAGAATAGAAATTTCGCTAGTAATGTTTTTATTTTGTATAATAGCAATTAGAGGTCTTCTGTATGCTTTGCTTCTAGAACATTTTACATTCATGGTTAGTATATTATTTCAGATTGCTACAACAACGAAAAATCCTGAAGAAAGTGATTTGAAGTTAGCTTACTGCCTTGTTCAAGAATGGATGAAAGAAGAATATCCAGAATATTTCCAAGAAAATTAGAATTTAATTATGCAAACAAAAGGAACAATCTTTATTTTTTTGATTGTTCTTTTTGTTATATAAAATTATCTCTAAAACTCTAAAAAACTATTGTGATTTTTTTACTTTATCGATATAATAAGATCGG
>CANAZY010000017.1 GCA_947365805.1 uncultured Clostridium sp. | reverse complement strand
AAAATGAATAGATAAAACACAAGGAAGTAATGATTGATAATTACTTCCTTGTATGTTATAATTTAGACGTAAATAAAACAATGAAAAGGATAATGATATGGGAAGTTTTTCAAAGAAAATGAAGAAAAAGTATAATGAGACAAATAAAAAATCAATTGCAGTATATTTGATATTAAGAGTATTAGTTGTTATTAGTATGATATTTCAAATGCTAATGGGAAATTTTCAAAATGTATTTATGTGTATTTTAGCACTACTATTATTTACAATACCAACAATTATATCTGAAAAATTTAAAATAGGATTACCAAGTTTGTTAGAGGCAATTATATATTTTTTTATATTTTCAACTACAATTTTAGGAGAAATAAATAATTTTTACGGAATTATACCTTTTTGGGATACCATGTTACATACATTAAATGGATTTTTATGTGCAGGAATTGGATTCTCGTTGATAGATTTATTAAATCAAAATAGTAAAAAAATAAGTTTATCACCACTTTATGTTGCAATCGTAGCTTTTTGTTTTTCAATGACAATAGGAGTATTATGGGAGTTTTTTGAATTTAGTTCAGATAGTGTAATTAGAACTGATATGCAAAAAGACAGAGTTGTCCAAAGTATTTCTTCAGTAGAACTAAATCCAAATGGAGAAAACATTCCAATTAAAGTAAATGAGATTGAAAAAACAGAAATTTATTCAAAGGATGGAACAATTACAACAATAGAAAATGGATATTTAGATATTGGTATTATTGATACAATGAAAGACTTATTTGTTAACTTAATTGGAGCAATTGTTTTTAGTATTATTGGCTTTTTACATGTTAAAAATAGAGAAAAATATAGGTTTGCAGAAAACTTTATACCAGTTAAAGATAACTAATTAGAATAAAAGTGGAAAATATAACAAGTAAACTAAAAACATTTTATTATAATAAAAATTGAAAATCATTATAAAAGTCTACACAAACTGATAAAAGTATGTTACAATGTTTTAGTGGAAATTTAAGAGTGAAAAAAGTGAAGACTACAAGAAACTTCGCTTATGAAAGGAGAGAGGAACATGTCAGGACATTCAAAGTGGCATAATATTCAAGCTAAAAAAGGTAAAGCAGATGCAGCAAGAGGTAAAATATTTACAAAGTTAGGAAGAGAATTATTAGTAGCAGTGAAGCAAGGTGGACCAGATCCTGCAGGTAACTCAAAATTAAAAGATATTATTGCAAAATGTAAAGCTGCCAACATGCCTAATGATACGATTAATAATGCAATTAAAAAAGCAAGTGGAGCGGCAGATAGTGCAAATTACGAAGAAGTAACTTATGAAGGATATGGACCAAATGGAGTTGCGGTTATTGTAGAAGGAAGTACTGATAATAGAAATAGAACAGCAGCTGATGTAAGACATGCATTTGATAAATGTGGTGGAAATTTGGGAACAACAGGTTGTGTATCTTATTTGTTTGAAAGAAAAGGTGTTATTGTAATAGATAAAGAAGCAACTGATAAATCAGAAGATGATGTTATGATGCTTGCATTAGAAGCTGGAGCAGAAGACTTTAGTGCAGAAGAGGAATGTTATGAAATTACAACTGCACCAGAAGATTTTTCGGTTGTTCGTGAAGCCTTAGAAAAAGAAGGGCTAGAATTTGTGGAAGCAGAAGTAAGCCAAGTTCCAAGTACATATGTAGCATTAGATGAAAAAGGTTCTGAAAGAATGCAAAGATTAATCGATATGCTAGATGATTTAGATGATGTTATGAATGTATATCACAACTGGGAAGAATAATTCTTTTTATTTAATGAATAGTTAATAATGAATAATTCTTTAAAAAAGTATTGATAATTTAGCAAAAAGCATTGTATGATTGCTTTATAAGGAAACTAAAAAAGAATATGGGGGTTAATCACATATATAAAGTATATGTTTTTAACTCCTATTTTTTATTCTAAATTAATTTAAGAAGAATTTTTATATAAAATTTCATAGGATAGGTTCTAAAAATAAAAGCGATAGCATATATATTATTATGTTATGGCTTTTTTTATTTTATAGTGAAAAGCACAAAAGCTTTGCTTTTGAAGGAGGAGCAGATGTCAAATATACGAGAAGTAATTGGATATTTTCCGAAAAGAATTCAAAAGGGATTAGAAGAAGCACTTTCTAAAGTAAGTGCACAAGATGGTGTGATTTTACTAGAAGAAATACGAATTCGTTCTGGAAAACCAATTATATTAAAATATACCAATCAAGAGCAACTATTGGAAAATCTATTTCCATCACAAGAAGAAATTTTAGAAATTGTACAAGCAATTTGTAATCAGTCTATTTATTCATATCAAAACCAAATATGTAATGGATTTATTACTCTAAAAGGGGGACATCGTGTTCGGAATTTCTGGAAGTGTTGTTTTTGTGGATGGAAAAGTAACGAATATTAATTACATATCCAGTCTTAATTTTCGAATTGCAAAGCAAATGATTGGTTCAAGTAATCGAATTTTAAAATACGTATTAAATATAGAAGAAAATACCATTTATAATACTCTTATTATTTCACCGCCAGGAGCTCGGAAAAACGACAATGCTTCGAGATTTAATTCGTAAATTAAGCTCTGGTATGGAGCAAATTCATTTTAAAGGAATGACTGTTGGCTTAGTAGATGAAAGAGGCGAAATTGCTGCAAGTTATAAAGGAGTTGCTCAAAATGAAGTTGGAACAAGGACAGATGTATTAGATAATATTCCAAAATCAGTTGGCATGCAAATGATGATACGTTCTATGGCACCACAAATCATTGTTGCTGATGAAATCGGAAATGAAGAAGATGTAAAAGCAATTCATTATGCTGTTTGCTCTGGGATAAAAGGAATATTTACTGTACATGGTAGAAGTATTGAGGATATACAATTAAATCCATATATTGGAAAGCTAATTCAGCTACACATTTTTGAAAGATTGATTTTTTTAGATGAAAAAACAAAAGGAGAAGTAAAAAAAGTTTATTTTTTAAATAATATGCAAGAGGAATATATTTTAGCATAAAAGTAGTTCTAAAATAGGGACAAGTTGCATATATTTTATATAGAGTAGGTGAAATACATATGATAATGATAAAAGGAACACTATTACTAACTATTTTTCTAGGATGTATGTACATTGGAGGAATCCTTTCTAACCAATATAAAAACCGAGTAGAGGAATTACAGGAAATGAAAAAAAGTTTTTTGGGATTAGAAACGAAAATGAAATATACTTACGAAATATTACCAGAAATTTTTATAGAAATTTCCAAAGGATTAAGAAATAACATTAGTAAAATATTTGAAAATGCATCTTTATATATGCAAGAAAAAAACGCAAAAGAAGCATGGATTAAGGCAATTGAAACAAGTAGTACTTGCATGACAAAAGAAGATTTAGAAATTTTAAAAGGATTTGGAAAATTACTTGGAAAAACTGATATAGAAGGACAAGTAGGTCAAATTGAATTAACGAATCAATTTTTAGAGGTGCAAATTGAAAAAGCACAAAAAGAACGAGTCAAAAACGAAAAATTATATAAAACATTAGGAACTGTTTTTGGACTTGCTATTGTAATTTTATTGATTTAATTAGGAGGAAACGTATGGATATCAATTTACTATTTAAAATAGCAGCAATTGGAATTTTGGTTGCAGTGCTGCACCAAGTATTAGTAAGAGCAGGAAGAGAAGACCAAGCTATGATGACAACTTTAGCAGGTCTTGTAATTGTGCTTACTATGGTAATTAAAGAAATTAGTACATTATTTGATACGGTTCGAACTATTTTTAATTTATAAGGGGATGAATATGGATATTATAAAAATCATAGGCATTGCCTTTTTGGCGGTTATTATTATATTAATTTTAAAACAATATAGACCAGAATTTGCAATGTATGTCAGCATTTTAGCAGGAGCACTCATTATTCTAATGAGCATTGGAAAACTAGATGGTATTATTCAATTACTAAACACAATTGCTACTTCTACAAAAGGAAATGGACAATTCTTAGGTGTTTTACTAAAAATTACAGGAATTGCATTTTTAACAGAATTTGCGGTAAGTGTTTGTAAAGATTCTGGAGAAACAGCAATTGCAAGTAAGGTCGATTTGGGAGGAAAGATTATTATTGTTGCAATTTCTGTTCCCATTATTTCTAGCCTATTAGAAACGGTTATGCAGGTATTACCATAGAACCTGTTCACATAGAAAGGAAACAAAGGATGAAAATAACAAGAAAAAGAATATATATAATCCTAATTCTATTGATTGCATTTTTTCTAATCCAGAATCCATCTTACGGTTCACAAGAAGAAATATTGCAAACACAATCTGAAACCTTAAACATTAAGGAATTTGTAAGTAAGGCAAATCAATACACACAAGACGTTTTTACAGATATTGATGCAGGCAACTTACTAAATGATGCAATTACAGGAAAAATCGATAATCAAACAATTTTAAAAAAAATACTGAATCTATTTGGAAAAGAAATAAAAGAAACCATAAGAATTATCGGAAGCATCATTGTTATTATTGTGATTCATAGCATTTTAAAATCCATTAGTGATAGTTTAGAAAATAAAAGCATTTCACAAATTACGTACTATGTTCAATACATATTAATTGTTACCCTTATTATGAGTAACTTTGCAGATATTATTAATCTTGCCAAAACCACCATCCAAAATTTGGTTGGATTTAGTTATACCTTACTTCCCATTTTATTAACGCTGATGATGACAACAGGGAGTATTGCATCAGCAAGTGCTGTACAACCAGTTTTGTTATTTTTAATTACCTTTATTGGAAATATTATTACAACATTCTTGTTGCCACTTATCTTAATTGGAACAGCCTTAAGTATTGTTTCTAAAGTATCGGACAAAGTGCAAATTGATAAATTGGCGAAATATTTTAAAACAAGTGTTGTATGGATATTAGGAATTGTTCTTACGATATTTGTGGGAGTGCTTTCATTAGAAGGAAGTTTAACTAGTAGTGTAGATGGTATTACTGCAAAAACTGCAAAAGCAGCAGTATCAAATTTTATACCAGTCGTTGGAAAAATATTAGGAGATGCGGTCGATACGGTCATTGGATGTAGCAATATTTTGAAAAATGCAGTAGGAATTGTTGGTGTGATTGTGGTGATTGGGATTTGTATTTTGCCAATTATTAAGTTAGCAATTCTTACGATTACCTACTATATAGCAGGAGCCCTGTGCCAACCAATTGCAGATGATAAAATTGTTTCTCTTCTATCTGGAATGGGAGATACGTTTAAGGTCTTGCTTGCTATGCTAATTTCTGTTTCGGTAATGCTAATTATTGGAATCACTCTGGTTATCAAAATATCCAATAGTGGACTGATGTATCGATAGGGTGTGAGAAAAGATGATAGAGAATTTAAGTATATGGGCAGAGCAAATCATTGTTGCTGTTATTATTGCTACTTTAATTGAGATGATATTACCAAATGGAAATAATAAAAAATATATTAAAGCAGTGATTGGTGTATATTTACTATTTACCATTATTTCTCCTGTATTTGGTAAGAACAACTTTAATTTTAACGAGATTGATTATGAAAAGTATTTTAAAGATACAAAAAGCTATCAAACCATGTCAGACAGTCTAACAACTTATAACGATCAGTCCGTAGAAGAAATTTACCTTACGAATTTAAAACAGGATATGAAACAAAAATTAAAGGAAAAAGGGTATTTGGTAAAAGAGATTGGAATCAAGTTAAACTTAGAAGAAGGCGAAAATTATGGAAGAATTGATGAAATAATTTTACAAGTTTCTAAAATAAAAGAAGAAGAAAAAGAGGAAAAGAAAGCAAGTGATATTACTATCAATACAGTTGATAAAATTGCAATTGGAAATACGATAACAAATGAGATAGAAGAGATAACACAAAGTGAAACAATATCCTCTAGTGAGGAAAGAAAACTAAAAGAATATTTATCTAGTGTATATGAGGTAGCAAGTAAGAATATTCAAATTAATAAAAACACATAAGATAAGAAAGGAGAGGTCTATGTTAAAAGAAAAACTAAAAGCTTTGATGGTAACAAAAGAAGAAAAGGATGGCAAAAAGAAAATCGAAAATATTGTGGTATTAATTATCATACTAATTATTACCATTATTGCCATTAATACCATATGGAATGGTGACAAAAAGAAAAGTACAACAAAACAAGAACAAACAACAACACTTACAAAACAATTAGCAGTAGAAGAAAATAGGGAGGAAGTGACTAAAGAAGAGAACATTCAAACAGAGTTAGAAAGTATTCTTTCTAATATCAATGGAGTTGGAAGGGTAAAAGTGCTAGTGAGTTATTCAGAAAGTAGCCAAGTAGTTGCAATGTATAATGAAAATAGCAAAAATAGTCAAGTGGAAGAAAAGGATTCTGGAGGCGGAACGAGAGTAACAACCCAAGAAGATATCCAAAAAGATGTGATTTATAAAGAAGAAAATGGACAAAAGGTTCCGATTACTCAAAAGGTGATTAGCCCTAAAATAGAGGGAGCAATTATAACAGCCGAAGGAGCAAGTAGTGCTAATGTGAAAAATGATATTATCTTAGCTGTAGAAGCTGTTACTCGGGCTTAGTAGCCACAAAATACAAGTATTTGAAATGAGAAAGGATTAAAAAGATTATGAGAAATGTGTTAAAAAAGAATCAATTAGCAATTTTAGTGATTGCATTAATGTTAGTAACAGCAGGTTATTTAAATTATACTTCTACCCATGATGCGATTCCAACAGGAAGTAATACCATAGAAAATGGAGAACAATTTGCAGCGATTCGGAGATGCTACTTTAGTAAATAGTGGAGAATTATTAGAAGAAAAAGACAAACAAAATATATTAAATACCATAGCAGAAGCACAAACAAAGGCAAGTACTAACACCATAGAAAATACAGTAGATACCAACCAAACAACACAAACCAATACACAACTAGAAAATAGTGATGATTATTATACCTCTTCTAAATTAGAAAGAGATAAAATGTATTCTCAAATGCTAGAAACCTATCAAAAAATATTAGAAAGTAATACGATTTCTGCAGAACAAAAAGCAATTTCAGAACAAGAAATTACAAAAATCAACCAAACGAAAAATGCTATTATGATAGCAGAAAATCTAATTTCAACAAAAGGATTTGCAAACTCTGTTATTTTTGTAAATGATAATAGTGTAAGTGTAGTAGTAAAAGCAGAAAAGCTAGAAACAGAACAAATTGCACAACTTCAAAACATTATTTCAAGGGAATTAAAAGTAGAAGTTGAGAATATACATATTAGCCATAAATAAGAAAGAAAACCGCAATAAAAACTTGCGGTTTTCTTTCTTTGATACTATCCTAAGAGATTATCCATGGTATAAATACCAGGAGCTTTACCAAGGATGTAATGTGCTGCCAATAATGTGCCCTCTGCAACAGTGCTCCCATAAGCTATATGCTTGATGCGCACACAGTCGCCAGTTTTGCCTAGAAAATTAATTTCATATTTCCTGGTGAGGGATTGCTCAGGCACAGAGGAAACAGAGCATTGTTCAAATCCCGTATTGGCATTATTCAAAGTGTTTGCAAGCATTTGTGCGGTTTCATCAGGGGTGTCAGGATTGGTTTTTTCTGAGTTTTCTGTAATAGAAACAGAATAGTATCCAAGATACTTTGCCGCCTCCTGTAACAAGCGATTAATAACAGCGATGCCATAGCACATATTGTTATCCTTGAAAATCGGAATTTTATCTGCTGCTGCTTTGATAAATGCTTCTTGTCCCTTTGCAAATCCAGTTGTTGCAAGTACCATCGGAATCTGATACTTGACTGCAAACGGAAGAACTTTCATTGTGGTTTTTGGACTACCAACACTAATGATAAGTTCCTTATCGGCAAAAAGGGTTTTCCCAAATTCCGATAATTCCTCACTGCTACTAAAGCTGGGAAAATCTGACACAGTATCATCAAAGCCAAAAGAGCATATGAAATTGCTTTGCTCTAAAAAACTCCGAAGAGTTAAGCCTTGGGATTGATTACAGCCTACTAAAAGAATATTTGTTTTTTTCATATACTTATTCCTCTCTTTCTGGTGATTGTTAAAATGTTCTTTGAAAGTAAAAAACAAAATCTCTTTTTACTACTAATGGAATAAATTCCAAAGATAATTGTATTATACCATAAACAGAAGATTAACACAATATGTAAACTAAAAAAGATTTGCATATGTGTTATCACAATGATATAATAAAGAAAAAATAAATGAATTAGGTGAATCAATATGAAAAAAGAAATAATCGAATGGGGAATTTGCATTGTTGTTGCAATTATAATAGGAATACTAATTAAATATTTTATTGGAACTCCAACCCTTGTAAAAAGTATATCCATGGAAAACACATTAATTGAAAATCAGAGACTAATTTTAAACCGTATATCAACAAGAATTGTAAAAGAAATGCCTAAAAGAGGTGATATTATAACATTTGAAGCACCAAGTAAAGGTCAAATTTCTTATGTGGAAGCCGATTTTAGCCATCCAGTAGCAAAGTATGAAAGAAAATTCTCAAGTAGTCTTGCAAAATTCGTTTATTATGTGTTAGAAATTGGAAAAGAAAGCTATATTAAAAGGGTAATTGCACTACCAGGAGAACGTGTTCAGATTAAAGAGGGAAAAGTATATATTAATGGCGAAGAACTACAAGAAGATTACTTACAAGAAGGAACCGTAACCGATTCTCATGGGGGAGTATTTACCGATTTTGTTGTACCTAACAATTGTGTGTTTGCCATGGGAGATAATAGACAAAATAGTGCAGACTGTAGGATGTTTGGTTGTATTCCGCTAGAAAAAATAGAAAGCAAAGTATGGATTCGCTTTTGGCCACTAAATTTATTTGGAAATGTGAAATAAGAAAAGAATTGGGAGAAAAACATGGTAGCAGAAGTTATAATTAATAGTACAGTAAAAAACTTAAATAAAACATTTGATTACCAAGTACCAACAGAGCTTGTTGGTACTATTAAGCGTGGCAGTCGTGTTTTGCTACCATTTGGAAACACAAAGAACCTAGAAGAAGGTTTTGTAGTAGGTTTTAAGGAGTCATCGGAATACAAAGTAAAAGAGATTGCAGGAATTCAAGAAGGATTTGAGATTAGCGAGCAAAACATTGAACTTGCAAAATGGATAGCAAAACGATATTTTTGTAATATATCAGATGCTATTAAAATGATGTTACCACCAGGAACTTCTACAAAAGTAATGGAGAACAGAGTAAAAGAGAAAAACTTAAACTTTGTGTATTTAAAAAAAGAAATTGATGAAATTGAATGTGCTATTGAACAAAAGAAAATAAAATCAGACAAGCATATTAGAACTCTTCGCTTTTTAGCAGAAAATGATGGGGTATTAACAACCGATTTAGAAGCATTTTGTGATGTATCACGAGCAATTCTTACAACACTAGAAAAAAATGGTTATATTGAAATAATAGAAAAACAAGTAGAAAGAAATCCATTTTTACATAAGGTAGTAAAACAGGATAATAATTTAGTATTAACCCAAGAACAACAAAATGCGTATAATGAAATTACAGATTCCATGAAAGAAGATACATTTAAAGAATTTTTAATATATGGAGTAACTGGTTCACGGGAAAACAGAGATTTATTTACAACTAATTGAAAAAGTAATTCAAAACAATCAATCAGCCATTATGTTAGTACCAGAAATTTCTCTAACACCACAAATGGTAGACCGTTTTATTGCAAGATTTGGACAAGACCAAATTGCAGTCTTACATAGTAAATTATCAGTTGGAGAACGTTATGACCAATGGCAAAGAATTAAGAAAAATGAAGCGAAAATTGTAATAGGTGCTCGTTCAGCTATTTTTGCACCAGTCAAAAATTTAGGATTAATCATTATTGATGAAGAACATGATGATTCTTACAAATCTGAAATGACACCTAGGTATCATACAAAAGAAGTAGCAAGAAGAATTGCAAAAACAAAGAACATTCCTTTTATATTAGGAAGTGCAACTCCAGATTTAACAAGCTTTTACAAAGCAAATGCCAATGAAACGACATTACTAACATTAACTAAACGTGCCAATCATTCAAATCTACCAAAAGTAGAAATAGTCGATTTGCGAGAAGAGTTAGCAAACGGTAATAAGACGATGATAAGTAGGTCTTTATATGAAAAGATTCAAAAAAATTTAAAAAACAAGCATCAAACGATTTTGTTTTTAAATAGAAGAGGTTTTTCAACCTTCATTATGTGTCGTGATTGTGGGCATACTGTTACATGTAAAAATTGTAATATTACCTTAACGTACCACATGAAGGAAAATAAATTAAAATGCCATTACTGTGGTTATGAACAAGAAAATGTGACCGTTTGCCCAGAATGTGGAAGCCATAAGATTAAGTATTTTGGAACAGGAACACAGAAACTAGAAGCACAAATTCAAAAAATATTTCCAGAGGCAACCACGATTCGTATGGATGTGGATACGGTTTCAAAAAAGAATTCACATGAAGAGATTTTAAATCGTTTTAAAGAGGAAAACGTAGATATTCTTATCGGAACACAGATGGTAGTAAAAGGACATCATTTTCCAAATGTTACATTAGTAGGAGTAATTGCAGCAGATGGTAGTTTAAATATAGATGATTACCGTGCAAGTGAAAAAACGTTTCAAATTTTAACACAAGTAGCAGGAAGAGCAGGAAGAGAAAAACTAGAAGGTAGTGTTGTAATTCAAACCTATAACCCAGATCATTTTAGCATTGAATGTGCAAAAAAACAAGATTATGATGAGTTTTATCAGATAGAACAAAACTTACGAAAACAATTGAAATATCCGCCATTTTGCGATATAATAGTAGTTGGTATTAGTGGAGAAAAGGAAGAAGAAGTAAAACAAGTTTCACAAGATGTATATGTAAAATTAAAAGAAAAAAATACAAAAGTAGAAACAGACTTAGTATTATATAGCCCACGACCAGCACCAATTGATAAAATAAAAAACAAATATCGTTATCGTTTGATTATGAAAGGAACGTTTAATGATATTGTAAATAATATGATACAAGAAGTGTTAGAAGAGGTATATAAAACGGGAAATAAGACCAGAATTGTAGTAGATGTTAATCCAAGTAGTATGATGTAAAAGGAGGAAAAGAAAGTGGCAATTAGAAGCATAAGAGAAGAAGGGGACGAAATTTTAAAAAAAGTATCAAGACCAGTAGACGATATTGATGAGAAAATACAAATATTAATTGATGATATGATAGAAACGATGCACAAGTTTAATGGAGTTGGGCTTGCAGCAGTACAAGTGGGAGTTTTAAAACGTATTGTAGTGATTCATATAGACTATGAAAAAGAAGAACCAATTATTTTAATTAATCCAGAAATAAAAAAAGAAAAGGGAGAACAAGTTGTAGATGAAGGATGCTTAAGTTTTCCAAATAAGTTTGCAAAAGTTGTAAGACCAGAAGAAGTAACCGTTGAAGCATTAGATAGAGATGGAAAAAGAATTAAAATAACAGGAAAAGGACTATTAGCACAAGCAATTTCACATGAAGTAGACCATTTAAATGGAGAAGTGTTTATGGATAAAATTCTGCCAGGCAC
Source organism: uncultured Clostridium sp. (assembly GCA_947365805.1). GTDB lineage: Bacteria > Bacillota > Clostridia > TANB77 > CAG-508 > RGIG8482. Next base: position 15,234 of record CANAZY010000017.1, on the reverse strand, counting down.
ATTAGAATATGCAACTCCAGAACAATAAAAGGGAGGTATATAATGAATATTATATTTATGGGCACACCAGATTTTGCAAGAGATTCTTTAGAAGCAATTTATAATGCTAGACATCATATTTTAGCTGTTGTAACCAATCCAGATAAGCCAAAAGGAAGAGGCATGAAAATGCTTGCAAGTCCAGTAAAAGAGTTTGCACTAGAACATAATTTACCAGTATATCAACCAGTAACAGTAAAAAATAATGCAGAATTTATAGAAGAAATGAAAGCTCTACAACCAGACCTTATTTGTGTAGTGGCTTACGGGAAAATTTTACCAAAAGAAATATTAGATATTCCACCATATGGATGTATTAATGTTCATGCATCATTACTTCCAAAATATAGAGGAGCAGCACCAATTCAATGGGCTGTTTTAAATGGAGATACTTTAACTGGTGTTACTACTATGTATATGGATATTGGAATGGACACAGGGGACATGATTTTAACAAAAGAAGTATCTATTGGCGAAAATGAAACAACAGGAGAATTGTGGGACAGATTATCGAAAATTGGGGGAGAACTTTTGAGTGAAACCATAAAACAAATTGAGGAAAACACAGCACCAAGAATTCCACAAGGAAACGATTTTACTATGGCACCAATGCTATCCAAAGAAATGGCAAAAATTGATTGGAGAACGAAGACCTCAAAAGAGGTTAAAAACTTAGTAAGAGGATTAAATCCAATTATGGGTGCTTATACGATGTATCAAGGTAAAAAAATAAAACTTTGGAACATAGAAATAGTAGACAACATACAAGTAGACCAAGCACAACAACCAGGGCAAATTTTAATAGCAGACGATAAACAAGGGTTATATATTAAAACAATAGACGGAGTAATTAAGGTACTAGAAATACAGGGTGAAAACGCAAAACGAATGAGTACACAAGACTTCTTACGAGGAAATAAAATGGAAGTAAATGAAATATTAGGCAAAAGCAAGGAGTAATCTTTGCTTTTATTTTGTTAAAAGCAACAAATTTATCTACTAGACAATGTTTGATAATGTAGACTTAACATTGTTAAGTCCTTTAAGAATAAACTTATTTTGAAGCAAGTTTTTCTTTATAGAATTCTAAAGCGAAAATTCTAGAATTATGAAGCTCTAAATTTTCATTTAATCGATTGATTTCGAAATTAATTTCTTGATGCTTTTTATCCTGATCAACAAAATAATCAAAAAGTACTCGTATGCTATCTCCATGTTCTTTTTCAATACGAGTAACAACATTTTCAATGCTTTGCAAACGTTCACTATGATTTTTAGCAATATGTTCTAAGTTATCCAATCTTGAACCGAAGCTTTTCTCAATATAATCCAATCTTGAACCGAAATCTTGCTCAATATGATCCAATCTTGCAAATATTTTATTAGTGTTCTCTAAAATTTTTTGTAACAATTTTTGATTTTCCATAAATTTACCTCCTCTTATAAATTTGTTGCTATTTAACAATAAATAGAGTATACCAGTTAATAAACTAAAAAACAACAAAAATCGTTAGACAATTTTCGACATAAGAAAGTTAAAAATTTTTTAAAAATGTATACAATTATTATAAAAAGTATGTTACAATATGTATCGTACAATTTAATGCTACTGTAGCTTAAGTTGGTAGATGCTGAGGCTGTTGGAGCAAAGCGACTTACAGCGTCAGTATGCGAAGCGAAGCGGAGAAGCTTGCGACTACCAGTAGTGAATAAAACATACAAATAAAATTAAATAATTATACGCTACTGTAGCTCAGTTGGTAGAGCAACAGATTCGTAACCTGTAGGTCGGCGGTTCGATTCCGCCCAGTAGCTCCATTAAGTAAAATCGTCGCACCAGACGAAAACATTGAGAAATCAACTGTGAAAGGTTGATTTTTTTGTCGCCTTTATCTTGATTTCTTAGCCGTAGCATTTTTAATGCGTACGGATAAGTTATGCAGTTGCAAAAGGAAGGATGGTGTGGTATGATTAGTATTGTTAAGAAGAAAAACAAGATTAAAAGAGAATTGCTCTCTAAAATTGAATGGGCTTGTAGTTTGAATGCTATAAAACTTGAACACGAAATGATATTTGAAGGTTGTTTAAGGATTATAGAACATACAAACTTAGCATATGTAGAACCACATAGAGTAATCATTAAAGATAAGCTATTTCTATTTTTTAATGAATGTGATTACTTTTATGTGGGAGATTTAAGGTATAAATACCCTTTATCTCAACTAAAAGACTACATAGAAAGGCTACTTTAATTTTAGAGTTTTTTTGTGCTTAAAATTTATTTAAGTAGCTTTCCATTCAATAGTGAAAGGAAAGATAAAAAAATGAGTGAAGAAAAGAAAATCGCAGGAATTTATATTAGAGTAAGTACAGAAGATCAAGTCAGAGAAGGATTTAGTTTGGCAGAACAAAAAGAAAAATTATTACAACTTTGTAAATTTAAAGAATATGAAGTATTTAGAGTGTATGAAGATGCTGGAATATCAGCAAAAAATATTAAAGATAGACCAGCATTTCAAGAAATGTTAGCAGATATGAAACAAGGAAAAATCAATTATATTGTAGCCTACAAATTAGATAGGGTTACTCGTTCAGTTCGTGATTTAGAAGAACTTATAGCACAATTAGAATTGTACAATACCTATTTGGTGTGTGATAAAGATGAGGTACGAAAATGGTTAAAAGAACAATAAATAAAGATATTGCAGATAGTATAAATAAATTTATAGAAGAAATAAAAAAGCAATATAATGTCACAGCAATTATATTGTTTGGATCTTATGCAAAAGGAACAGAAAACGAAGATAGCGACATAGATATTGCAGTTATTTCAGATGACTTTGAAGATATTTATGATTGTATGGCAGTTCTAATGGGAATGACTTGGGACATAGATGCTAGAATAGAGCCACACCCAATAACAACAGAAGATTACGAAAAAGTTTCAAATCCTTTTGTAAAAGAAGTTGTAGATACAGGAATAAAAGTAGCTTAAAATAAAAATGCACATAGTAACAATTAAGTAAATACATTGTATAATAAAACAATATAAGTAATATATTTATTGTTGCTTATTTCCTTAATTCACTAATTGAGTAAGGAATACTTACTCCTTAGTTTTATCATATATGACATGTAAACATCAAATTTTAAAGGAGGAATTAGTATGAAGAAGAAAACTGTGAAGCGGATATTACTGATAGTAATATTTATATTTGCTATATTTGTGATAAAGCCACATATATGGCATCCTTTTGAGAATACGTACTCTATAGAAGGAACTGTAAAAAGTGTAAATCTTGCGGCAACAAAAAGTCAAATGCATATTTATGTAAATTTCGAAACTACTGATGGAAGAGTCTATAATTTTTACTATCAAAATAGAGCAATGCATGAAGAAGGGATTTCATTTAGAAATTTAACCAGATTAACAGAAGGCGATAGAGTCAGATTATCAATTTATTCAGTAGGTTATTATTTTGTGGATAGCGAGAAATCACGTATTGCAATTTATGTAAAAGATGTAGAGTGGTTAAAATAGTAAGATGCAATCTTCTTCATAGTATGCAGGGATAAACACTAATTGGGGTTTATCCTTGTATACTATAAAAAAGACATTAAAATCTTTCTAAATCCCATTCTTTTTCTCTTTCTTCATGTTTAAGTTGTTTTACTGGATCAATAAAAGAATGAGTTTCTTCCTCAAAATTTTTAACTAATTCCTTTGATTTTCCAATGCCAAATTTATGGCAAATCCAAACTATAAATTTATCAACAGTTTCATAGAATTAATAAAGAATTTGAAATAGAATTTTATGAATTATTTTCGAAAAATATGAACGAAAATGAGCAAGAAATTGAAATAAAATTAAATAAAGAAAAACAAAAGTTGATTCGATTGGTTGTTGTAAAAGATAATAAAACTTTTTCAAAATCAAAGAAAGAAAATTATAAAATAGGTGCAGTAATTAGTAATCAAAAATAAAGAAATTAGAGGAAAAATTCAATATAAATATAATTTTTGTACTCCTATATAGTTCCTAACAAGCACTGAATTTTTCCTCCCTAGTCAAAATTCGCAATTTGGGACTAAGTCCCAAGCCCTGTATAAGAATGAAAGTTTTTTACTGGATTTTTAAATGTATATATGGTATATTATAATAGGTAATTAATCATACACAATAATTAAGGAAATGAGGAAGATAACAATGGAAAAGTATGGATTCTTTAATGCATTTAAAGATTTATTTAAATACTCGAAAGAAAATAAAAAACAATATATAATTGGAACAATATTTATGGTTATATTTGTAATTACATCAATGATATTTACAACAATGTATTCAAAATTAATAGCAAATATAATCAGTTTAAATTTAGACAAGGCTGTAAAATTAGTAATAATATGTGGAATATTAAGGATATTTTCAATAACTTATTGTCATAATAAATATAGAAGAATAGTTATTAGTGTAGGAGAAAAAATTTCAGCTAATATTCAGAAAAAAATATATTCTAAAGTTCTAAACTTATCAATAACTTCATTAGAAAATATGCAATCAGGAAAAATTTTTACAACTATAAAAGCAGCAGATAGTGGAATGATGAGTACAATAAGTTCTCTATTACAAGAAAGTGCCTATGTAGCAACTTCGGTTGTAATGTTATTTATAATATTTTTTATAGACTGGAAAATTGGATTAGGTGTAACTATAATTTCTACATTGAGCTTATTATTATTTAAAATTCAATTAGATAAATCTAAAAAATACTTACGAGAGGAATTTAGTTATGCTGATAATTATTCTACAATGTTAAACGAAACCACAAAAGGAATAAGAGAAATTAAAGCATTAAGTTTAAAAGAAAAATGTTTTTCGATATTTCAAAAAGATATAGATGATTTAAAAGATGTAAGAACTACAAGAAGACTATTAGGAAAAAATGTAAATACAGCAAAATGGACTATTAGAATTATAGGAGATGCAATAATATTAATATATATAATAGAAAGTTTAAGGAGTTCACTATTAGATATAGAAACAGCAATGCTACTTATTACATATATGACTAATATAGTCGATGATGTGTTTCACAGAATTATAGAACATGACTTTGGAATTTCTGAGTTTACGGCTAATATGAAAAGAATTAAATCATTGTTAGAAGATGACAGACTAGAAAAAGAAAGATTTGGAGAAGAAAATTATGCTAATATAGTTGGAAAAATACAATTTGAAAATGTTAGTTTTAAATATCAGACATCTAATAATCATATCATACAAGATATTAATTTTACTATTGAGCCCAATACTAAAAATGCAATAGTTGGACAAAGTGGGGCAGGAAAAAGTACACTATTTAAATTATTATTAAAAGAATATGATAATTATAGTGGAATTATAAAGTTTGATGGAAAAAATATAAAAGATTTTAATGAGAAAAGTTTTAGAAACTCTATATCGGTAGTAAATCAAGAACCAGTATTATTTAATATGAGCATAAAAGAAAATTTATTAATGGTAAATGAAAATGCTACAGAAGAAGACATAATAAGTGCGTGTAAGTTAGCAAGTATAGATGATTTTATTAATACATTACCAAATAAATATGATGAAATAGTAAATGAAAATAATAATAATATTTCAGTTGGTCAAAAACAAAGAATTGCAATAGCAAGAGCAATATTAAGAGATACACCAATTATCTTATTTGATGAGGCAACAAGTGCATTAGATAATCATAGCAAAAGTAAAATAGAAGAAACAATAAATAAACTATCTAAAACAAAAACTATAATTATTATTGCTCATTCATTAGAAATTGTACAAGATTTTGATAATATAATAATGATAGATGATGGTAAAATTGTAGAACAGGGAAAGCATGATGAATTGATAAATAATCATGGAAAATATTTTGAATTAGCAAATGTATAATAAAAATACTATTAAATTAATAATTTTTATGTTATACTAATTTTAACAGTTGATGAGTCAATTATTTTTTGAGCAAAATGTGGGAGGAACACTATGATAAATAGGCATATTTTTCGCAAATAACCTACTAAAACGCTCCATAAATTTTAATTTTATTATGTTTTATTAAATTTTATTATTTCTTATTATTTTTCAATAGTTGTTTATAAAATCGCATTAAAATTGCATTAAAAAATAAAAAAATACCAGTAAAATACTGGTTTTCAGGATATTCTAAAGGGTAAACTGCGGGTAGTCGGAAATAACTATCCGCATAAATAATCCGATGCATTGATATTACTATAATACATCGAAATATAATTTTTGTGAAATTATATTTTAATGCATTTTATGCACACAATTTCATTTTTAGTTTTTGGATTGCTACTTTATTACAAGATATATAGCAGAGACATTTCGAAAGGAAACCATAATAAAAATTTTAAAAAATCCAACAAAATACAATGAAATATTAAAACTTTCAGATAAGGAAATAGATGAAAAAATAAAAGAATATTATAGTTAAATAAACATAGATAAAATGTATAATTTTAACAAACAATCATATAATATTAGTGTCAATTTGGTTTGACAAGTTAAATATTATATGTTAAAATATATTTAACTTAACCCTCTACTACTTTTGTAGTAAGACGGGAGCCTAAATGATTTTGGAGAGTTCTAGCAACTCTCCTTTTTAAGTTATATATTATTATTTCGTGAAAAACTTTATAATTTGTTTATCAATTAAATCAAGTGATACACTAGATATTTTTACATTTCTTCTTACAGTATCTTTAAAAATTCTTTGTTTACTAATTGTTGTTATTTGATTAATTAGAGCAATACTATCTTTTTTCATTTTAGAAATCTCATTTTCCATCTTTGCAATATATTTTTGTTCTTTTTCTATTATATTTTGAATGTTAATAGGTACATCTTCTATCTTTTCTAATTCATCTAATATTTGCTGTAACTTTTGTTTTTCTTTTTCAATTTTATCTTGAAAAACATTATAAAGTTCTTTTCCAAGATTTACAGAAGAAGAGTCATATTTCTTTTCATCTTTTCTTGATGTTAAAGGAATAACATTTAAGGCTCCATTTCTTGTATTGTCATATTTATTTAGAACAATACAATAGTGTAGTCCACCTAATTCATTTCCAATATTGAAACCTAAATTTACTTTAATAATATCACCACGAGAATACATTCCAGATTTTGCAATATTAAATGTTTTTTCTTCATCATGATACTCAGCAAAGTCATTAATCCAATAAGCTAATAAATCACTTTTTTTATATTCACTTAATTCTATATGTTTAAGGAAAGATAAATCTAGTCTATTCAATGAATTATCCTTATGTATAATAGCATTATTTTTTAATTCGATTTCGTTTTCATTCATGGTATCAGCTCCTAGTATCTTTTATAGAAACAGTATATCAAACATTTGTTTAAAATACAACATCTATTGAAAAATAATTTTATTATGTTATAATTTATACATCAGTTGATTAATCGAATTATTTTTTTGAGCAAAATATGGGAGGAACACTATGAAAAATAGGCAATTTTTTCGCAAATAGCCTCCTAAAACGCTCCAAACTTGCTTACGTAAGAGTGAAGAGTGAAAAGTATTTGCTTACTTAATCTAAAAAATAGATAAGCAAGTTTGTACTCGTCACTCTTCATTTTTGTTTATATGCTTTTTAATTTTTCATTTTCTCTATTACAATTAATAACCGCTTGTTTATCAATTTTAAACATATTTGAATAAGTTTCTAATATGTTTGATATTGAATTTCCTACACCTTGATTTATTATCATATTTATAATAAGGTCTGTGTCAAAATGTACAGTTAAGTTCGGAATACATATATCCGAAACTTCGAATTCCATATTTGAAAATTCTTTACGTTCGTTCTTTCTCTCAATAAACATTTCTAATTCATTACATATACATTTTGCAAAATTATCATCGATAGCATTGTCACGTAGAATATTAATTGCACTTTGTATTTCTTCTATTGTTATAGTTCCTTTAGAAGTTTCAGGAAAAGAATATTCACCAATTCGTTTATATCCAAGTCGTTTTCTAAAATCCCCACTTTTATCATATTGCATTTCATCTCTAACTATATTTATACCACTTTTAGTTTTTAATATTCCTAAGGATTTTTGCCCAGTTGTTTTATCATATCCTTGAAAGTATATTTTAGAAATTGGTTTTTCCTCGTTATCTTCTAATAATTGCAAAGGAGGTGCTAAATACATCATTCTCAAAGGATGTATATTTTCAAATCTGTTAGTTCCATCTTCAGAAATAACACCATTATATGTAATACCATCAGATTCGCGATGCTCTACACCATATACTAATCTATTATCTACAAGAGCATTTTTGCTATAATTATAGTCAGTTAAAGCACACATATTTCTTCCATATAGGTATCTGGTTTCAAATAATTTCTCCCAATTTCTTGAAGATCCAGTTTTAAAATAATTATAATCGTGATTAAGCCCATATTTAATTCTTACAATTTCTCTACTATAATCAGGTTCTAATACATCTCCTAATTGTTTGGGATAAACTTTATCAAAATTACCTTTAAAAATTTCAACTTCAAAATTTTTTTCTTTATCTGAATGTGGATATTCCTTTTTGATACGTAATACAAAATCTCCATCATCATTTTTTTCGTTAAATATTGCTTCTTCTATAACAGGTACTCTATTTCTATTATAAGGAGGAATATATGTTTCTTCAAATGAATATTCATCACAGATATATCTTTTTCCTTGAACATAGAACCAATTTAGTTTGATTACTGAATCGTTCTGGATTTTTTGACCTAAAAATCTTTCATCTTCTCCACTATGAATTGGACTTCCATAAAATTCAGGAAATTCACTTGTATAATAACCAAAGCATGTTTCTTTAGTGAAATTATTAGTAAATGAAATTCTCCATTTAGTTAAACTATTGATTTTTATATATTGTAATTGTTCTTCTGGAATGCTAAAGTTAAACATTTCTAATAATGTTTTGATTTTTTCTATATCTAATTTTTCTTGTGTTAGTGAAAATATATCATCTATTTTTGATAATTTTGTATCCATAATAAACACCTTTCTTACTATAATTAAAAAATATATTAACATAAAGTGCGAAGAGAGTCAAGTAAAGAGAAAAATCCCCCACACAAAAGTGTAGGGGGAAAAAGCTCTTAACGTGCTGCCATTATCTTTTGGTTTTCCTGAATGTGGGAATCAATTGCTTCTAATATTCCGTCAGGAATGTCAAATTCTTTTTGAATTCGGCTATCGTCCATTGCAATGTTAGAGGAAACTGAAATACTCCGAAAGATTGTTTCTGGAAAGATGCTTTCCCAATTCGCTGTTTCGTCTACAGTGTCCCACTTGGATACTTTAACATATTCGGGGTCAGGGCAGTTTGTGTTTTGGGTTAACTTTGCGTAGATATTCCGTCTGGTCATTACGCCAGTGTAGTTGATGAGATAAGCAAGATTGCCTTTTTCATCCACGAGATTCACAATTAAAAAAACTTTTTTCATTTTTATTCCTCCTTATTAGATGCCTTCTCCTACTGAATAAGCTAGAAGAAATTTTAGTATTTTTTTGATATATTTATTATATCGCGTCTACATAATGCTTTCAACTGCGTATGACTAAAATTTACATATAATTTAATTGCAAAAAATCATATAAAACAATGGAAAAAAAACGTAAACTATGATAAAATAATAAACATAGTTTAAAAACTTTAAAATATAGCAAACGAAAGAGAGAAGTTATGGGATTTTTTGATAAGTTAAAAGAGGGACTTGGAAAAACAAAAGCCTCTTTAGATGAGAAGTTAAATAATGCTTTTAGTGTTTTTCGTAAAGTGGATGAAGAATTGCTAGAAGAGTTGGAAGAAATATTAATTATGTCTGATATTGGAATGGAAACATCTATTAATATTATTTCACGTTTAAGAGAAAGAATTAAAAAAGAAAATATACAAGATTCTGAAGAAGTAAAACAAGCATTAAGAGAAGAAATGGCACATATTTTAGATATTGATAGCTCGTTACAACTAGATACAAAACCATCCGTTATTTTAGTGGTTGGCGTAAATGGTGTTGGAAAAACAACTTCTATTGGAAAAATTGCAAACCGTTTAAAGAAAGACGGAAAGAAGATTGTGATTGCAGCAGCAGATACCTTTCGTGCAGCAGCAGTAGAACAATTAGAGATTTGGGCAAAACGTTCTGGTTGCGATATGGTAAAAAAAGAAGAAGGCTCAGACCCTGCATCTGTTGTATATGAAGCGATTAAAATTACGAAAGAAACCAATGCAGATGTTTTGATTTGTGATACAGCAGGAAGACTTCATAATAAAAAATATTTAATGGATGAACTTGCTAAAATTCAAAAAGTAATTGATAAAGAATTGCCAGATTGCTCAAAAGAAGTATTAATTGTAATTGATGCAACAACAGGGCAAAATGCAATTTCACAAGTAAAGGCATTTGGCGAAACAACCCCACTTACAGGAATTGTTCTTACTAAATTAGATGGAACAGCAAAAGGTGGAGTGGTGCTAGGAATTGTAGATGAAAACAAATTGCCAATTAAGTTTGTTGGCGTTGGAGAACAAATTGACGATATGGAACTTTTTGATGCGAAAGACTTTGTAAAAGCATTTATTTAGGAGGGAAAACATGCAAAAAGAAGAAAATGTAAAACAGCAACAGCAAAAGAAAACAAGAAAAATACGAACGAGGGTTATATTAGTATTAATCGTTGCTTTAATTTTAGCAATGTTTACGTACATTTCTTATCGAGGAAGCTATTTAGAAACAATTGAAATAGGAGAGCAATTTAAGCAAGTATTTGAAAAAAACCTATTCTATCAATATACTACAATAGGTGCTAATTTTGTAATTTTATTTATTGCCTTTTATTTTGCTAATCGAGGAATTAAAAAGGGATTAAAAGCTTTTTTTGATGAAGAAAAAAAGCAAATGCCAAAATTACCAAATAAATCCATCGCTTTTATCTTATCTGCGATTATCAGTATTGCAATTTCATATTTCATGAGTGGACAAGTAGCATTATTTGTTAACCGTGCATGGTTTGGAATGTATGATCCGATTTTTGGAGCAGATATTGCATTTTACATCTTTGAAAAACCATTTATTGAATTAATCATATTCTATTTTATAGCGCTGGTTATAGGTCTTACAGCATATACTACGATATACTATATTATTATCTTTAATAAATACTTTGATGGTATTAATGCAGAAACATTAAAAAGAAGTAACTTTTTTAAACAGATTATTCGTAATGTACGAGTACTTGCCGTTTTATTTGCAGTACTAATATTAGTAAAAGCACAAGGAATTTTAACTGACAAATTTTTAATTTTAAACAACGATAATTCAACAGCAATCTATGGAGCAGGAATTACAGATGTTACAATTAAATTATGGGGATATCGTTTGCTTTCAATTGTTATGGTTGTTTCTATTTGGAAAGCAATTGGTTATTTTAAAGAAAAGAAGACAAAAAATGTAGTTTTATCGGTACTTGCAACACCAATTTACTTAGTTTGTTTATTTGTGATTATGGTTGGATTTAAATTGATTTTTATTAATTCAAATGAATTAGATAAAGAGAAAGACTATATTAAAAACAATATTGATAGTACTAAAACAGCATATAACATTCGAATTGATGAAACAGAAATTAGTAATAATGATACCCAAAATTTGAAAGAAATTGAAGGAAATACAGAACTAATCAATAATATTACAACGGTAACAGAAGAAGTAACCCTAAAAACATTAGGAGTTACACAAACAAGTACAGGATATTATTCATACCGAAATGTAAATATTAACCAATATGATGTAAATGGCAAAAAAGAAGTTGTTTATGTTGCACCAAGAGAAATTATTAGTGGTGGAGATAGAACTTATAACAACAAGACCTATGAATATACACATGGTTTTGGAGCAGTTGTTACATCTGCAACACAAACAGATGAATTAGGAAATGTAAAATATATTCAAAAAGATTTCCTAGCAAATAATCAAGCACTTTTTATTAGTGAGCCAAGGATTTATTTTGGATTAGAAACCAATAACACTATTGTAACCAATAGTACCAATAAATCTGAGTTTGATTATCCAACAACAACATCACAAAATACAGAATATGTGTATGATGGAGAAGCAGGATTAAAATTAAACTTTATCGACCGTATGATTCTTGCTCTAAGACAAGGAGATATTAACCTTGCACTTTCTAGCAATGTATCAAAAGATAGTAAAATAGTGATGAATCGAAATATCATTCAAAGAGCAAAAACAATTTTACCAAATGTGATTTATGATGAAGAACCATATTTAGTAATTTCTAATGAAGGACGATTGGTATGGGTATTAGATGCTTATACGGTAACAAACAAATACCCATATTCACAACCAATTACTATTACATACAATGGAACAAAGCATGAAATTAACTATATAAGAAATTCGTTAAAAGTATTAGTAGATGCGTATGATGGTACAACAAAATTCTATATTACAGATACTTCAGACCCAATTATTATGGCATATAAAAACATGTACTCAGATTTATTTGAGGAAGAAGCTATTCCTAGTGATATTGCAAGTCATTTCGTATATCCAGAGTTTTTATATAATATTCAAGCAGAAATCTTACAAATGTATCATAATGTAAGTACAGATGTATTGTATAGAAGTGATGACATATGGGAAATTGCAAAATATTCGAGAACAGCACAAACATCGACCAAAGGCGTGAAGCAAGAGCCTTATTATACAATGTTAAAAACAATCGATTCTGATAAAATGGAATTAGGACTTGTTACTTCCTATACATTACTTGATAAACAAAGTTTGAAAGCATATCTAGTAGGAACTTATGATGAAAATGGAAATGCAAGGTTGCGATTATACAAATTTCCACAAGATACTAACATTCTAGGACCAATGCAGTTAGAGACACTTCTTGGACAAGATGAAACGATTGCAAAAGAATTAGAAAGCATTAATATAGCAGGTATGAGAACCATAAAAAGTATGATAGCAGTTCCAATTAATAATACCATTTTATATGTACAACCAATTTATCAGATATCGTTAAATGAATCAAAGAGCATACCAACTCTTAAGAAAGTTATTGTAGCATGTGGAAATAAAGTGGCAATTGATGATACCTTAAAAGGAGCCATTAAAAATCTCTTATCACAATCAGCAGTTAATATTGAAGTAGAAAATACGGATACCATTGAGGATTTAATAGAAGCTGTCATAAAAGCAAATAATAATTTACAAACATCTTCTAACAATAACGATTGGGAAATGATTGGAAAAGATTTAAAGAAACTACAAGAATTAATTAATAAATTAGAAGAACGAAAAGAAGAAGAAGATAAGAAAAAACAAAATCAAATAACAATTAATAACACAAATACAATATCAAATGTTATAAATGATGTATAGTTTAAAGAAAATAAACCACTCTAATAAGAATAGGGTGGTTTATTATGTTTTTAAGAAAATCAAAACTAGAAAAATTAATGAAAAATATCGATAATTTAAATTTTGTATTAACCAAAAACAATCTAATCGATTTAGCTGAATTATTAGGAAATCGAAAAGAAATGCTAATACGAAATTTACTTGCAGGTATTGCAAAAGGAATTGGAATTGGCATTGGATTTACCATACTTACAGCAATACTTGTCATTGTCTTACAAAAAATTGTAACTTTAAATATACCTGTAATAGGGGATTATATAACAGATATCGTCGATATAGTGGAGAATAATAGAAGGTAGAATTTTACAAATCGACATAAATGTGGTAAAATATAAATATAAATGCACGCACGTAAAAACAAATTGTAGAAAGATTCTTTATAAATAAAGGAGAATAAAAAATGAAAACATTACAAAAAGAAGTAAATCAGGAATATATGGTTGACCCCCAAAAAGGTTGGCTAAGTATTCGGGTAATAACAGAAAACAAGGAAAAGCAGACTGAGCAATTAAGAGCGATTCTTAATAAGAATAAGGAAAAGAAAAATTAAAAAAGAGATTTGCGTGCACTCTTGGGAAAGTAGGAAGAATAAAACGTTCTTTCTACTTTCTTTTTTGTTATATAGAGTTATTATGTACGAGAGTCATAGAATTTTACAAATCGACATAAATGTGATATAATGAAAAAGGTAACTTTGCTTGTGTAGCAATTAAAATAAAGCACAAGTAGTAAATTATTTCTTTTTTTGTTAAAGGAGGTAAAGGATGGCGTTAAATCTTACAGAACAACAGATTGATAAGTTTGATGATTGGAAAGCAGATTACTTAACGAAGATTCATTTTATGCGGGAAGTAATCGAGACTTCCAATCAGGGTAAATGCGAGGAAAATGGATTCTATAAGGCACTTGGGAAAGTTGCAGAGGAAATTGATTCATTTGAGATACTAAGCAACTATGCAATCTATGGAACTATGCGTCTGACATCAGAAAAGAAGTTTTTCTTCTATTTAAGCGAATATCTCAATAAGATTGATTCTTTGGTGGCAAAATTCCAAATGCCTAGTGGAGTAGAATGTGCATTCGGAAAAAAGCGATTTGATGTAAAGTACATCTTTAAGATTTAACAAAGAATGCAAAAAAAGGCGGAGGAAACGATGCCTTTTTTTGCATATTTTTTTCTTTTCTACTTCCTTTTTTTATTGTTTTTGTATATAATATTCCTATCAAGTTACAAGGGGGAAAAAATTATGAATTTACCAAATAAATTAACGATTTTTCGTATTATATTAGTACCAATTATGGTGATTATTCCATTTTTTCATATACCAGGAGATTTATGGGGCGTACCAATTTCTATGTGGCTTATGAATTTAATTTTTGTAATTGCATCTATTACAGATAAATTAGATGGAACAATTGCTAGAGCTAGAAATCAAGTAACGACTTTTGGAAAGTTTTTAGACCCAATAGCAGATAAAATTTTAGTTCTTGCTGCTATGATGTTATTAGTGGAAATGAATAAATTACCTGCTTGGATACCAATTATTATTTTATTTAGAGAATTTGTGGTATCTGGATATCGTTTAATTGCAGTAGAAAAAGGTGGCAAAGTGGTTGCTGCTTCTATTTGG
>CANAZY010000016.1 GCA_947365805.1 uncultured Clostridium sp. | reverse complement strand
TTGTGATTTCACAAACAGCTCTTGTTATTTTTACTTTAATTGTTACTATTTTTCAATGGAATTATTTTAAGTCCTTAATGGATAACTTTTTTGTACTTGCTATCGTTGGTTTTTTCGTAAATATTTTAGCAATTGCATTTATTTTTATCATTGGAATGAATCATAAATTAGCACTTATGATTATAACACCTATTTTAAAATTGCTTGGAAAAACTCATATATTAAAAAATGTAGAAGAAAAAATAGAACACTTATCTAAAAGTTTTGAAAATTTTAATGGTCAATTTAATCAAATGAGAAAACAAAAAAAGGTTGTCATCCAAATGTTTGTTGCAGCAACCATACAATCACTTTTCTATTATGCAATTACCTATATGGTTTATCGTGCTTTTGGAAATACTGATATAAGTTTATTTACTATTATCCCAGCACAAGCCTTTTTGTTAATGCTTATGACTTTTATCCCAACTCCTGGTTCTGGTGGTGGAGCAGAAGGTGGATTTTTACTCATCTTTAACTCTATTTTCCGCCAAGGAACTATTCATATATCCATTCTATTTTGGAGGATGTATACTTTTTATTTACCAATTGTAATTGGAGCATTATTTTTGATTCCTATAAGAAAGAAAAAACATTTATGATTCAGTAAGTGATTGTGTGATTTTTTTGCACAATCTTTTTATTGTTTTAGCACTTTTTATTCAAATAAAACCTTTTTATCCTTTCTTTTGCTTCAAGATAGGTATCACCAAAAAACACACTAATTTTTATCATTTCTTCTACTTTTCTGCTGCTAATTCCATTCTCTCTTGCAATTTCTTTAATCATTTCATGCTCCATTTTTTTCTTTTTCCCCTTTCACAAATTGACGTTTCTAGTTAAAAGAGGTATAATATCGGTGTATATACTTAGATATATACCCTGTTAGAGAGATGAGGTAGATTTCCTGCAAGAATTCGGTATCTCATCTCTCTTGTTTTAACCTCTATTATATAAGAGTCTTATTTTTATCATTTCGTTACACAGTTTCGACTTTTTTCGACTTTTTTCGTTTTTTCTTCTTTTTATGTGTTTAAGCCATACTTTTTCATCTTATCATTAATATTAATAAGTTTATTCAACAATATCGTCCATTTTATTGTTTCTTCATTTGTTACTCCATAACGTTTCATACTTTCTTCTACTTTTTCTCTTATCTTTTGCACTGATTCTTCCATTTCTCTCTCCCTTTTGTTGATTTCGACATTTTTCTTTTTTTGCATTATATACTAAAAAATCCGCACCTATCTAGTGCGGATATAAAAATTTTTTTATTCTTTTAACATTTCTTTTTCTTCTTTCATTTTTTCTTGTAAGTCCTTTAAACAATATACTTCAAAGCAGATTTGTATCGAATTCAAACATTCGATTACTCTTCTTTGGTCTATTCCTGTTTTTTCTGAAATATATGCAACAGATACTATTTTTCCTTTCTCTGTTCTTTCATAAAATCGAATCATATATATTGAATAAAATCTTTGATCTGTCAATTCTTTTAATCTTTCTTCAAATGTTTTTAATTTAGGACTATTGGGATACTTTGCTATATAATCATCCATATTTTGATATTTAGATTCATGTTTAAACATAAAAGTTTCTCTCCACTTCTTATTTCTCCTTTGTACATTGAGTTATTAATACATTGTACTTATGAATATTAGTTTTCCACTTAATTCCATTTCACTTTTTATCTTCATAATATTGATGGGTAACTATAATATAATAACTATTAAGATAGAGCCATTTGATTACATTTAGCTCTATCTTTTTTACTTTTAAAGCTTATCATAGTTGTATCCTTTTTTCAATACAAATAACTACTTTTTATATGAATTTTTTTCCACTTTTTGTATGTGTTTTGTCGTTTTGTAGAGAAATGTGTAGAATTATGTAATATCTACATGTATTGCATTTCCTCCAATTAAATATGTGTATCGAAGCCTACCTTGACTTACTAATTGTCTTGCATAAGCTAATAATGTAGTTCCGCTAATACCTTTTACATAAATATCAATTGCTTTTCCATTCAAATGCCTAGAATTAGGTACACCACCCACTTTTTTGTTATGTCTTATACAACGTGTTCCTGAATTTACAATACAAGGTTGTCCAAAATATTCTCTAATATCATCTACAATTTTCACTAATTTTAAATCCATATTGTTTAGACCACAACCACATTTGCAAGTAAATTCTGACTTTTGAAAATATTTAATATTATCCCATGATAATTGATTATTTCTCGCTTTTGTTGTTATCTCTCCTGCTACTCCATCTTCTGCTACCCCTAATCTTACTTGTTCTTGTTTTATTACTTGAACCATTTTCGCATTTGTTTTCGTTCCAAAGATTCCATCTACTACTAGTCCATACTCCTTTTGAAATGCTTTAATAGCTGCTATTGTATTTTTTCCTTTAATACCATCGATTTTATCATTATAGTATCCTAAATATTTTAAATTCATTTGTTGTTGTCTTATTGTTAGCATACTATCTTTCCTCCTCATTTTCTTTTAGTTGTTCAAGTTTATTAATTAATATTTTAGGTATGGGCAATTTCATCATTGCCCAATTTTCCACAATGCTTAGTAATTCGTTTGCACTAAAAATATAAATAATCGTAGTTCTAACTGCACCTGTATCTCCCATAAGTCTATCAATTAATACCGCCACTGCCACAATTAATAAATATCCTACCTTTTTTATAATTCCTTTTGCCCCTATTTTACTATTTAATTTTCCCTCATAACCAGCTTTACAAAATCCAGTAATATAATCAATTAGCATTGCTATCATTAATGTTTGTAGTGCAATATCCCAACCACCTAAAAAATAAATGATACCTGTTAAAGTACCACCTATCACTATTTTCATATAATTTACTTTTTCCATCTAGATATCCTCCGCTTTTTGATATTTTTTTATTGTCTTTAAATATTCATATGCTTGCTCTATTGTCATATCTTGATTATATGGAATCGTAATATATTCAGTTTCTACAAGCACATTAATCCCTCTTTCTAATTGTAATTCTTCTTCTATTGTTAACTTATCTTTACTAACATGTTTCATTTGTAAATTTTGATATAACTGTTCTTTTTGCCTTTCATTTTCATTAATATATGAATTAATTTCTATTATATTTGACACTTTTGTAATTTTGTTAAATGCCGCAATTCTATGATAATTTAAAATAATTCCATTTTCTAACTCGATTCCTTTTCGTAATGCCATTTTCCTACCTCCTATCTATATCCATCTACTCGATAGATTTTTATATAATTTGTATGCTCAACTAATGGATAATTTCCTTGAAATAAATTTGCAAATACATATTGAAAATTAGTTATATTAGTTCCGCTAATAACAACATTTTTCGAACGTGCATATAGGTGTGTTTCCCCTTCAAGAGTAAACAGCCCTACGTTCTTTCCATTGGGACTATATACTTTTATGGAGTGCGCTGTACAATTGTTATTATCAAAATAAAATATTTCTAAATATGTAAAATTTGCAGCACTTTCATTTAATGTTACTGTTCCTGTTGTGCCTGATGTATTATTATATAAGTTTTTAGGCTTTGCTTGGATTTCTCCTTGATGACAATAAGTTAAATTAGAATTCGTATTAGTGTATGCTCCATTCCAGTATGCCATCATTCCTAAATCTGGAATATACGTATTATTGGTTCCCCATCCAAGAGTTCCTTTAGAAGATAACGTCTTTACTCCTCTTGCACAAGCTGTCGCTAATTTAAAATTATTAATTGTTCCAGTTACCTGTAAACTTCCATTAATATCTATATCTTCCTTTCCAATATCAATAATTGGTAATCCTCTTGTAACTGTTTTTGTTGATGTTAATACCATTAGTTTATCTGATACAATAAATTCAAATTGGTATTCATTATTAAAACTATATGCTGTTCCTAATGTTGCACTATAAGTAAAAGTATTTCCACTTTTTGTTGCTGTTACAGTATTTTCTGTGCTCCATGTTCCATCTTTTATCCTCCATCTCCATTTCAGTGTTAACGTATTGGCTATTTTACCAAAACTAGCGTTAAAATAATTTCCTTTAATTGTAGCATTTACTGTATTTGATGTTGTACTCGGTCTAGTTAATGTTATTTCTGTAAAAGCTAATTTAATGTAATCTATCATACTTTTTGTAATCTTATTAGTTCCTGATAATCCTCTAGAATCTGTACATGATAAATTAAATGTCCCACTTTCGACTTTTTCTATTGTTGATATTGCTGTTTCCTTTGTCTTTCCATCATCACATATTACTTTTTGATTTTTAATTGTGGCACTATTCTTTGCTGTAGCAGTAATTGTTACTTTTGCATTAGAAAAATATTTTACTAATTTATTTGCATCTCCTGTTATAGCTTTTGTTGTTTCGTTTTCGTCTACAATTGTGGCAGTAATTGTTGGAGAACTATTAATTACAAAAGCATTAAATGTACATGTTGCACTTCCTATTAATGTATCACCATTGTAAGTTTCGCATGTAATAGTTCCCTGTCCACTCATTGCATTTGGAATTTTCGAATAAAATGTTGTTGGAATTGTCCATCCCACACTGGTATTAGCAGTTTTACTTGTAATGGTTCCTGTCAATCCTCCAAAGCTATATTTTAAAGTATGTGTAAAGCTAGAACTTGCTCTGTTAATATTAATTGTAGTAGAACTTCCAATATTTCCATCTGCACAAGTAACACTAGATGTACGAGGTATTGTGATTAATACAATTTGTCCTGATGCACTACCATTATACGGTCCATATCCTGATGCTTGTGCTAAATCTGGCGAATTTACTGATACTGAAACAGTTTTGCTACCATCTGAATTATGAGTAATTGCATTACTTACGACACTACCCAACAATACAGAAGCATTTTTCTCAATTGTATATGCTCCTGTTGTAAATGTATAATTTGCTCCATTGATAGTAACTGTATGGGTAGCAGATACATTTCCCCTAACTGCTCTTGAATATGATGTAGCACCTAAATAAACCTCTACTCTTACTTTTGAGGTATTAGCTGCAATATTGACATCTTGCTCTGTTGCAACAAAATAATATCTCCAATGACTTGAATTTTTGCCTGTTGTTCCATTAATAATTGTTGACATTTTAACCTCCTATCCAATGGATATGTGTTCTTTTTTTACTATTAACAACTACATCCATTACTCTTAAATTACTTGTTTCTAATTCTCCTGTTACTTTTATATTCTTAACAGTTGCTCCATCTTTATCGTATTTAGCAATTTCATTATTATATGCATACATATATGTACCTTCATTATTCATTGTTGTCCTAAATTCACTATTCGATTTACCAACTGTAATACCATTTTCATTTATATCAATAGTTGTATTTTTAATTGCTTTTACACCATTTTCAATGATACTATCAATTTTAACTTCCAATCCTTGTGCTGTTGTTGTCACTGTTGTTTGTTGTTGTTTAATAACTTCAATACTTTCTTTTAATGTTTTATTTTCAGCTTCTACTTGTTCTTTTGTTAAATAATTGTTATTCAAATCTATATATGTTTTATTAATTGACTCTTTCATATTATCAATTGTTTCATCAATGTTTTCCGTAAATTTATACCATGTATAATCTTCAAAAACTTCACTATCTTGTTCTTTAAAATCTACATACTGTCCTATCCATGCAGATGGTTTTTCTCCTTTTGCATAATCGTTTTCTTGCGGTGTGAAACTTGAACCATCTTCAGAATATTTAATATGCAAATATGATGTTTGTCCATCTGCTCCCTTTGCTCCAGCACTACCATTGGTTCCATCTCTACCTGCCTCTCCTTTTATTTTGCTCCACTTATATGCAGAGTACGATGTAGGGGCTGAAGGACTTGTTGTACTTGCTACTCCCATATATTGTGTTGAAGTACTTGGTGTTTCTGTCATAGGATTACCTGTTGAATTTGCTGAATATCTAACATAGAAATAATAGCTTGTACCATTATCTCCTTTTGGTCCTTGTATTCCTTGAAGACCTGTGTCCCCTTTATCTCCTTTTAATCCTTGTGGACCAGTATCTCCCTTATCTCCTTTTAATCCTTGTGCACCAGTATCTCCCTTATCTCCTTTTAATCCTTGTGCACCAGTATCTCCTTTTGCCCCTTGCAAACCTTGTATGGCAAGAGCTATCATTATTTTTTTTGACAATTCATATTTAGTTCCTCTATCTATATAACTAAAAGTTACTGTTATTTCATTATTTAAATCTTCTATAATAACATCTTTATCTACAGAAATTTTTATTTTGCTATCCTCAATTTGAATTGATATTCCTGCTATATTGGACGAACATTCTGCTTTAGCTAATATCTCATCCCCTTTAAAATAAGAATAATATCCTATTGTAAAAGTATTATTTAAAAATGGCTTCTTATTATAATCAACTGCAATTGTTAAATTATACATATCCAAATCTACACTAAAATAATGTATGGTTTCTTCTAATGTTAAAATCTTTGTTTCCGTATTTGAAACAACATCATTCAAACCTTCTAACGTTTGTTCATGTTTAACTAACATTTGTTTATGTTCTGAACTTTCTTGTACCAATTGAGAAATCCTTGCATTCTCTTGTTCTATTTGACTTTGTACTCGTCTATTTATTATTTTTTGAGAGACCTGTTTAGACATTGTTTCTTCTTTTGCTTTACATTGTATTTTACTAGAAATATCCGCTTTGAATTTTCCTCCATATTGACTAGCCCCCTGATATATTACCTTTTTATTATCTATAATAAGGATATCCCCTATATCTAACGCAGGATCAATTATGCTATTTCCTTCAAAACTATATATTTCTAAATCTTTATAATACTGATAAATACTATCAATTTGCTCTTGGTTTAGAATATACATATTATCTTGTTTTATATAAATCGTATTTCTACTTTGGTCTCCCTTTTCAAATAGTTGTATGCCATCTTCGTATTTCACTCGGCTTATTTTACAACTTTCTCCCCACTCAAAATTTTGAAAATACTTAAGTGGCACTTCAGCTTGTTGCTGTCCTATTGTTCTTATATATAACTTTCCATCTCTTCCAATACAAGCAAATCCACCTGCTTGTTCGGCAATATAGCTTAAATAGGTTCTTGCTGATATGGTATCATCATATACTGCTGTTTCATAATTCGCATTAAAAAAAGAGGTAGAACCGTAATTCTACTCCTACTTTCAAACAAATATCTTGTAATATATTTATTAACTTACATGGATAATTTAATTTACTTGCCTCATAATTTGCTTCAAATTTTATCATATAATCTAACAATTTTAATGTAACACTATAATCATCATTTTTTGTTATATCCTCTAAATTAAAATATCCAATTGGAATTACTTCTTCTGCAATTCCAGATTCAATATATACTTTATTAATTGTTTCTGGCACTGCCTCTTTATATAATTTTAGTTCTGCCGCTTGCGAACTAACCGAACCTAGTGTAAGTTCACCATTATCAAAAAGTGTTTGGGAAAACTTACAATCTAGTATATACTTTGAATTTATTTCTATATCATTTATATAAATTTTTAACAAATGTTTTGTACTAGGTTGGTATATTTTTGCTTTATAATTATCACTCGTTTGATACATTAACCATTTGCCTCCTCTACTGCTTGTTTTTGTGCTTGTGTTAATTCTTTTTGTGTTAAATTAAAAGAACACTTCCATCTTGTTTTGGAAGTGCTCTCTCCTTTTTCTGTATCTATCATATCTACTTTTCTCTTTGAAACTCTAAATTTAGCATTCTCTAGCAATCCTCCTTCTATAACAGGAACTTTAACTGTTAAAATTAAAGGATTAATATACGTTAGTCTCATTAACCTTTCTGCCTCTTCTTCTGAGTTAAAATCCCAGGACATAGAAAGTTTTAACATACCAACTGCTATTGGATTATCAATTAGTTCCCCTGTTATGGCTGATGAATAACTATCTTTGTCTGTATCTTCTATATCTGCACTATAAGTAGATGGTGTTGGCAATATCTCATTACCTTTTTTCCATATCATAAAATTACCTCCTTTCTATCAAAAGAACCACTTACGCTAAGTAAGTGGTTCTTTGTTTTACTTTAACAATTGTTCTTTTTTCTTTTCAAATTCTTCTTGTGTTATTATTCCATCATCTAACAATTTCTTAAACTTTAAGATTTCATCTGCATTAGAATTATTTCCTGTTAATTTTACAACATTATTACTATTAGAATAAATTTCATTTATCTTTGTTGTAACTATTTCACATATTTCTTGAGCTAATTTTATTTTATTTCCTACTAATATAACATTGCTATCTTTAGTAGCCTTTAATATATCTGCATAATTCATTGCATTGTAACTTTGATTATCTGCTCCTTTAGGAATAATCCTTAATATTGCACCTGCTAATTCTACTCCTTGAATAGCACTATAATAATACGTTTTTTCTCCTCCTAAACCAAATGCTGCAATACCTCCAAAGGTGTTCCTTGATATTACTATTCTATCTTCAAAAACACTAATTTTTCCATTTGTTCCTTTTAATTGTATTAACTCTTTCATTTTCAGTCACCTCTAGTAAATATATAACTCTTTTGTAAAGAATTATATATTATTACACTTAATCTGTCAATTCTTTCATAGACTATTTTCCATTCTAATCTCCTCGTAATAATTTATATTAGAAAATCCACCAAAATATATTATTTTTTTACATATTGCTCATATATATATTTCTAAAATTTATTGGTATATAAAAGAACCATGTACTTAAGTACATAGTTCCTCCCTTTTATTTTAGCAATTCTTGCTTTTTCTTTTCAAATTCTTCTTGTGTTATTATTCCCTTTTCTTTTAAATCTGATAATTTTTCTAATTGGGTAATATAATCTTCTTCATTTTTAGTTATATGTATTATATTCTCTTGATTTGTAGTTGAAGCATTATTTTGTTCTTTTGTAGCTCTTAACGGTGCTCCTACATTATCTTTAAAAGTACCTAAATATATTTTTAAGATATCTCCTAACCATCCAAAGCAAAATAATCCTACAGTAAAGAAATATACCAATCCTTTTTTTATGTTCCCAACATAAAATTGATGTAATCCAAACATTCCTCCGCAAATACATAATATAAGTGCTGTATCTCTGTCTTTATCTGATGTCATTGTTTGATAATGTGCCATATTAATTCCTCCTTTGCATATATATAATAGCATATGTTCTTGAGATTTACTGTCATAATTTGTCGATAACTTTACTTTTTTTTCTGTTTTTTCTTTGTTTTACTAATTCACTAACACATCTATATTTCTTCCTGTTTGTCTTTTTATGTCTCGCAAATTTTCTAATAATATCTCACCTAATTTTTTATTACCAATATAAACTGCCAATTGCATTAATGAATTATTATTATTATTATTCCATGTATGCTCAGATAATACTTCATCAAATGTTTCTTTAAGAATATTTTGTGGTGCTGTAATTTCTGGATTATGACTTGCTCCTACATATTCACCAAATTGTGCAATTAATGGTCGATATGCTACGTTTCCTTTTGCCAAACGAGGTATTGATATGGTATTTATGGTTTTAATATTAAATCCAAATTCTCCTCCTCCTAACCAATCTGGCATTTTAAAGCTTAGTCTGTTAAGTGCTCTTATAACAAAATTTATACCATTTATAACTCCATTTGCCATACCTTCTATTCCACCTAATATCCAATTTATTACTGTTTTAATGGCATTCCATATACCATTAAAAATATTTGTCACTGTCGTTTTTAACCCATTCCATATATTATTCCAAATGTTCTTTATAGTATTTAATACATTTGATATTGTATTTTTAATTCCATCTATTATATTTGAAATTACTGTTATTATTCCGTTCCATATATTACTTACAAATGTAGTAATACCATTCCATATATTGCTCCATATAGTAGCTATTGCATTTAATACATCACTTATAAATTGCTTAATATTATTAAACTTATTTGTTACAGTTTGCACTATCCAATCCCATATACCTACAAAAAAATCACAAATATTGTTCCAGATTTCCATAACTTTTTCTTTCACAGCAATAAATATATTTTGTATTGTATCTTTCATCTTTCCAAACCACTCTTCTACTCCCTGCCACAAAGCCATAAATATTGCAACACATGGTTCTATTAATCCTTCATACAACCATTTATCTATTCCTTTTAGAATCTCCCAAACAAATCCTCCTAGTCCTATAAGTAGTCCATATATAGCTTCACATAGTACAATCAATACTTGCCCCAAAATAGTAACCCAATCAATACTCGCTAAAAATTGTCCAATTGAACTTCCTAATTGAAACCAATCAATTTCAGCTAAGAATCCAATAATAGACCACAATATTCCTATAATAGATTGGGATAATGTCTGAGCTGCCTTACTCCAATCAGTCTCAATAATAAATGTATTAATACTATCAGCTAATGATATTCCTAAATTTATCCAATCAAACTGTGTTACTACTGTATACAAATAATTTATAATTGAATTAAATCCATTTGCAAATGTTGAGCCTATTTCATTCCAATTAATATTTTCAACTAAGTCATTTAATCCAGAAATCATCTTACTTGCTATTTCTGTCCAATTTGTATTGCTAAAAAATGTTTTGACCGTTATAAACATTCCATTTATTTTATTACTCATTACTGTACCCAATATATTCCAGTCAATTCCTAAAAATAAGCCATTAATACTATTTGAAAAAGCTAGTCCTAATGATTCCCAATCAAACGTATTGACAAAACTTTCACCTAAATATATTATTGTGTTTAATCCTTGAGCAAATGTATTTCCTACTTCTGTCCAATCTGTTGTTGATATAAACCCATTTAAGCCCTGTGCTATTCCTGTTGCAATATTTCTTGCTCCATTGTGAATGTTCTCCCATGGAATACTTACCATTGCATCATTTAATTTTTGACCAATCATAGCTCCTATTTCATTCCAACTACCACTTTTAATAGCTTCAATTATACTGTTAGGCGTATTGTCTATTTGCGATAAATCCATGCTAGGACTTATGGAACTTCCTCCACCTCCACTATTTGAATCTGATACATTATTAATTTCACTATGTACCCCAGATAACGATTTATTGGCTTGTTTTGCACTTCCTGCTGTTTTTCCCATGGAAGTTGCAGTTGCTTCTGCAAATATATTGATTCCACTAAATGCGTATACAACACTTTGAACTGCTTTCATTAATTGATATGCAAAGTTTACAACATTTTGTATTATTGGTTCAAACATGCTACCCATAGCATATTTCATATATTCGATATTTGCCATTAATTGTTGTGCTCCGCTATTTTGTGAAGATAGCCACCCTTGTGCTAAACCATTTAATGTTGAATAGATACCTTTTAATGAAATAAAGGAACCAACAAATTTTATAACATGACCTATTCCGTTTTTTATTCCAGTTCCCATTTTCTTGATACCATTTGTGATGGTTTGTGTTACTTTTGGTATTTGGTCAAATCCATTTTTTAGATTTCCTACAATACCTTTTGCTTGTTCCATCTTTCCTTTAAAATGATTTACATAGGTTGATAATTTTCCCTGGCTATTTTCTGTTTGATTGGTTTCTTGTTGTACCCCAGACATTTTTGATTTTGCTGTATCTAATAATCCACTATATTTTACTATTTCATTGTTTAACTTATTACTATCTTTTATTAATCCATTGTAATTTGTATCATTGTCTAACCTAGTATTCGTTTCTTGCTCTATTTGCTTAGAACTAGCATTGGGCATTTGACTTACTACTTGCTTTGTTGTTTCATTTTTCATTTTGTTTATTGTCTCAGTTGCTATATTTAATTTTATTTGTCGAGAATTTATTTTTCTTTGTAGACTATCTATTTCTTTTTGTATTTGACTAATTTGACTTTGTGCTTGTTTATTATTGACTCTTATTTTGATTTCATTATTTTGGCTAGTTTTTTTCAAGCTACTTATTTTCTTTTTTACAAATTGTACTGCTTGATTAACCTTATTGGTAACTGCTTTTATATTTATTTTTTGCAAATTATCTTGTGCTTGTTGTACTACTTTTATAATTGCAGGTGTTATTTTTTTAAATTCTTTTATTGCTTGTTCTACATTCGCAGTTACAATAATTTCTACTTCCTCTACTGTCATTTTTTTCCTCCTTTCTCTTATAATAAAAGACACCAGTTCAACTGATGTCTTAGTTTACAACAAAAAACACCTACCTAAGTAAGTGTTTTTTGTTTCTATTTGTACTCTATTAAAGTTCTAATTAAAGACACATTTCCCATTACCTGCTGGGACGCATCCAACTTTATATCCAAAATTTCGTATCCTTCTTGTTGCATTTCTTCTATCACGCTATTAATTTGAACTGTATATTTGTTCTCACATTCTATTCCATTTGTCATTAACTTAGATGTAGTATTAATTAATACTACATGTTTTTTACCGTCTTTTGGACTTAAATATTTTTTTATGTCTTGATACAGTTCATTTGTAGATTTCTCAAAATTTTTATCAAACAATCCCATATTAATCCCTCCAAAATAAGTATAGCATTTTCCATTGTTGAAATTTGTTATAATATATGTCCATTGAAAACTTTTGTAAAAAATACACCAGACTTTAATCTGGTGCTTATTTTATATTTCTACCAACCTGTTATTTCCATTAATTTATAACTTGCTACTGACTTTCCGTTTCCCAATGAACCTATTGCTTTAAATTTCCATAAACCTTCTGCTTCTAAGTTATTTATATTAGCTAAAGCACTTCCAATTTGTGCTCCATCTGCATCATATAAATTAAATGTAACTTGTACATAACTATATTTCTTATCTGTATTGTTTTTGATACTTCCTTCTATTGTATAACTCATTCCATACTTGTCTGTGCTACCTTTATGTCCTTCTTGTAGTGTGAATTTTTCTTTTTGTTCTTTAATGGTGGTACTCGTTTGTATACTATTATTAATAGTATTATTTTTTCCTCCTGTAACCCCAACTACACTTCCTAATACAATAATACATAAAATAAATGTTAAAACTTTGTGTTTCATAAAAAAATTTCTTTGATCTTTTCCACATTTAGGACATATCCCTTGTGAACTAACTTCTGTTCCACATTCTTTGCATTTTTTCATTGCCATAATGATCCCTCCTTTTATTTTTTCAAGGAGAGTATATCATACTTATTGTCAAATTTTGTAGTTATTTATCCGTTTATTTCCACTTATTCTCTTCATGTTTCATAACTTCCCTCATTCTTCTTATAATTTCTTGTGTCGATTGTTGTTTTTCTTCTTCTTCCGGAAATAGATTTTCAAATGTTTTTTGTAGTGGTATTATTTTAGGACGTCTATTACTCATGGCGTCTGCCATAATCATTTTATTTGTTACTGCTTCTTGTAACCTTATTTCTCGCTTAAATTGATCCATAAAATATGACAAATTAGCTTGTGTATAGAGATTTATTTCACGATAGGTGCTATTCCAAAATTCACTTGGTTTCATTTTAAAATAATAACAAAGTGGCTCTAAGGCATAAATTAGTTCAATTAAGCTTTTGGTCTGTTTTATTTTATTTACAATATCATCTAAGCTTTGAATCCTTGGAATTGTTCCTCTGCTATTTTGCTGATTGCTTTTTCTGCTGATTTCTGTACTAGTTCGTTCATATTGGTTCCTGATAAAGGATTTGATATCATTTCCGCTAGTTGTTTCTTGGTCATTTTCTTTGTAAAAAAACCTTCTTCATTGATTACCTCTGTTAAGATATCAAACATTTCTGTATATGTTTTTGCTTTTTCTTTTTTATAGTCATCTATAAAATCATATACTTCTGCCGAATTATTAAAAGAATGTTTTCCTTCATTATCTTCTGCTAATGTATATATTATTTTAGATAAAGCATCTAGGTCATTGCTTTGTACTGCTTTAAAATATGCGTCCTCAAAATTTTTATTTTTTAGAGTATTTGCAATTTCTACTATTTTTCTTGTTTTCAATACTAAATTGATTGTTTTATTTTTAGTTTCTAATATCATTTTATTTCTCTCCTTTGCAAAAGAGAGCAAGATTTTTCTTGCTCCTTAGTTTTATTCTGTTACACTTGGAAATCCTTGTGTTTCTTCTACCATTGTATTTCGATAAATTGTTAATTTTGATTTTAACATATCGTCAATGGCAATTTCTGACATACCTACACAACAGGTTCCTTTAAAATTCCATGTAAGTGGTTTTCCTGCTGTTACTGCGGTTTCTTCTGGTAATTGTATAAACCAATATACTTCTGTATTATTGGTCTCTAAGTCTTTTATCTCTTTATATTGTGCTTCTGTATATAAGAATTCGATTTCTAAATTTTCGGCTTTTTTTCTTCCTTTTACTTGTCTTTCATCATCAATATCTAGTGCAGAGTAGGTAATTGCTTCTGGTGGTGTTAAAAATTGTGGTATACTTTGTATAAAGCCTACTTGCGTTCTTTCTCCTCCCTTTGTATTTGCATAATATAATTTTGTTAATGTGCTTGAATTTGGTTCTGACATAATAAATTCCTCCTTAATTATTTTTGTTTTCTATGCTCTTTTTTACTTTTTGTGGAATTTCTTTAAGTATTTTATCTATTGTTTTTTGAAGATTGTTTAATCCTCTTATTTCACACTTAAATTTCATCTTATTCCTCCCATTCATCTAGTACTAATAGAGCCAGTTTTTGCTTTAATTCTTTTGCTTTTAATTTCTTTTTTAAATTTTTATATTCTTTTTGTTGTTTTTGCAATTGATATTGCAATTTTTCAGTCTCATTCATTTTTTTTAATCTTTCAGCTTCTGATATTTCTTGGTTATTCTTTTCTTCCCATTTTCGTTGTGTTGTATGAATTGCTTTTTGAACTCTTCTGTCAAATTCTGCTTGATATTTTCCTTCTTTTAAGAAATCATCAAATGCTTTTTTAATACCTTTTTTTTCTTCCTTTTGAGTATTTGCTCCTCCTGGTGCATAGTTTGCCCCATTATTCGCCTGTTTTTGTTCTTCCATTTTTTCTCCTTTTGCCCCAGCCATTGTTTTCCCCCAGCCATTGCATTTTAATTTCATTTATTTTATAACGCCTAACTATGATAAAACGGCAAATATTTATTTTACTTTATCATCTGAATACATGATATTTAAGCCTTTTTTACTATCCTTCTTATTACCAAGTATTTTGTCATTGCCCATAATGGCATTACCATTGTCCAAATAGTAAATAAAATCCAATACCATGTTGGCAATTGTAAGTAAATACTTACAATTAATATTAGTAACCACATATTATCACCCTCTTTCTTATTTCCAATTACTTGCTAGTTTTGGCATGATACAATGTTCTACATTAGCTGTCCTTCGTAATGGTTTTTGATAGCCTTCTAACTCTTCTCTTTTTTGATAACCTTTACAATATGTTACATTATCATATCGTGTTTTTATTTGGCATTGCTCTATTTGTTTATTTTTGCAATTACTACATAGATACTCTATATAACTTTGCTCTACTGTTTTCATTTGTATCACCTCTTTACTGCCTTTTCTTTTATCATGCTGATATCAAAAAGAGCCTATCTATCGATAGACTCCTTTGGCTTTATAAATATTTATCTCCAGTTGATATGTCGTTTAAACACAACTTGATAGTATTATAATACCACATTATTTTTAAAAAAACAGTTATTTTTTAGGTAATTTTGGAGTAATTTTTAGATACTAAATATTTCTTGCATTTTTTTTAGTGCTTTTACTTTAATTTTCTTTAATTGTTCTACTGTAATTTCTTCTCCTTTTCTATACTTTTCATTAAATCCAATTTCTACTTGTGACCATTTCCAATTCTCAATACATTTACATTCAATCACATAATTTTCTTCTCCTGTCAAAGAACTTAGAGCTATTTGAATTTGTTTAACTTCTTGTTTAATTGGTCTTATTCTTGATTCATCGTCTTTTATCCATCGTTTTACCATTTGCCTTTTTACTTCATACATAATAATTTGCTTTTCTACTGGACTTTCATTGTTTTTCGCTTTTGGCATACCAAATGTATCCGCTTTCTCATAAACAAACTCTTCTGCTATTTCTTCATCTGTCATTGTATCAAGACAATATTGCCAATATTGACATCTTTGTTCTACTGTTTCTATTTTTCCTTTGTTCTTTTTGTAATCCTTTAGCATTCTTTCTATATCCATTTGATAATCACTCCTTTTTAATCTGTTCATCTTGTTGGACACATTCTATCATTATGTTTTTGTTTTGTCAATCATGTTGTACAATTTTGTTAAGTTTTTCTCTTTTTTCTTTGACATTTTGTGCATATTAGTGTACAATATAGTACATAAGGAGTGTGTTTTATGTATTTAGGAGAATTAATAAAAAAATACCGAACTGAAAATAAAATATCTCAACGAGATTTTGCTAAACTATGTGATTTAAGTCACACTTATATTTCCGCTCTCGAAAAAAATTTTGACTCACGTACAGGAAAACCCATTGCACCTACTTTAGATTGTATAAAATCCATTGCAAAAGCTATGAATATGCCTATTGGTACCATTTTACATTTATTAGAAGAAAATACACAAGAATTTATTATTCGAACTGATACTCCTAACTCTCCAGAATATTACAAAATTAATGTAGAAGGATTAACTCAAGAAGATATAGAGGAATTAAAGCAATTTGTTGATTTTATTAGAAATAAAAAGAAACACTCATAAGAAGTGTTTCTTTTTTGGTTGGGCTGGCTAGATTCGAACTAGCGCATGCCAGAGTCAAAGTCTGGTGCCTTACCGCTTGGCTACAGCCCAATATAATTTAATTTTCTATAATGCTACCGCTATTTACAATCTGTACGGCTCTTTTGTCGCCTACATTTTGTAAAGCTACAGCCCAATATAGTGCACGTGAATAAATTTATGGGGTGGAAGATGGGACTCGAACCCACGATCTCCAGTGCCACAAACTGGCGCGTTAACCAACTACGCCACATCCACCATGTGATTGCACTGTTACTTGTCTTTTGTAACAGTGCAATTAATATTTTACCTAAATCTATTTCATTTGTCAAGATTTTTTTACTGAAATCTTTATTTTTTTATTGTTTATGATTCTTTTGCCCAAATAATTAATCGTCCTTTACTATCATCTGTACAAGTTGTTAATGAAATCTCTCGTTTTCCTGCAGTGTCTCTTGTAACGTAATCTGCATCATTTGGTGTTGTTGTATAAATATTATAAACTGTATATTTTACTTTTTTTCCACTATTATCTGTAATATAAATAATATCCCCATTTGCTAACTGTTTATTCTTTCCAAAAAATGCTCCGTTACGATAGTTATGTCCTGCAATTGTAGTATTTCCTACTTCATTTAATCCTGGTCCATAGTAGTAGCATACTGCTGTTTCTAGTGCTTTTGGAGCATAGCTGTTTAAAACTGGATATTTAATTCCCGTTTTTGGAATTTCAATGGTTCCTAAAACAGTAAATCCTTTATACGTGTATTTACTTGTTTTATTACTTCCTCCTGAAGATACTCCTCCTTGTGGTGTGTTGGATGTATCATTCCCTGGATCAATGAAAGTATTGGTTATTTCATTGGTAGTAGTATTTCCTTCTGATAGAGTTGTATTTCTTATTTGCTCTTCATATCGTTCCATAAAATCTTTTGCTTCTTTATCAATATAAAATTTACGATAAATATCATATCCTAAAAATGCAATTAAACCTAAAATCGCAATGATTACAATAACTAATAAGATGGTTAATACATTACTATATTTATTATTGAACATAGTTATCCCCTCCATTTTTTCGTTTGTTTTTTTGCTCTATACTACTATTATATCACATTTTTTTTTTAATTTATAGGGGATTTATACAATTTTTTCACCAAGCTGCTTTCCTGCTAATAGATGGAAATGTAAATGTCCTACTTCTTGTCCCCCATCTTTACCACAGTTTACAATTACTCGATATCCTTTATTTAAAACTCCTTGTTCTTCTGCTATTTGTTTTATTACTGTGTATATCTTTCCAACTAACATTTCATCTTCTTTTTCTAATTGTACTAAAGATGGAATGTGCTTTTTAGGAATTACTAAAATATGAATTGGTGCTGCTGGTTGAATGTCTTTAAATGCTAGTATTTCATCGTCTTCATATACTTTCGTTGAAGGGATTTCTCCTTTTATAATTTTACAAAATATACAATCTTCCATAATACTATCTCCTATCTATTAATTATAAAAATGGGTCGACGTGGGCGTCGACCCCTGCATTATTTTTCTAATATTGCTTTAATACGTCTTACTCCTGCTGAACTTGCTTCTTCTTTTTTGATTTTGAAGGTTCCTAATTCACTCGTATTTTTTACGTGTGGTCCACCACATAATTCTTTGGATATGTTTCCAATTGTATATACAGTAACAATGTCTGGATATTTTTCAATAAACATACATTCTGCACCAGATGCAATGGCATCTTCTTTTTTCATTTCTTCTACTGTTACAGGTAATTCTTCTTTAATCCATTGGTTCACTAAGTCTTCTGTCTTTTGTTTTTCTTCCTCTGTTAACTTATGGTCACATGAAAAGTCAAAACGCATTCTTTCTGCTGTAATGTTTGAACCTTTTTGATGAACATCTTTACTAACTACTATTTTTAGAGCAGCATTTAAAAGGTGAGTTGCTGTATGATAACAAATCGTTTCTTCATTTTGGTCTGCAAGTCCTCCTTTAAATTTTTGTTCTGAACCCATTCTTGATTTTTGTTGATGTTCTTTAAATAATTTTTGAAATTCTTCCATATCAATTTCATAGCCTTGTTCACGAGCTAAATCAGAGGTTACTTCTGGTGGAAATCCGTAAGTATCATAAAGTCGAAATACCACTTGTCCATCTATTTTTTTTGTATTTTCTTGTTTTATTTTTGCAATTGCTTTTTCAAATTCTTTTTCTCCATGAGCAAGTGTTTTAACAAACTTATCCTTTTCTTCTATAATAACTTGTTTAATCGTTTCTCTATTTTTTTCTAATTCTGGGTACATTTCTTTTAAATTATCAATGTTTAAATCAATTAATTCAGATAATTCATTTAAATCAATTTCTAATTTATTTAAATGTCTTGTCATTCTACGAATTAATCTTCTTAATACATAACCACGGTCTACATTACTTGGTCTCCCACCATCCGATATAATCATCATACTAGAACGTAAATGTTCTGCAACAATTCTTCTACTACTAATTTCATCTTGTTTTGCAAGAGTTTGTAGTTTTTCCATAATTGGTGCAAAAATTTCGGTATCATATGGTGTTTCTTTTCCTTGTAGTAGCATATTCATTCTTTCAAGCCCAAGACCTGTATCTACATTTTGTTGTTTTAGTTTTGTATATCCATTTTTATCTTTGTAATATTCCATAAATACATTATTCCAAATTTCTACGTATTTCCCACAACCACATGATGGGTTACAATCTTTTGAACATGGCTCTTTTCCTGTATCATAAAACATTTCGGTATCTGGTCCACAAGGTCCTTCCTCTCCTGCTATCCACCAGTTATCGTCTTTTCCAAAATAATAAATATGGTTTTCTGGCATTCCTACACTCTTCCAAATACTAGCCGATTCTTCATCACGAGGTGCATCTTCATCTCCTGCAAAAACGGTTACAGATAATTTTTCTACTGGAATACCTAATTCCTTAGTTAAGAATTCAAAACTCATTTTAATGGATTCTTCTTTAAAATAATCTCCTAATGACCAGTTACCAAGCATTTCAAAATATGTTAAATGGCGGTTATCTCCTACTTCATCAATATCTACTGTTCTTACACATTTTTGATAATCGGTAAGACGTGTTCCTTCTGGATGTCTTTCTCCTAATAAATATGGTACAAGTGGTTGCATACCA
The DNA here is from genome assembly GCA_947365805.1 of uncultured Clostridium sp. Lineage (GTDB taxonomy): Bacteria > Bacillota > Clostridia > TANB77 > CAG-508 > RGIG8482. The sequence continues at coordinate 8,925 of CANAZY010000016.1, read as the reverse complement.
GCTGTTGTAAATAAAACAGATGGGTCATTTTCTGGAATAAGTGGTGCACTTGGTATTACTTTATGACCATGATTTTCAAAAAATTTTAAATATTTATTTCTTATATCAATTGCTCTCATACTATCTATCTCCTCTTTTTGATTATGTCCAAAATTATATTACAAGATACAAAAAAAAGCAAGAGTTCTCATGCTTTTCGCTATAGATTATATCATTACTTTTACACGAATCAAGGAGTTGTGCAAAATACCACAACTCCTTGGTTTATTAATCCTTCTTTTCCTTTTTCTCATTTGAAAATGGCTTTATCATTTTGGATACAACCCATACAATACTACCGCTTTTACTTTTTGCAAATCCTTTTCCTAGTGCCTTTCCTCCTACTGTTAATGATGCAACTAATGCACTAATTAAAAATTGAATTGGAAAGGATATTTGATAACTTTCGGTTATTTTCATTGCAATAATCGCACTAATAGCTCCACTTAATACTCCACAAATATCTCCAATTACGTCTGCACAAATGTTAGCAACAATAGATGAATTCCTAATTAATCTTACTGCTGTTTTTGCTCCTGGTATTTTCTTACTTGCTTTTGCATGAAATTCTTCTTCTCCTGCTACGGTTACAGCTACTCCAACAATATCAAAAATAATACCTACTACAATAACAGCAAGTAGAATAAAGATGGCAGGTATCATTGGAATATCATTAATTGCTGTTGTTGATATGTATGAAAAAAATAGCGATAATATAAAGGTAATAATAAATACTTCAATAAACCATTTTATATTTTCGTTACTCTTCTTTTCTTTCTTTTCTTTCAATTTTTTCTCCTCTACTAACAAATTATATATTGTTAAAGATGGTAAAAACCTAAGTAAACTTTGTAGTATAGGTCTAGCCGAATTTCTCTATTTTCTACTAAACATTGCTGTTTAGCTGTTTCCATTTAAAGAAAATATTCTTTTATTTAGAATAAAGAAATAAAAGAATACCAGACAGCCACTAAAATCTACACCTTAATCCCTAGGTTTCCTTGCACCTAAAAGTACAAACATTCTAGAAGTTTTCCTTGAAATATTGGCTCTATCACTAGTCTTTTTTGCAGTAATAATTTCATAGCCATAATCTCTTCATTACTTAGCTATTGTAATCAAGAAACCGTTTTAACTAATCCCAAATTTACCACTCGAGACAGGCTACTCTATATATTGTGTCTTGGCACTTTATATAGGTTATACTTAGGTCAATTGAAACTGACAAAAGCCTCCGCGACGATAGGGGAAATGCTATGTATGCCATTACATATTTCCCTATCATCTTTACTCCCTGAAAGCACACAGAACTGGGCGTTACCGCGCACAAACAAGAAACTTCATCGATATGCCCTTTAGTGGATTTTTAGCCCCACCCTCGTAATAGACAATATTACTAGAATAATGCACCATCATTTGGTATTATAGCATATATTTTCCAGGTTATCAAAGGCAATTGTTACCGAATTTAGCATGGTTTTGATTCACTGAAGTTTTTGTTGGTTCAAAACCTTAATTAAAAGTTCTTTTTAATATTTTTTCTTTGTTTTTCTCTCGTTTTCTCCGTTTTTTAAAAATACTTTATTGTAAAACTCAATGATTTAATTTATGGCTTTTTCGTAGTTTTGGCTATGGGGACTGGCAAGCTACATGGTATTTTAAAATGAGCTTCATAAGCAAATTTTTATTACTCTATGTGCGATGTTGAGAAAAACAAGAAAAACATAAATCAATCATTGAGTTTTAATGATTCTAAGGTTTTATTTAAACTAAAAAATAAGAGCAAGAATAAAAACTCTTGCTCTTGTCTATATTTCCATTTGACTACTTAAAAATCCCGCTGCTGATTGTACAACTTTTAATTCAGAATCTCCCATTTTTGTGTTGTTATCTTTTGATAGTAAGATAACACTTCCAATAACATCTCCTTGTGAAATAATTGGATATACCACTTGCGAATTGTATTTTCTTTCTTTATTATCGTTTTTTGTAATGGGAATAGATACTTCATTATTTTCTTTACTTGTATATACTTCTTTATCTTCTAATAATTGTTCTAGTTCTTTACTTAAATCTTGTTCTAAGAATTCTTTTTTAGAGCCTCCAGAAACTGCAATAACAGTATCTTTATCAGTGATACAGGCAATATGTCCTGTGGTTTTTGCTAGGGTTTCTGCATAACCTGTTGCAAATTCAGAAAGTTCACCAATAGGCGAATATTTCTTTAAAATGACCTCTCCTTCTTTATCGGTAAATATTTCTAGAGGGTCTCCCTCTTTAATTCTTAATGTTTTTCTTATTTCTTTTGGAATAACAATTCTTCCTAAATCATCAATTCTTCTAACTACACCTGTTGCTTTCAAAATTTTCCCTCCTTTTAATTCTAAGTTTATCTTATTATTTGTCTTGGAAAAATTTTTATTCATAATTTTGACAATTTTTTAAATTGTTTTAGCTGTATTTAAAGATTGCAATTACAATAAATAAATTCTTTTATTGTTTTATTGGATGTCTTCTTTTTTTTGACTTAATAATGGCATTTTATATCGTTCTAAAATGTATTCTAAATCTCTTGAAAATTCTCTTAACATAACAATTTTAATGGTGGCTTCTTTACTTTTTGTATAATCATCAATTAACTGTTTTAATTGCTTAATGTTTTTCATCTCTGGCTCAATTTCTTTTGGATACAATTTCGCACGATTAACTAGTTTTTCTTTAATGCTTACAATATCTTCATTGCTTGCACAAGAAATTCTTTGAAACATTTGGAATACATCGTAATATTTAAAAATTGGTACATTCATGCATTCCTTATCAAATCGTTCATAAAATTCTTCCATACGCATTGGAATGCATTTAAAAATTCCTTCTGCTTTTTCAATATACATTTTGTCCTTTAATTGCACATTTAATTGATTAAAATGTTTTAGCACTTCTTCAATATCTGGATTCATTTCACTTACTGTAATTCCTGCCAATTCTTCTTGTACATTATCGCAATATGCAGATGTTAAGGAGGATAGGTTCATTCCATTAAAAAAAGCACTTTTTACTGTTTTCATATCATAATTAATTAATCCTTTTTTGATAAAGTAACTAAAATAAGCAAATAGTTTTACTATATCGATTAATCGTATTTTTCCATTTTTTACATCTTCTAACACTTCTTCGATAACACCATCAAATTGGTCATCACTGATTTTCCAATATTCTTCTGTTAATAATCTCTTATATCCTGGAAGTTTATCGGTATCTACTGTATTAATAATTACTTCCATATTTTCTTTAAACACTTTCATATTGAAGATTCTGGTACGTACATAGATTTCTATAAACTTGATAAAGCGATATTCGGATTTAAAGTTATAATAATAGTTATTATCAAATTCTTTAATGTAAAATTGACGATTATCTGTTAGTAATACTCTCGAAGATACTAATATAGATTTATATTCTTCGTTATCTTTAATATTAACAAACTTATCTTTTGTAACTTTTCCTGCTTTTATTTCAAAGGAAACAGCAATGGTAAAAATAAGCATTGTTTGTAATACTCTGTGGTTTGTGTTTGGATAATATTTATTAACCATATCAAATATTTTTCGAAAATCATTTAAAGCATGTTTTAAAATTCTTAGGTTTCTAGTTCCACTTTTGTTAAATGTAGAAATAATTAGTCCTGTATTTTCCCTTAAAAATCGAATTAGGTCTTCATTATTTTCATATCGCATTAACAGACCATTAATAATATACGTAAATTCTGGTGCATATTCAAATGTTTCTCCGATTAGTTTCTCTTTAATTCTTTCATAATCATTCGCTTTATCAAAAACGTATTCAATTTTATCTTGAATTTTTTCTACCATTGGTTTATCACTTGCTTTTTCCAAATCTCCTTCTTTATCTAGAAGATAGGTTGCAATAAAGGTTTTCATTTCTAGATTACTACTTTTTAATTTGGTAGATAATTCTTTTTCATTACAAATAATAATGGTTTTTATATGATCATGTTCTACAAAGTTATTAATGTATCCTAAAATATCAATAACGTCTACATTGGCTCTTTCTAGGTCATCAAAGCATAATACTTTATCGTCTGTTGTAAAAAATTCCCCATAATCGATGTGGTCTCCATTTTGGGTTACTCCAAAAAAGTTTGCCATATCAAGACCCGTTTTGGCATATTCTGGAATGGTCGTTTGACCATTTGCTTGCATATAACGTTTTAGATTTTTGTCCATTAATTGTGTGGTTTCAATAAAGATTTTTTTACTAATCTCTTCTAGGTTTGAAATTCCATATAAAGACATATAAATAGTGGTATATTGTTTTCCATTAATATGCATGGATTCAATTTTGTTTCTAATTTTATGGTTCCAAAAGTAGGTTTTTCCGCTTCCCCATTCACCATTAATCATAATGGCATAATCGGTATAATCATTTCTTACATAATCTAAAATACTTTCTACTAAATCTTCCATATTTCACCTCTTAATCTTTTGCAAGTGTTAGTACTCCTATTTCTTTTGCTCCTACCTGTTTTAGCATTTTACTACATTCATTTGTTGTGCTTCCTGTTGTGTAAATATCGTCTAATAATAAGATTTTCTTATTTTGCACTGTTTTTTCGTTTTTTATGTAATAGGCATTTTTTATATTTTGTTGCCTTTTTTCTTTATCCAAGGAACTTTGTGGTAATGTGTCTTTTTGTTTGTATAAAATATCACATCTACATTCTATTGTTTTTGCTTGTTTTGCAATCATTTTTGCGATTAGTTCACTTTGATTATATCCTCTTAGTCTCTTTCTTTTTTTACTAATTGGAACTGGGATTATTATATCATAATTTTTCAAAAATCCACATATTTTTTTATCATTTAAAATAATTTTTACAAAACTTCGAAATATATATGCTTTTTCGCTGAATTTATATTGCAATATCTTTTGTCTTATGATGTCTCGATAGTCAAATACATACATATGAGTTGTAAAATATTTTGTTAGATAAATATGCTTCTTATTCCTCTGCCATTGTTTGATTTTTACTTTACATTTATTGCAAATATCCTCTTTTGAAATTTCTTCACAGATTCCGCATACTTTTGGATAGATTAGATGAATTATATTTTCTAACATGTAATTTCCTCCTATAAAAAATGAGGGTATCATAAATACCCCCATCTATTGATTTTTTAATTTATACATTAGCCCTGTATTTCGTTTTTTTGAATCTACATTTTTAATCATAAACTCTATAATTTTATCTTGGCTAATTAAGATTAGTAATTTTTTTGCTCTGGTTAGTCCTGTGTATAATAGGTTTCTTGTTAATAACATACTAGAAGATGGTGGGACTACCATAATTACGACGTCAAACTCACTTCCGTTGTGCCTTATGTATTGTAATTGCATATGCATGCTCTATTTGGTCTAAGTCTGAAAAAGCATACCATGCCTCTTTATTATCATCAAATCGAATTTTCACTTGTTTTTCAACTTCATCAATTTTTTCGATAGTTCCCATTTCGCCATTAAATACGCCACTCCCATATTCGTATTCTGGTTCTTTTTTCTCCCAATAAATATCGTAATTGTTTCGTATTTGCATAATTTTATCTTGTTCTCTAAAAATAACACCCATACTATTTTTTTCTTTTTTAAAGTCTGATGCTGGATTTAATTCTTGTTGTAAAAGTCTATTTAATTCTTTTGTTCCCAAATTTCCTTTTTTCGTTGGTGATAATACTTGAATGTGTGTAAAAAAGTCGTAATCTCCAAATTTAGAAAGTCTTGTACTACTTAAACTTAGTACTTGATATAACATTTCTTCTTGTGTTTTGGGATGAATATAGAAAAAATCCTCTTTCGAACCTTCTCCCTCTTCTTTTCCTAAGAATACTTGTCCCTCATTCACTCTATGAGCATTTACAACGATTTTACTTTTTTGTGCTTGTCTAAAAATTTTATCTAAGTGAATGGTTGCAATTTCTTTTGAATCAATCATGTCTTTTAAAATACTTCCTGGTCCTACCGATGGTAATTGGTCTGCGTCTCCTACTAAAATTAGTTTGGTACCTTTATAAACCGCTTTTACCAGATAATTCATTAAAAATACATCTACCATAGATACTTCATCTACAATAATAACATCTGCATCGATTGGTACTACCTCATGTTCCATGCTCTCTTTCATGTCATCTTCTATCTTTCCAATTTCTAATAAACGATGTAACGTTTTTGCTTCTTTTCCAGTTGCTTCCGTCATACGTTTTGCAGCTCTTCCTGTTGGTGCACATAGGACTACTTTTTGGGAACGCTCTTTGTATAATTCAATAATAGTTTTAATAACAGTTGTTTTTCCCGTTCCTGGTCCTCCTGTTATAATACAAACATTTTCACTATTTACCATTTCTATTGTTTCTTTTTGTTTATCCGATAACGCGATGCTAGATGATTTTTCTAATTGTTTTAATTCTTTTTTTAAGTTCTTAATTTCTTTATTATTTTCGAAATCCCTTAAACTAATTAGCCTTTGAGCAATGGTTAGTTCTGCCATGTAATATGGATATAAATACACTAGTTCTAATTCTTCTTGTTTTTCAATAACAATTTCCTTTTTTACGTTTAAATTGATTAAGCTGTTTCTGATTGCATCTTGTTCTACTTGCAACAAATCTTTTACAAATACAATTAGTTTTTCTTTTTCTACACAAGTATGTCCATTATAGCTAATACGAATTAAGCTATATTTAATTCCACTTTCAATTCTTTTTCCATTATCATACGAAATTCCGATATCCATTGCCATTTTATCGATTTGTTTAAAATCGACACCTCTTGCAATATCTACTAATATATAAGGATTTTCTTCAATTTCGCGAATGGCATTTGCACCTAATAATTCATATACTTTTTTTGCATTTTGCGGACCAATTCCAAATCGTTCTAGATACCCAACAATTTGCCATAGTTCCCAATTTTCATTAAAGTCATGAGACATTTGTAATGCTTTTTCTTTTGTAATTCCCTTAATAACAGCTAATTTTTCTGGTTCGTATTTAAAAACATGAATGGTTTCCTCTCTAAACGTGTCTACTATTTTCTTAGCAGTAGAAGGTCCTATTCCTTTAATGGTTCCATTTGCCAAATATTGTTCTAGTGCTTCTAGGGTTTGTGGCATTGTCTTTTCAAATGAATCGATTTTAAATTGCTGTCCATATTCTTGGTGCGTTACATATTTTCCAATTAGTTTTAAACTATCTCCTGGATGAATAAAAGGAAGATATCCTACAATGGTTAATTCTTCATCATCTGTTTCAAATGTTGCAACTGTATAACTATTTACTTCGTTTTGATAAATAATATCATTTAATCTACCTTGAATTTCCAATGTTTTCTTCCTTTCCTAAATTTTCTTTTCTTACTATATCATAATAAAAAAAATAGCACAATTGTTTTGTACTATTTTTTTACTTTTCTAACCACATTTCATAAATATCAATACTTGCCTTTCCTGTAGTACCTGCTTGCAAATAGATATATATATTGTTTAAATCTTTATATTTTGAAAAATACATCTTGCATTCAGTTGATTCTGATAGTCCTATATATGATGTAAATCCTTGTAAACTTTCACACAAATATACTGCAGCATCACTTTTATATTGTCCAAGACTTGTAGTATATATCATATTAAAAGTCTTATACTGACTAAAATCTACTTGACTTTTAATTGCTACTGCTCCTCCATATTTATAATTTTTGTCACCTGTAACTATCATGGAAATAGAACCATTTGTTGAATCATAATTTATTGTTGGATAGACTAATTTTTCTATTGCTCCATCACCACGGTCTTTTGCTAAAGCTTCCCATTCTATTTTAATATCTGTATCTTCTCTACCATTATTATACAAGTATATCCTTGGTTCTGTTTTTATTGTCAATTTATTACTTTCAATTGTTCTTCCATTTTTATACTTTGCAATTACTTTTACAGTATGTGTTGATTCTGGTTCTAAATTGTCCTGTGTTGTATATTCTTTGTTTTCCTCTCTTATTTCAGTCTCATCTATTACATAAGTATATGATTCTATTTGCTCTTCTTCATAAACATAAGAAACTTTTGTAGTAAACGAACTTGTTCCAATGTATGGCGTATTAATAATGATTGAATCATTTTTTCCCAAATTCATGCTAATCTCAGGAATACTCCTATCAATTTCAAATTGCCATCCATCTACTGCAACAATATTTTCATACACAACCATATTGTTTTCTTCTATTTTTTTTGTTAAATATGTTTGTTCATTATATTCACTATTTACTACCTTATCTGCTTGCATATCTAGTAGCACAAGCTCTAGCTTCTCCCTTGCTACTTGTTCTTCATATATTACTTTAGATTGATTTATCCAATTGAACATACCATTTTCTCCTATGGTTAGGCTTAGGACAACTCCAGCTAAAATCAACATAAGAATAATGGTTATAATAAGAGCAATTAGTGTTATACCTGTTGTCGCATTTTGAATATCTCTAGAAGACTTATTCCTTAGTTGTTTTCTTTTCATAACATTTCCTCCGTTTATCTTATGTTTATAAATGATTTACACTTAGATTCATTTTATATAATCATCTTCTTATTGTCAAGATATAGATAAATAAAATGAAGGAATTCTAAAATTCCTTCTAATTTTTTCTAATTCTTATTCATCTTCATATTTATCAAATTCCTCATACTCAATATTAGGAATTTGTGTATCTTCTTCTGGTTGTTCTTGGTATTCGTATTCATATACAACATTTTGATTAACTGGATTTCTTTTTGGTCTTGTTTTTTGCATAATTCTTTCTTGTTTATGCTCTTGTTTTTGTTTTTCT
>CANAZY010000015.1 GCA_947365805.1 uncultured Clostridium sp. | reverse complement strand
ATGTCTAAAAAATATTGATATCTTGGGAAATCCCCAGAATTAAAAACTCATACAAGAGTTACCATAAGATTTGACATTTTTTGAAAAATTGGTTATAATTATAATAGTTATACAAGAAAGTACTAGTAATGAAGATTAATAAAAGAAAGGAAGGACAATAAATTATGACAAAAACAACAAATTCTTTTTCAAAATTCAATGGAAGCTATATTCCTCCGAGGCTTTCTCCATTGCAGATTAATGATGCAAAGAGATATGCTAAAGAATACAATGAGGCATTCAGGGCATTTTGGGAAGCTCCTTATGTAGTGCGGGAAGTAGGAACTGGGACTGACGAAGTTAAATTTCAGGTTATTCGGATTGACGAGTTGAAAGAACTGATTAGGAAAGATAAAAACCTGAAAAAAGTGATAGATACGGTCTCTTTTCAAAGGATTATAGAACTTATTTTAGCTCGTACTTACAAAGCAACGGTGCTGGGAGAAGTTAGTATCAAAGACATGACTATTGATGCTACGGCGATTTCCTTAGAGGATAGGGGAGATGCTATTGAAGCATTGAAGATGCTGGGGAAAGCGTATGGAATGACTTTTGAAGTTAAAAATCTGGACTGAAGAAACTTATGTTTCTTCAGTTTTTTTATTTAATACGAAAGTTCTCTAAACATCCTACTAGATTAAAAAGCTTTGCGAAGCATTCTACATAAATTTTATTTCATAAAATTTGGCGGATGAACAAAGAAGAGGCATGAAAAGTTTTCTAAAGTGTAAAGAAATTTTAATCAAGCCTCTTTTGTTCTTCTTACTTAATATTACAGAAATATTACAAAAATTATAATGAATTCATTGACTTTTGATATAAAAAAAGATAAGATATAGGTGTTAAATTATAGAAACAAATTACAAAGAAGTGTAGTTTGAGGAGGTATTTATGGGAGAAGTTATTGTTATTACATCAGGAAAAGGTGGAGTAGGTAAAACGACCACAACAGCAAATTTAGGAGCAGCTCTTGCTATGCAAGGTAAAAAAGTAGCATTAGTTGATACCGATATTGGCCTAAGAAACCTAGATGTTGTTATGGGATTAGAAAATAGAATTGTATATGATATTGTAGATGTGGTAGAAGAAAAATGTAAATTAAGACAAGCTCTAATTAAGGACAAGCGTTTTACAGAATTATTCTTGCTTCCTGCTGCTCAAACAAGAGATAAAAGTGCGGTTAATGAAAAACAAATGATAGAATTAACCAATAAATTAAAAGAAGAATTTGATTATATTTTAATCGATTGCCCAGCAGGAATTGAACAAGGATTTAAAAATGCGATTGCAGGTGCAAATCGTGCGATTGTTGTAACAACAGCAGAAATTTCAGCAATTCGTGATGCTGATAGAATTATAGGCTTATTAGAATCTTCTGAAATTAAGAATCCAGAACTAATTGTGAACCGTTTAAAACCAAACATGGTAAGAAGAGGAGAAATGATGGATGTTGATGACATTGTTGACTTATTATCCATCGAATTAGTTGGGGTAGTACCAGATGATGAATATGTTGTAACACAAACTAACAAAGGAGAGCCTGTGGTATCAAACCGAAAAGCACCTTCTGGTAAAGCTTATTTAGAAATTGCAAGAAGGGTGTTAGGAGAAAATATCGAAGTAACCGTTCCTGGCAGGGAGAAAGGATTTTTTGCTAAGATAAAAAGATTATTTAGAATAAAATAATAGGAAATGGGGGAAAATAAGAATGTTTGAAAGCATAATAAACTTTTTTAAGAAAATAGGAAAACAAGATAAAGAGCAAGTAAAATCAAAAGATGCAGCAAAAGAAAGACTACATCTGGTTCTTATGCAAGACCGTGCAAATGTATCGGCAGATTTCCTAGATTTGATGAAACAAGAAATCATCGAAGTGATTAAAAAATACATAGATTTAGATGAGAATGCAATTGATGTTAGACTTACGAATAAGGCAAATGAAGATGGAACCAAAGGAGGACCAGCTTTATATGCTAATATTCCAATTGTTAGCATTAAAGAAGAAGTAAAAAATGGAATGGCAAGACAAGAAGACACTTCAAAAGAAAAAATAGAAATAACAAAAACAGCAAGCACACAAGAAGTAGTAGAAAAGAAAATAGAAGAACCAAAACCAAAAAACCAAAAAGTAAAAGAAGAAGCAAAGCAAACAGAAAATAAAAAACAAAAAGTAGAAGAAAGTAAAAAGGAAGTATTAAAAGAAGAATCAAAAAATAAAGAAGCAAAACAAGATGATACAGATAAACAAGAAGACAAGAAGGAAGAGGTAAAAAATCATAAACAACAAGAAGAATCTAAACAACGAGATGCACAAAAAGACGAATCAGAAGAAGAGAAAAAGGCAAAAAAAGAAGATACAACCCAAAAATAGAAGGTGAAAAATGAAAGGTCGAATTTTAAGAAACATAGAGTGGGGGATATTAATTTGTTGTATTGCACTAATTATAATAAGTTGTATTTCTCTATATTCAGCGACACAAGAAACAAACTATGGCGAACTGAAAAGACAAATTATGTGGCTTTTAATAAGTATTCCCATTATGATTGCTATCATATGCATTGACTATAACCTAATTGCAAGAGTTTCACCAATTTTTTATGGCATATTTCTTATTTTATTAATTGCAGTTTTATTTACTAAACCAATTAATGGAGCATCTAGTTGGTTTTCTATTACAGAAAGTATTAAATTACAACCAAGTGAATTTGCAAAAATATTTGTGATTATAACCATTGCTTATCTAATGTCGATACTTCAAAAAAGAGATAAAAATGAAATTAATAAACCATTAAAGCTACTTGCTATATTTGCAGTACTTGCTGTTCCTGTATTACTAATTATTAAACAGCCAGATTATGGTACAGCAATTGCTTTTATGATAGCATTTATGCTAATGCTATTTGTAGCAGGAATTGATAAAAGGTATATTATAGGAGTTATATTGATTGTTGTTGTGGCATTACCACTGGTATATTATTTTGTATTACCAGCTCATGCCAAAACAAGAATTGATGTATTTTTAAATCCAAATTTAGATCCAAGAGGTTCTGGCTATAATGTCATTCAATCTAAACTTGCTATTGGTTCTCGGGCAATTATTTGGAATGGGACTTTTAAAAGGAAATCAAACACAACTAGGATTTTTACATCCTAAAACGACAGACTTTATTTTCTCTGTCATAGGAGAAGAAATGGGATTTGTAATAGCAGGGGCTGTTATTATTCTATATGTTGTATTAATTACAAAAGCAGTATATGTTGCAAAAACAGCAAAAGATGATTTAGGTTCCTATATTGCGATGGGAATTGTAGGAATTTTTCTATTTCATATGATAGAAAACATTGGAATGACAATGGGGTTATTACCAATTACTGGGGTACCACTTCCGTTCGTTAGCTATGGTGGAAGTTCGCTAGTGACCAACTTTATTTGTATTGGGCTTTTATTAAATATTAGTGGTAGAAGACAAAAAACAATCTTTATTAATTAGGAGTAAACATGTATTTAAAACCATTAGAAGTAGGAAATGTAAGATTGAAAAATAACATATTGTTAGCACCAATGGCAGGTATTACAGACCTGCCATTTCGAATCATTTGTAAAAAATATGGAGTAGGACTTACCTATACTGAAATGGCAAGTGCAAAAGCTATTTTCTATGGGGATGAGAAGACAAAGTTGTTATTAGATTCTAAAGGAGAAGAGGGACCAATTCGGAGTGCAGATTTTTGGAAGTGATATCGAATCATTAACATTTGCTGCAAGCCAAGTTAGTAATGATTTTAATTTAGTAGATATTAATATGGGATGTCCTGCACCAAAGGTAGTTAAAAATGGAGATGGAAGCAAGCTATTACAAAACTTAGATTTAGTAGGAAGTATTGTAGAAGGAGTGGTAAAGGCATCTTCTACTCCAGTAACCGTAAAAATCCGAAAAGGATGGAGTAAGTCTAATGATGTATCAGTACAAGCTTCCAAAATCATCGAGCAAGCAGGAGCAAGTATGATTACCATTCATGGCAGAACAAGAGACGAATTTTTTAGTGGAGAGGTTGATTTAGAAGCTATTAAAAAGGTGAAAGAATCGGTTTGCATACCTGTTATTGGAAATGGAAATATTATAGATGAAGAAAGTGCCTTGAAAATGTTTGAATATACTGGAGTCGATGGGATTATGATAGGAAGAGCATCAATGGGAAATCCATGGTTGTTTCAAAGAATCATACACTATCTACAAACAGGAGAGAAATTAAAAGAAGTTTCAAACAAAGAAAAGTTAGAAACAATCATAGAACATATTAATCTAGAAGTTGAGAAAAAGGGAGAAAGAGTAGGAATTCCTGAACTTCGAAAACATTTAGCGTGTTACATTAAAAATCTGCCAAACGCAAGTAAAATGAGGGTAACAATCAATCAAATTAATTGCAAAAATGAATTGATAGAATACTTAAAAGAATGTTTTTAAAACCAACTGAATATAAATTAAAAAGAATAGCATATAGCTATTCTTTTTTTTTAAGGAGTGAAGAAACATGAAACAAAAAATATTTATTGTTATTGTAATCATACTTATTATCGGTGTGGGATTATTTTGCTTTTTTACAAAAAACAATTATAAAACAGTCAAATTTGGAAATACTAGTATTAAATCAGCTGAAGATATAAAAGAATATATTTTAAACTTAAGCTCTTATGAGGCAGAAATCGAAGTGGAAGTTCATAGTAATAAAAACCAAAATCAATATAAAATGAAACAGAGTTATCAATCACCTAATTTGGCAGTACAAGAAGTAATAGAACCAGTAGCATTAGAAGGTTTGAAAACGTCATATGATGGGGCAAATTTGAAAATAGAGAATACAAAATTTAATCTTAGTAAAATATATGAAAATTATCCTTATGTAGCAGAAAACCATTTATGGTTATCTTCTTTTATTGAATGCTATAAAAAGGATAAAAATGCAATTTTAAAAGAAGAAAATGAAATTATAATGCAAACAAAAGTAAGTGCACAAAAGGATAAAAGCGGAATTGTACAAACATTATATATTGATAAAAATACTCTAAAACCAACCAAACTAACTATTGAAGATAGGAACCAAAAAATGCTAGTTTACATATTATATAAAGAGATAACAATAAATAGTAGTCGGTAAAGAAGAAATACTAGCATTTAAACTAAAATTATTACAAGATGAAATCTAATTTTTATTTGGCTACAAATTTTGCTCTCAAAATAAGTTTAAAATATATCAAATATAAAAGAAGAAAAAATAGTAGTAACAGGAGTGAAGAAAATGGTAGTCAAAAGAGGAGATATGTTTTATGCAGATTTAAGTCCAGTTGTTGGTTCAGAACAAGGAGGAATTAGACCTGTTATTATCATACAAAATGACATGGGAAACAAATATAGTCCAACTGTAATTGCAGCAGCAATTACATCACAAATCGGGAAAAATAAACTACCAACTCATATAGAACTAGATTCACGGAATGAGTGGATTAAAAGCAGATTCTGTTGTACTTGCAGAACAAATAAGAACTATTGATAAAAGTAGACTAAAAGAAAAAATTGGACATATTGATGATAACCAAATTATAGATAAAATAAATAATGCACTAGGTGTTAGTTTTGGACTAGGAGAATAAATGATTTTAGGGACGGGGGTAAAAATCATCCTTTTATATAAAAAGATGATTTTTACCCCCGTCCCTAAAATCATTTTTTTTAAAAATTTTTAAAAAAGTATTGCAAATTCCCAAAAGTTATATTAAAATTTAGTTGAAGTGGTGAAAAGTGGTATAAAGTGGTTTGGAAAGGAAGCGAGGTGAGCCCGAGTGTTTATTGGAGAATATGAGCATAATGTAGATGCAAAAGGTAGAATTATCATGCCTGCAAAACTACGTGAAGACATCGGTGAGAAGTTTATTATTACAAAAGGACTTGATGGATGTTTATTTGCATATTCACAAGCAGAATGGGCAAACTTTGAAGAAAAATTAAAAGCGTTACCACTAGCACAAAAAAATGCCAGAAATTTTGTAAGATTTTTCTTATCAGGAGCAGTTGAGTGTGAGATTGATAAACAAGGAAGATTTTTAATTCCAGCAAACTTAAGAGAACACGCTTTATTAGATAAGGAAGTTGTTATTATTGGTGTTGGGACAAGACTTGAAATTTGGAATAGAGAGACTTGGAAAACATACAGTAGTGATGAAAATATATCTGCTGATGAAATTGCAGAAAATATGACAATGCTTGGTATATAACTTGTACAAAGTTTATATAAAAATACACAAGATAAAGACTTAAGACACATAAGATAAAAAATATGAAAATTACAAAAGAAGAAATGTAGGGGTCGATGCCTACATCGACCCATTTACCATACTAAAGATGAAATAGAAGAATACCAAAGACAAAATTTTAATCATAAAACAAAAGAAAAAAGAATACAAAAGACAAGTTTTACTAAAGATAATTTAATATTTTGCTATTCAAAAGAAAAAGATAAATGATACAAAAGAAAAAACGTAGGGGTTGATGCCTACATCGACCCGTTATCATACAAAAGAAATTTTAAAATACAAAAGAAGTAAAAAACAAAAGACGAAATATTTTCGCAACAGTTGGTATTTTTGAAAGTACCAACTGTTTGTGGATATAGCAATTTATTAAAAGAACAAGGAGTAAAGTAATTGGAATTTAATCATAAATCAGTTTTACTAACAGAATGCATCAAAGGATTAAATATAAAACCAGATGGAATTTATGTAGATGGAACTATGGGAGGAGCAGGACATAGTAAAAAAATAGTAGAACAATTATCCACAAATGGTAGATTAATCGGAATTGATAGAGATATAGAAGCTCTAGAAACGGCAAAAAATAGATTAAAAGATTATCAAAATGTTACTTATGTTCATGGAAACCATGATGATATAGAACAAATTTTAGAAAATTTAGAAATAGAAAAAGTAGATGGAATTTTGTTAGATTTAGGAGTATCTTCTTATCAAATAGATGAAAAGCAAAGAGGATTTAGCTATATGCAAGAAAGTGCTTTGGATATGAGAATGGATCAAACCCAAACATTAACCGCACAAGAAGTGGTAAATACATATTCAGAAGAAACGCTTGCTAGTATTATCTATGAATATGGAGAAGAACGATTTTCAAGACAAATTGCAAAAAAAATTTGTGAAGAAAGAAGAAAAAAGAAAATTCAAACTACAATGGAATTGGTAAACATGATAAAACAAGCAGTTCCACATTATGATAAAAATGCAGGACATCCTGCAAAGCGTACATTTCAAGCAATTCGAATTGAAGTAAATGATGAGATTCGACCATTAAAAAATACAGTAAAGCAAGCAATAGATTGTTTAAAGCAAAATGGAAGGTTATGCATTATAACATTTCATTCTTTAGAAGATAGAGCAGTAAAAATAGCGTATCAAGATGCTATTCGGAAAGTGTACTTGCCCAAGTGATTTTCCAAAGTGTGTATGTGGAGCGAAGAAATTAGGAAATATCATTACGAAAAAACCAATTGAACCAAGCGATAAAGAAAAAGAAGAAAATTCAAGGTCTGCTAGTGCAAAATTAAGAATCTTTGAGAAAATATAACAATGTAGGGGGCGACGTCCACGTCGACCCACGTAACTGAAAAATATTTAATAAAAATAGGTTGCTATTATGCAATCGAAAAAGTGAAGAGTGAATAGTGAAGAGTACAAAAGCAAAGCTTTTGAAGGAGGTGATAACATGGCATATAATAATCGATATCAGTATGAGACAAGCCCAAGGAAATTACAACCAGAATATGAACCAAGAGTGAAAAAATACCCAAAGAAAAGTACGGTTAAGAAAGTACGAGTAGCATCCCAAAAACAAGCAGCACCAAAAGCAAAGAAAAAATTAAAAGTAGAAGCAAAGGTAATAGTGTATGTTGCAATTGGCTTTATGATTTTACTTGCCATTAGTTATCGAAATTCTGTTATTAATGAAAGATTTGCGGAAATTAAAACATTAAAATCAAATCTAGGGGCACTTCAAAAAGAAAATGACCAATTAGAAGTAAACATTGAAAGTAGTTTGAATTTAAAAACAATTGAACAATCTGCAAAAGAGTTATTGGGAATGCAAAAATTGGAGAATTCACAAAGTATATATGTGAATTTGCCAAAACAAGATTATATAGAACCTGCTTCAGAAGAAATTGTAACAGGGGAACAAGTGAGTATTTGGGAAAGAATTATAAATTTTATAACAGGAAAATAAAAATCACCTTTTTAAACGATATAAAAAGGTGATTTTTTAGAGCCAACCAGTGTTGGTGGAAGTAGAAATGTTAAGATTTTGTGCTATATTTTAACGGCTATACATATTAATTGCTTGAGAATGACAAATGTTAATTGGACAAATAGAAATTCAATACAAGTAAAAATTATAAAAGCATAAAATCACCTTTTCTCGATATAATGATTATAGGGAAAGGTGATTTTATGATGCTAAGCAATTTAAATATGAGTAGAAGAAAAAGAATTATGTATATGATGTTTATTGCATTTTTGATACTAGTGTTACTAATTATCCGTATTGGATTTATTCAATTTGTACAAGGAGAATGGTTATCAGAGCTAGCCTATAATCAACAATCAATCGATAGGCAAATTAATCCGAAAAGAGGGACAATTTATGATGCAACAGGAAAAAATATTTTAGCAGTAAGCAGTACAGTTGAAACGGTTACTATCAACCCTGGGAATATTGCCACAGAAAACAAAGAGAAAGTAGCTAGAATTTTTGTAGATATTTTTGAGTTAGATTATGAAAAAACATTAAAAAAGGTTAAAAAGAGAAGTTCGATAGAAACAATTGCGAAAAAAGTAGACAAAGAAAAAACAGACCAATTGCGTGTGTGGATGAAAGAAAATAATATTACAGTAGGGATTAATATTGATGAAGATACCAAGCGATATTACCCTAATAATGAACTAGCATCTCATTTTATTGGGTTTTGCGGAAGCGATAATCAAGGATTAGACGGAATTGAAGCAAAATATGAGGAGGCTTTAAAAGGAAGTAAAGGAAGAATTATAAGAGTAACAGATGCAAGAGGAGGAGAAATTGGAAAAGAAGGAGAAGATTACATAGCGGCAATAGATGGGAAAGATTTAGTTGTATCAATAGACATGACAATACAAGCAATTTGTGAAAAATATTTAAAAGAAGCATGTATTGATAATATTTGTACAGATGGTGGAAATGTGGTTGCTATGAATCCTAAAACAGGAGATATTTTAGCAATGGTAACATATCCAAATTATAATTTGAATTCACCATATGAAATTACAAATGAAGAAATAAAAAACAATTGGGAGACCTTAACAGCAACCGAAAGAAACAAGGAATTACAAGCAATGTGGAGAAATAAAGCAATTGCTGATACCTATGAGCCAGGTTCTACCTTTAAAACAATAACCTCATCAGCTGCTTTACAAGAAGGAATTACTACAACAGATAAAGAAGGAGAATTTTGTTGTACAGGAGGAATTGAAATTGCAGGAGTAAGAATTAAATGTTGGCGATATTACCGTCCACATGGTTCAGAATCTTTAAGGCAAGCATTAATGAATTCCTGTAATCCAGTATTTATTGGGCTAGGTCAAAAAATAGGAGTTCCAAAATACTATAGTTATTTACAAAAATTTGGATTCTTATCAAAAACGGGAATTGAATTACCAGGGGAAGCAAAAGGGATTTTTCTAAAGGAAGAAAAAGTAGGACCAGTAGAACTTGCAACAATTAGTTTTGGCCAGAGGTTTGAAGTAACACCATTACAAATGGTAACAGCGGTATCTACCATAGCAAACAAAGGAATAAGAATGAAACCACGTGTGGTCAAACAAATGATAGATTCTAAAACAGGTGAAGTTCAAGAATTACTACCACAAGAAGTAGAAAGAGTTATTGACGAAAAAACAGCAAATGATGTATTAAGTATGATGGAATCTGTTGTTGCAGAAGGAACTGGGAAAAATGCACAAGTAAAAGGATTTCGAGTAGGAGGAAAAACTGGAACGTCTGAAGATGGCGTTAATACTAATAAATATGTTACATCTTTTATTGGAGTAGCACCGATATCCGATCCGGAAATTGTATTATTAGTAACTTTATACAATCCAACAGGAGAAGGAGGACACCAAGGAGGTGCTTGGGTAATTTTTGCACTACACCATAAAGGGAGTATGAGAACCAAAGAATACGATTAGTGTAAAATTATAGTAGGTTTATTTCTAAGATAAACAAATAGAAATAAGCCTACTAATTTTTTATTGTAAAAAGGTGATGAAAATAGAATTAACAATAGAAGAAATCAGATTAGTATATATACCAAGAATATTTGAAAATACTTGAGAAATATAAAAATAGATGCTATAATTATTATGTAGAATTATAAATAAAAAAGTCTTAAAAACAAAAATGTACATAGTAAAAGGGAGGAAAATATGAAAAAAACAAAAATGTATATAATAGGATTAATTATTTTTAGTTCAATAGCAACTACAGTATTTGCAATAACAAAGACAGATAGGATAGGAGCTAAATTAACCAGTTCAATGGAAGAATTAAAAAGTGGTCAAGAAGTTACAATTACTCTTAAATTTGATAAATATAATCAAATTAGTAAGGGTATTAATGCTTTTAAGGCAACATTGCAATATGACGAAAATTTATTTGAAAAAGTAACACAAGCTAACTTTACAACCAAAAGTGATTGGGAAGAGCTAAAATATAATGCGGAAACAAAAGAATTAGTAGCAATCAAAAAAGCAGGAAGTAAAAGGGAAGAAGATATTTTACAGCTTAAATTAAAGGTGAAAAATGAAATTGAACCAGGAAAAACAAATGTAAAAATCGGACAAGTTGTTACATCAGAAGGAAAAGAAGATTTATTATTAGAAGATGCAACAGTAGGGATAGACATTATCAAAGACCAGACATCAATTCCAGAAGAACCAGATAAAATTACATCAAATAAATATAAAATAGAAGAAGGATATATTCAAAGAATCTTACCAAAAACAACAGTTGCACAATTTAGAAAAAATGTAACAACAAAGCAAGACATTGTATTTACGGATGAAATAGGAAATACGCTAAATGAAAATGATGTAATAGCAACTGGTACAAAAATAAAAGTAGGAAGTACTTTAAATTATACATTAATAGTAATTGGAGATATAGATAAGGATGCGGAAATAACAATTAATGACTTAGCAGAAGGAAAATTACATTTAATTGACTATCAATTATTAGAAGGAGTAAATTTAAAAGCAGCAGATGTAGATGGTGATGGAGAAGTAACCATTAATGATATAGCACAATTAAAATTAGTATTAATAGATTTATTGAAGTTAAATTAGAAACAGTGGAAGTAATAAAAGAGGAGATGAAATGGATATAATGAAAACAACTGTAAGGGATAAAATAGCTACAAATAAATTTTTATTAAAAATAAGTATTTGCATACCAATATTTTTGTTAATATTTTTAGGAGTGATTTATGCAACTAATATTAATAAAGGTGAGTTAAATGGAGATGAACAAATTGATTATGGAGATGTTCACTTATTGGAAATGCATTTAATCCATAAACAAGCATTACCAGAAGATAAATTACAAAATGCAGATATGAATAATGATGGAGAAATAACAATAACAGACTTAACACTTCTAATACAAAAAATAGAAAAAACATTAGATTATGAAGTAGAATCATTTCATATAGAAGTAGAAAATTATTATCCAAACAAGAATGCACAAATTACATTAAATATGAATGCGATAGTAAGTTATGATGCTAAGATAAAAAAAGCTGTTATGAATGGACAAGAATATGAATTACAGCAATTAGGTAATGAGCAATATGAATTAAAAGTAAATGTAGGAGATTCAGCAGGAATTAAAGAATATCATTTTACAGAAGTAATTCTAGAAAATGAAAGAAGAGTAAAAATAGATGATACATTAAAAATAGATGTCTTAAAAGAAGTACCAGTAATTGAAGATTACAAAGTTGAAGAAAACATAAATGAATCAAAACTAAAAATATCTTTTAATGTAGTAGATACAGAAAATAGTGTTACAACAGGAACTGTAGAAATTGTAAATGAAGCAAGTGAAGTTATAAAAGAGGCTCCTATAACAAGTGGGAAAAATGAAATAGAAGTATCAGTTGAGGAAGGCAAAAAATACAATGCTACTTTTATTGTAGATTATAATTTATCTAGTAAAGTGCTATCAGAAGAAGGCAATTATGAAGGCATGATACAATGGGCAAAGGAATTGCAATTAATAGTAGATTATAATTTTAATATTAGTAATATTCTTACAAGTAAAAATGGAGTACAAACAACTGATTTTGACAAATCAGAACCAATTCAGATTTTATTTCAAAGCACGAATGCAACTAAATTTGAACCAGCTACAATTAAGGTAATGGGAAAAGAATATGGACTAACAAAACAAGAGAATACATACATAGCAACCATAGATGGAATAACACACACAGGAAGCCATGAGATTACAGTAGAAGAAGTTGCATTAACAAATGGAAAAAGATTTTTATTAGAAAAGGATAATAAAGTAACTGTTAATATTATTAAGAAAAAGCCAACAGCGACAGATTTAACAATACAAGAAGATTTAGAGCAAAATAACATAAAGGTAAGTTTTTCATTAAATGATGAAGACAGAACAATTAAAAATGCTAGTATTATTTTGTTAGATATAGATGGAAATGAAATAGCAAGACAGGAGCTTTCTGCACAAGATTTAGAAAATGGTGGAGAAATAGAAAAAACATTTTCTACAATAGAGCTAAGTCAGTATAAAGTAACAGTAGTAGCAACTTATAATCAAACACAAAGTGAAGAAAATGAAGTAGTAGATAGTATACTAGCTGAACAAGAAATAGAAGCTACTGCAAAAGCAATTATTGTACAAGCAGATACAGATAAAGAATATGTCGAAAAAGGTGAAGAACTTTCTATCATCTATCATATAAAAACAGATAAGACAGAAACTATTAGTAAAATTCGTATTAACAACACTGACTATATACCTTCAGTAGTTGCTGATGGTCAATACCAAGTTGAAGTACAATCTAGCAATAATAGTGGTATTTGCGAATTAGTAGCAACAAAAGTTATTTTTAGTGATGAGACAGTTGCCAATGTAAACAATACAATAAAAATAGATGTTTTAAAAGATAGACCAAGCTTTGAGAATTTTGTAGAACAAGATAATATAGAAGAAAATAAAACAACCTTAAGCTTTAATATTAAAGATGATGACAATTCTTTTAAGAATGGAAAAGCGATATTTACCAATCAAGAAGATGACACAAAACAAGAAAAAGATATCCAAGTAGGTCAAAATAGTATTGAATTCGATATAGAAAATGGAAAAACATATACATTAGAAATAAAGGTGAACTATGATAGAGATACGAATAGTTTAGAAGAAAAACCAGAAGAAGATAATTTGTTTATAGATGAAATTTTGGCGACTAGAGAAGTACAAATATTAGCAGATTACGAATTTACATTTAACAATCTTATGACATGTGAAGATGAAAATCAAACAAAGTATTTTGAAAAACAAAAAGATATTATAGTGAAATTTGATAGTACAAATGCTAGTAAATCTGTACCAAAGAAAGTAAAAATCAATGGACAAGAATATGAACTTATTAAAAATGAGACAACATATCAAACAAAATTAAATGGTTATGAAGAATCAGGAGTAAAAAATATTACGATTGAAAAAGTTGTTTTAAATAATGGAAAAGAATTTGCTATAACACAAAATAATCAAGTACAAATTGAAATATTAAAAGATAAGCCAACAGTAACAGATTTTGGTTATAGTGAAGGTGAAGATGATATTATTACCGCTGTATTCAAATTAAATGATGTAGAACACACAATTAAAAATGGAAATATAGTCATTTTGGATGAGCAAAATAACCCGATTGAAACACAAGAATTAAAAGAGGGAATGAACTCAATTAGTTTTAAAAAGGTAAATGGTAAAAATCATCTAATAAAAGTTATAGCAAGCTATGATTTAGATACAAATGCATTAGAAAGTGGTGAAAATGAATACCAAAATAAAGAATTACTAAATGATGAAATTGATTTTACAGAGCGTGAAATTCAATTAAAAGACATTATGGATGTAGACTTGTATCATATCTATTATGGATTTGCAATGGCTATAACTAATATAGATAGCAATAAAATAATTGAAAATCCAGAAAATTATGTAGCAAAAGTGAAAATGAAAAATATGCCAGATATGTATGCTACTATAAAATCTTGTAGAGTAGAAAATAGAGTTGTGCTATTAGAGCTAAATGTTGAAAATACTGTTATCTACAAAGGTGATGAAAAGCAAGCTAAAGTAGAAGTACCTTTTGGCAAAATGGGAACAACTGGTTCATATGTAAATAATGAAAACTTTGAATCGTTAATTAGGAGAATAAAAGAATATCCAGATGTGAATATTACTTTAACGAAAGACTATGATGCTTCTGAATATAAAGTAGATTCAACAACATATTTGGGTGATGATATTGTATTTAGAGGGACAATTAATGGAAATGGACATACAATATACAACTTACAAAAACCATTATTCAATGAAATGCAAAAAGCAAGCGTTAGAAATCTTGTTATAGAAAATGCTTATTTATCAAGTATAACAGGAAGTGCTGCAAAAGGAGTTATTGCTAATTCGGCAGAAAGCTCAAGTGTTATCAGTAATGTACATATCAAAAATGCAACGATTGCTGCATATGGAAATAATGGAGCATATTTTGGATATGGCTCTATTGCAGGAAGAATCAGTAGTAATACTAGAATTGAAAAATGTAGTAGTACAAACCTTAATATAATAGCAACAAAAGGAGATGAGGCAGGAAGAGTAGGAGGAATTGTAGGACAAATAGGCTATAATTCAACAATAGAAGATTGTTATGTAACAGGAAATATTTCAGGTTCTGCAGAAGTAGGAGGAATCGTTGGTGGTATGATAGATGGATTGTACCAACCAAATACTATAAAACATTGTATTACAAAAGTAAATATTACTGGTACAAGTGGTGTAGGCGGTATTGCAGGAAATCCAAATGGTAGTGGAAGAATGAAACTAGTACAAAATATTAGTTTATCAGATGGAAACAAAGGATTTAAAGTACATGGAAATGCAATTTCACTTGATCCAGATACATTTAACTATGAAATGATAGAGTCTAAATTAAGTGCGAATGCACCAAACTCTAATGGATTAATTAAGGAAATATCGAAAGATGAGTTTAGTGGAGAATTCTGCAAGGAACAAGCGGGATTTAGTGATACAACTTGGAATCTAAATAACAAAAATTATAATGTACTACCATCACTTAATAATGCAGATCCAAATAACAAGAAAGAAGTAACTGTTGATGGAAGTTATATTCCAGATTTAGAAAGAATCCAAAAAATGGATATTTATAATGAAAATAAAGAAACATTATATGCTAACCTTTATTACTTAATGCCATTCTTTGATTCAAGATATCTAGTAGTAGATGGAGCTAAAATTAGTGAAGACCATGTATTAAATCAAAAAACAATTAAAACAGTTTTACCGTACAATAAAGATAATGCTTGTATACTAGCTCTTACAGAAGAAAACTATCAAACAATAGACCATATCAATATTGTATTTACAGATAATTCAAGTGAGACATATAAAGTAAGATTTAAGAACATGAAAGGACATGTAGCTTCTTATAAAGTAGAAGGACTAGGAATTGAATATAATTTTAATAATTATATTGTAAGACAAGATGCACAAATTGTGAAAGAACTTGTTAACTATATTAAAAATTTAGAATATAACAGGGACCTAAAAGGATTAGGTAGTGTCGCTTTAGGTGAGCGTATTTATGCAGATTTCTTTAATGAAATAACAAGAAGTGAAGAAAATGCGACCCAATTTATTTTAAATTATTTTGCAAATGTTAGAGGATATAGTATCACATTTGATAATGATATTTTAAATCAATATATAAAATATGATCTAACAGGTTATGGTGAAAAATTAAAACAAGCAATATATGCTTATAACTATTATTCACGTTTTTATGGTATAGAAGTTAATGGTGTTAATATTGCTGATATGCTATTCTTTAAAGGGGAGTTATATCAAAAAAATGCAAATACTAAAAACTTAATACAAGAGTTTTTAAAAAGCAAATGGAAAGCTTCTCATGTTACCCAGATGTTCTTTAAAGAAACATTAGGGCCATGTGTTAATAGTGGTACAGCACAAGAATTTATAGAAAAAAATATTAGAATGTTTGCTAATAATCAAGATCCAAATGATTGGTTTACAGAGAACTTTAATGGTATTTTAGAAGAAGTACCAATCAAAGGAAAAGAAGACAGTATTGATTATCGTGCATGGACTCAACTTAAGAAACAAGAAAAATTTATTTTACCAGTATTAACATTACCAAAAGATTCAGGATATATGATATCAGCACCAACTACATTTTTAATAGGTTCTCAAAGAGTTTATGTAAGAGAACCAGGAAATGAAACACAAATTCAAAATTTACGAACATTAGTTAAAAATTTTGCTAATCAAATTGGTGTATTTTATAGTACAGCCTCAGGTTTTATAGAACCACATATCTTTAATCAAATATGTGATGTGGCAATTGATACTACTGTTCTACCAGTATTAGGAGAACAAAAAAAAGATAAAGCAACGGATCCATTCTGCAAAAACTTTAATGAGTTATTATATGAATGGTTTACAATAAGAGGAGTTGCAGCTTATTCAGGTTCAGAGAGAATTTATTATGTTGTTGATAATGCATTAACAAGCTATGGCCGTACCTGGTCACATGAAACTGGACATAACCAATGTAATTTCTTATTCTTTAAAAGAAATGGATTTAGGCCAGTTGGTGGATGTAATAATAATGATGGTTCAGGAGCAGAAGATTACACAGATGGAAATACAACACAAGGCTTTGGTGATGGAGCAGTAAACTTTAATTTAAGTTATAACTTTAATAATGACCAATTAATAACAACTAATTTAACAACAGAGAGAATTAATACAACAGAAAAGATAGAAAGTTATTATAAAGGAATGTTTGAAGCAATAGACTTTTTAGATTATGCAGAAGCAAAAGCATTTTTAAGACTAACTCCAGAAGAACAATCTAAAGTTGCAGTACAAATTTACTATCCAAATGCACCAGGAAATTATGCAAATGTAGGATGGAAGCCAATTTCAAAAGAAGAATTTGAAGCTATGAATTTAAAAACAATAGAAGATATTTATGATAATCAAATTACAATTAAACCAGGAGTAACTGCACCGGTTACACAAACAGGGGAACAAGGATTATATGGTTCTGAGCATATGTATATAAGACGTTGGTATCAGCCATACAATGAAAAAGGAAGAACACATACTTATGGATTTACATATACATCTTGGCAAATGCTGGGAATTGGCGGTTATGATGGAGGATATATTACTTACTTTAGTGGAAAGAGTAAAAACGATTTGGATGCTATTCAAAAAGTAACAAAAGATCCAACAATGACATGGAAGAAATTTAAAACAGGTCGTTATGAGTTGATGGAAAACAGCTGGAATACAATTCCATACTTAAATGCAGATGATTTGGTAGATAAATATGTTGAAGCATTAAAGTTAGATGCTACAAATAATGATAGAAATATTACAAATAGTACAAATGTTAGAAGAATGAACTATCATTATCTAAAACGTGTAACAAATGACTTTAGAGAAGAAGTATTAGATGGAAATATTGAAAAAATTCATATTACAAGTGCAGAAGAATTTAAACAAAAATTAACAGAAAATCCTTGTGCTTACTATGTACTAGATAATGATATTGATTTATCTGGAGTAAGTAATGGAAATGTTATTATCGATGGATACTTTATGGGTAAACTAGATGGTCAAGGACATAAATTAACTGGAAATACAGTTCCAATCTTTAATAATGTTAAATTTGCTCATATTTCTAATTTGAAAATAGAAAATAGTAATATTACAAGTAGCCTAGCAGATATAGGAGCACTTGCTAAAACATTACAATACAGTGAAATGGAAAATGTAATGGGCAAAAATATTAGCATACAAACTACAAACAAACAAGTTGGTGGATTAGTTGGTAGTATGGCAAATAATTTTGTAAAAAATGTACATGTTACAGAATCTCAAGTATCAGGAAAAGCAAGAGTTGGTATGATTTCTGGATATGTTGGACAAAGTCAAATAGAAGAATGTTCAAGTAATGGAAAAGTAATATCAACAGGAAATGCGTGTGGAGGACTACTAGGGGAAATCTACAATAAGACAACAGTTAGAAATAGCTATTCAGTAGGAGAAGTAAAAGGAAATCAAGATATTGGTGGACTTATTGGATATGTAAATACTTCATATATTATCAACTGCTTTAGTAATACAAAAGCAACAGGAAATGCAGGAACAGCAAGTTTTACAGGCCAAACAACAGGGAATTCTATTGTCAAAAATAATATTACTTTGGTAAATCAAACAGTAGGATACAAATTTGATGGTAGAACAGCTAATGATAAATTTGCAAACTTCAGTGGAAATTATGAAAACAAAGCAAATGTAGGAAAATCTACATTAACAAGGACAGGTATTGACTTTACAGGAAAAATAAGTGTAGCTGAAGAAGCAGAATTTAAAAAGGAAAGCTTCTATACAGAAACTTTAGCTTGGAATAATAATATTTGGGACTTTAGTTGTATTACAACTGGAGGATTACCAAAATTAAAAAATGATGATCCAAATAACATAACAAGCACATCAGAAGTATATAGTATTACAAATGCCGAAGAATTTGAAAGATTATTAAAAGAACATAGAGAAGCAACATTTGTAATAGAACAAGACATTGATTTATCTACTTTAGAAAGTACAACAACAATTATTGATGGCGTATTTATGGGAAGAATAGAAGGAAATAATCATACATTAAGAGGAAATACAGTTCCAATATTCCATACAATTCGTTATGCACAAATTGCTAATTTAAAACTAGAGGGAAGTAATGTAACTAAAAATGAATCAGATGTAGGAGCACTTGCAAAAATATCTGATTATGTAGAACTAAACAATGTAGTAGCAAAAAATATTAATGTATCAAATAGGAACCAAGATACTGGTGGATTAGTTGGTATTATGACTTATACAAATGTACAAAATGTACATATTATAGATTCAAATGTTTCAGGCACAAATAGAGTAGGAGCTTTAGTAGGATATATAGGATATTCAAACATAAAAGAAAGTAGTAGTAATGCAAACGTTATAGCTAGTGGAAATGCTGCTGGAGGATTTATGGGAGAAGTAATTAATGGAACAACAATTGAAAACTCTTATTCAATAGGAGAAGTATCAGGAACACAAAATGTAGGAGGATTTGTAGGAACTCTAAACAAATCGACAGTTATTCATTGTTTAAGTACTGCAAAAGTTGATGGAGATGAGGCAGCAGCAGGATTTATAGGACAGTCTACAAATGGTGCTATTGTTAAAAACAACATTTCTCTTGGAAATCAAACAAAGAATAGATACAAATTTGATGGTAGAACCATTCAAGAACAATTAGCAGGATATGAAAATAATTATGAATATGATGGCAACAAAGGAATATCTACTCTAACAAGAGAAGGCATTGATTTTACAGGAAAAATAAGTGTAGCCAATAAAGAAAATATAACAAGTGAAGAATTTTACACGAATACATTGGGATGGAATAATGGTATTTGGGACTTTAGCAATGTAGCAGGAAATAACATACCAAAATTAAAAAATTCTGATCCAAATGAAATAATTGGAATAGCAATACCAGTACATGCTATTCATACAGCAGAAGAATTTGACACATTATTAAATCAATATCCACAAGATAAATTTACAATTGAAAATGATATTGATTTATCTACACTAAATAAAACAACTACAATTGTAAATGATACATTTTATGGAGAGATAGAAGGAAATGGGCATACATTAAGAGGAAATACAGTTCCAATCTTTAATAAAATTTATCATATGAAAATGTCTAATATAAAACTAGAAGAAAGCAATATAAACAAAAATGAATTAGATGTAGGAGCGCTTGCGAAAATAGCAGATGATGTGGAATTGACTAATATAGTAGCAAGAAATATTAATGTATCAAATAGAAACCAAGATGTTGGTGGCTTCATTGGAATTATGACAAATTCTAATTTAGAAAATGTACATATTATAGAGGCGAATATATCAGGTACAGCTAGAGTAGGCGTTTTAGTAGGATATATAGGTAATTCAACAATCAGGGGATGTAGTAGCAATGGAGAAGCTGTAGCCACTGGAAATGCTATTGGAGGCCTTATAGGAGAAGCAATTAATCATACAATTATTGAAAATTGTTATTCAGTAGGAAATGCTAGAGGAAATCAAGATATAGGTGGATTAGTAGGAATACTAAGAGAATCTACAATAACTAATTGCTTTAGTGTAACAAAAGTGTCTGGAAATGCAGGAGTAGCTGGATTTATAGGACAATCAGCAGGTAATTCTATTGTTAAGAATAATATTGCTCTTGGAAATCAATTTAAACAATATAAATTTGATGGAAGAACTGCTCAAGACCAGTTTGAAGGATATGAAGGCAACTATGAATATGAAGAAAACAGCGGAATTTCTAATTTGACAAGAGAAGGCATTGATTTTACAGGAAAAATAAGTGTAGCCAATAAAGAAAATATAACAAGTAACGAATTTTATACAAATATATTAGGTTGGAATGCAGATATTTGGGACTTTAGCAATATAGCAGAAGAAAATATACCAAAATTGAAAAATGCTGACCCAAATGGTAAAATAGCAATTCATGCAATAGAAAGCTATGCAATTCATTCAGCAGATGAATTTATACAATTAATTGCAGCCCATAGAGATGCAGTCTTTACAATTGAGGATGATATCGACTTTTCAGAGAAGAAATTTAGCATTGGAAGTACAGTAATATCGGGAGTATTTGGAGGGGAGATTAAAGGTAATAACCATACCATAAGAAATTTAACAGATGCAACATTATTTGAACAATTTGAAGGTAAAATAGATGGCTTAAATATAGAAGATTGTCATTATGGGGCAAGGTGGAAAGATGGACTTTTCGATTTGGCAAGTAGCAATATATATACAAATCAAATGGCAATTTTTGCGAAGAAAGCAATCAATGCAACATTTACTAATATGAAATTTAACAATATTGTTATGACAGGAAAATATACATTTGCTATCGTCGTTTCTGATGATCAAAATTGTACCTATGAAAATATTAATATTAAAAATGCTTATATTAGTGGAAGAATAAATGGAGGCCAAGTTGCGACAATAGCTGCTATAAAAACAGGTGGAAGCATTAAAAATTGCTATGTGCAAGGAGAAATATATATACCAAAAATACAAAATGCAGGTATTATATCATTATGTAAGGGAGACGTTACAATTGAAAATGTAATATCTAATGTTTATATGTCATGTAACACAAATGCTAATGATGCAAAAACTTGGGCAGGACTTGTTTATAAAGTAGAAAATGGAAACTTAATGGTTAAAAATTCGGCAGTCATTACGAAACAAATACAAACCAATAATCCAATTCATAAAATTATTGGAACAATTAATGAAGGAGCAAATGTTACATTTGAAAATTGTTATGAGAATGCTGATTCAATTGGTATAATAAATAGCGATAGAGAAGGTATTCAAGCTGTAAGAAACGCTACATTACTAACAAAAGATTTTTATACAAATGTATTACATTTAGATGAAAATCTTTGGGACTTAGATAATATACAAGAAATAGATATAACAAATCTAGATAATCAAAACGTAGATAATCGAGTTGTTAGATTTATCACATTTGGATTAAAAAATAGTTAGTAATGATATAAAGAAAAAACATTAATTCATTAAGGATTTTTATACTGTTGACAAAATATATAAAAATATTTTGTCAACAGTACTTTTTTATTGCATTTTTATACAAAAAATATGATAATACTTGAGTTAAAGCAGAAAAAATGTTAAAATATAATATGTAAAATGATGTGAAAAAATAAATTGCAATTGTAGAAAGATAAAAGGGGAGAAATGTATGAAAAAGAAAATTATTTATGTAACAGTATTAATTATTTTTTGTATAGTATCGACTACTGTACTAGCAATAACAAAGTTTGATGCAATAGGAACTGCATTAATAAGTTCAGAAGAGGAACTGAGTGCAGGACAAGAAGTGATAGTTACCCTTAAATTTGATAAATATAATCAAATTAGTAAGGGTATTAATGCTTTTAAGGCAACATTGCAATATGACGAAAATTTATTTGAAAAAGTAACACAAGCTAACTTTACAACCAAAAGTGATTGGGAAGAGCTAAAATATAATGCGGAAACAAAAGAATTAGTAGCAATCAAAAAAGCAGGAAGTAAAAGGGAAGAAGATATTTTACAGCTTAAATTAAAGGTGAAAAATGAAATTGAACCAGGAAAAACAAATGTAAAAATCGGACAAGTTGTTACATCAGAAGGAAAAGAAGATTTATTATTAGAAGATGCAACAGTAGGGATAGACATTATCAAAGACCAGACATCAATTCCAGAAGAACCAGATAAAATTACATCAAATAAATATAAAATAGAAGAAGGATATATTCAAAGAATCTTACCAAAAACAACAGTTGCACAATTTAGAAAAAATGTAACAACAAAGCAAGACATTGTATTTACGGATGAAATAGGAAATACGCTAAATGAAAATGATGTAATAGCAACTGGTACAAAAATAAAAGTAGGAAGTACTTTAAATTATACATTAATAGTAATTGGAGATATAGATAAGGATGCGGAAATAACAATTAATGACTTAGCAGAAGGAAAATTACATTTAATTGACTATCAATTATTAGAAGGAGTAAATTTAAAAGCAGCAGATGTAGATGGTGATGGAGAAGTAACCATTAATGATATAGCACAATTAAAATTAGTATTAATAGATTTATTGAAGTTAAATTAGAAACAGTGGAAGTAATAAAAAAGGAGATGAAATGGATATAATGAAAACAACTGTAAGGGATAAAATAGCTAGAAATAAATTTTTATTTAAAATAAGTATTTGTATACCAATGTTTTTACTAATATCTTTAGGCATGATTTATGCATCTAATTTGAATAAAGGCGAATTAAATGGAGATGGACAAGTAGATTATGCAGATGTTAGTTTGCTAGAACTACATTTGATTCATTCAAAGATATTACCAGAAGATAAACTAGAAAATGCAGATATGAATAATGATGGAGAAATAACAATAACAGACTTAACACTTCTAATACAAAAAATAGAAAAAACATTGGAATATGAAGCTGCCGTAAGAGAAATAGAAGTAAATAATTATTATCCAAATAAAAATGAAGAAATAACAATAAGTTTAGATATTGATGTAACTTATAATATTGATATTAAAACAATCACTATTAGTGGAAATGAATATGAAACAGTAAAAAATGAACAAAATTTATATGAGGTCAAATTAAATGTAGGAGACATAAAAGGTGTAAAAGAATATAAAATTGAAAAACTAACTCTTATAAATGAAAAAGAAATTAAAATTAATAAAACAATTAAAGTAGATGTATTAAAAGTACAACCTCAAATTGAAAACTGGACATTAACAGAAGACTTAGAAAAATCAGAATTAAATATATCATTTGACGTAGTAGATTCTGATGAAGCAATAACAGGAACAGGAGAATATATAATTACTGAAAATAAGGAAGAAAATGAAAATTCAGAAGGAACAAATTATATACAACAAGGAGCAGTAAAAGTTGGTACGAATGAGATAAATGTAAAAGTAGAAGAAAACAAGAAATATCAAATATTAGTAAATGTACCATACAACTTAGATACAAATACTTTAGAACAAGAAGTAGACAATACAGGAAGACTTACAAAAAATGAAGAATTAATTCTTGTAAAAGATTATGAATTCCAATTATCTAATATAAGAATTTATAAAGAAGAACAGGAAGACAAAACTTCAGATGAATTCAATTTAGAAGAAAACATAATAGTAAAATTTGATAGTACAAATGGAACAGAATATTCACCAAAAATTGCAATTATAAATGGCAAAAGATATGAGCTTACAAAAGAAAACAATACATACACAACAGTTATAGATGGATTTAACAGTACAGGTAATCAAAAAATAACGATAGAAAAGGTTATTTTAGATAATGGAAAAGAATTTGAAGTAAATCAAGAAACACAAGTAAGAATAATAAAAAATGCACCAACTGTTGCAAGATTTAGAAGCCATGAGAATACAGAAGAAAAGAACATGGATATGCTTATATTTGTAAAAGATAAAGATAAAACAATAACTAATTTAACTGTAAAATTAGTTGATGAAAATGATGATGAAATTACATCAAAAGATTTAACAGAGTATTTAAAAGATGAAAATCTAAATGATAGTGAAGAAGAAGATTTAAAAAATACATATTATATAAATACTAGTATAAATTTAGAAAATGTAAAATTATCAGATAAATATAAAATAAAATTAATTGCAACTTATTCTTTACTTGGAAATGATGAAAATTATACATACACAAAAACTATACTAGAAAATGAAGAAACATCTAATCCAACTGTTAGTATAAAAGATGTAAAAGTATCAAACAAATATCCTGAAAAAGGAGAAAATATTACATTAAGATATGAATTAGAAACAAATAAAGAAAACCTTAATATAACACACATTAGGGTAAACAACCTAAGATGTATTGCAACAAAAAACATAGATGAGGAAGGAAATGTAACATATTCTGTAACTCTAAATGCAGGAGAAACAGCAGGTATAGTAGACTTAAATACAACAGATATTATATTTGAAGGAAATACAACAGTTAGTCTAACAAACCAAGTAAAAATAGATGTTTTAAAAGAAAAACCTACAAGTGAAGCATTTTCACAAAAAGATGATATAGAAAAAAGAACTGTAACATTAACGGCAAACATAGTAGACCCAGATAAAGCATTTATTTCAGGAGTAGCAGAATTAGTAAAAAATGACAATAATGAGGTAGTAGCAACAAAAACTTTTGATGCAGAGCATATAACATTTAGAATTGATGGAGTAGATTTAAATACAGAATATACTTTAGTTGCAAAAATGACATATGATAGAGATACTAATACACTTGCAGAAGAAACAAATCAAAATTATGTAAAAGATGAAGTGTTTAGAAGAAGACCAATTCAATTAATTGCAGATTATCAGTTAGAAATAAATAATATTAAAACATATAATGGAGAAAAAGAAACAAAATATTTTGAAAGAGGACAAGAAGTAACTGTAAGTTTTGATAGTAATAATCCAACAGAATTCTATCCAGTTTATGCAATTATAAATGGAAAACAATATGAATTAGAAAAAGTAAATCAAAATTATAAAACAAAGATACCAGTAGTTTCTACATTTGGACCAAAAACAATAACAATTGAAAAAATAATTTTAAATAATACAAAAGAAATTGAATTAACAGAAAATAACCAAACAAGAGTAGGAATATTAAAATTAAGACCAACTATTACAGATTTTGGATATAGTGAAAATGAAGATAATAGAAATATTGATGTATCATTTAAAGTAAATGATACAGAAGATGCAATAACAGATGGAACTATAAAAGTAATAAATGAAAACGGAGATAAAATAAAAGAAGAAAAATTAACAAGCAGCTCAAATGGAATTAGTTTTGAAAAAGGAATTTGTGAAGAATTTGAAATACAAATATTTGCAGATTATGATTTAGATACAAATCAAATTACAACTGGAGATAATGAATATGAAAATCAACAATTACTTAAAGAAGGAATTAATATAAGTGCAGAGCGTTTGATTGAATTAAAAGATATAATCACAATAAATCTATATTCAAAAGAAGACCCAACAGCAGAAGTTAGTAGTATAACAGAAGAAGAATTATCTAATTTAGAAAATTATATAGTAAAAGTTATACAAAAAGAAATGCCTATTTTCTATGCTGAAATAAAGAGTTATGAAATAACAGAAGAAGGAAATCTAGATTTTATTTTAGACTATGATAATGTAATTCAATATGAAAATGGCAAAAAACAAAATAAATTAAAAGTTACGTATGGTAAAGTAAATAATGGAGTTGCTGAAAATAAGAGTATAGAAACTTTAATTGCAGAAATAGAAGCAAATCCAGATGGGGACTTTACACTAACACAAGATTATGATGTATCATATTTAAAAACAACAAATAATTCACTTATTACAGGTGAATTTAGAGGTACATTAAATGGAAATGGACACAAAATATATAATTTAAGTAAACCATTATTTAATACACTAGAAAGTGCAACAATTCAAAATATTCAATTAGAAAAAGTGAATTTAATGGAAGCAACAAGCAGAGGAAGTATAGCAAATATTGCTACAAATACTACTATAAAAAATATACACATTAAAAACTTAAATATAACAACAAAGGTAAACCAAGTAGGTGGAATTGTTGGTGATTTAAATTCAGGAAATATTGAAGAATGTAGTATAAGAAATTATAATGTAAATACATCTGGTCATATCAGAGTAGCAGGAATTGCTGGTGCAATGGTAGGAGGAACAATTAAAAATTGTTATGTACAAGGTGAAGTACATTCAACTCAGACTAAAGATGGTAATGGAATAGGTGGTATTTTAGGTCATGCATTAGAAAACTCGCCAGTTACTATTGAAAACTGTATTACAAAAATAAATTATACATGGACTGGTGGAGGACCTAGACTTAATGGTGCTATAATTGGATTAGGAAATGGTACAGTTGCAACTTTAAAAAATAATGTAAGTTTATCAACTGGTACAGGTGTTTATAAAGTACATGGTGGTAATATTAATCCAAATGCTTCTACTAATAACTATGAACTAGAAGAATCTGAATTAATATCTAATGCTTCAGGAGAAAGAGTAAAGAAAGTTTCTAAAAACAATATAACAAAAGAATTCTTTAAAGATAGTGCAAAATTTGATGAAAATATATGGAATTTAGATGATGTATCTTATGACCACATGCCAACATTAAAAGGAAATAAACAACAAGAAAATGAAACAGAAACAAATACAGAAGAAGAGATAGATGCGAATTTATATATACCAGAATATGATAGAATAAAAAATACACCAGGATTTAATACAAATAAATTAATAGCATATAATAATATACAAAAATTAATGCCATATTATGATGCAAAATATGTAGTATTAGATAGTGTTAATATATCAAATACAGATACATTAAATACAAAAACTATAAAACATATACTACCTTATGCAGACAATAAACTTGTAACATATTTAACATCAAAAGCATATAACGGAATAACAAGTATAAAAGTTGTATTCACTGATAATACTGTAGAACAATATGAAGTAAACTTTGAAAAACTTATGGGAAATATTGCAATATATAAAATACCAGAATTAAATCTAAGTTATGCATTTGGAAATTATATTGTAAATGAAAATTCAGAAGTTGTAAAAAAACTAGCTGATTATATCAAATCATTAGATTATAACACAGTATTAGAGCCACTTACTGTAGCAGCAGATAGCAGATTATATAGAGATAATTATAATAATGTAATTAAAAATATGGCAGAAGAAATGGCACTTCAAATTTTACAAAATGATGAATGTAGTATACTTATGTTAAATAATGAGATTCTAAACAAAAAAATAGAAAAAGAATTAATTGGAACTGAAAAAATAAATAAAATGATATATGCTTATAATTATTATCAACGTTGGTATGGATTTGAAATAGGTGGTGCAAGAGTATCAGACATATTACTATTTGAAGGTAAAATGTATTCAAATTCAATGACATTTTATAATGTACTAAATGAAGTACTTGTAGGAAATCTAAATCCAGGAGGAACAGATGGATTTTATAAAAGTTGTCTAAAAAAATATACAGGAAGTTCAACAATTGGCTATTTCCTAGATTATATAATAGCTAAGATTGGTGGATATGAAAATATAGATGATTGGTTTACAGAGTACTTTAGTTCTAGAAATATACTTGTTGAAGTTGCAGTAGACAATCAACCAGAAATATTATATCGTGGTTGGTATCAACTTAAGAAAAATGCAAGAATGGTACTTCCAGTTATTACTTTACCAAATGATTGTGCTTATATGATTTCTGGGCCTGCTCATTTACAATTTGGACCTTCACAGTTATATCATAAAGATCCTCAGACTGAAGCTGGAAGAACAGAAGTTAAAAACAAAGTAAATAATCATGTAAAACTTGTAAAAACACATTTAAGTACATTAGCTGGAACATTCGATCCTGGTAAATGGAATAATTATTGTATTATGGTTTATGATTGTACTAGAGCAATTACAGGTTATAAGACTTCTTATTTTCCTGGTACTAATATTCCAATAGGAACTAGTCCAGTTTATACTCAAGGAAAAGTTGGTCAAGAACAGCCATTCTTTAAGAATTTTAGTGAAGTTTTGGGATTATGGCAACCTGCTGGTAGTTCTGCGGGAGTTGCTAATAGTGCTGGATTCTTATGGTTCCAAGCAATACCTGGACTTAATAATTTTGATACTTGGACACATGAATTTGAACATGCTTTAGATGATAAGATAATGTTATTCCAACGTGGATGTAGAGTTGCAGCTGAAACACTTAC
Organism: uncultured Clostridium sp.; assembly: GCA_947365805.1. Lineage (GTDB taxonomy): Bacteria > Bacillota > Clostridia > TANB77 > CAG-508 > RGIG8482. The sequence goes on along the minus strand of CANAZY010000015.1, from coordinate 3,202 downwards.
AGAAGGTAATCTTCAACAAAAAATTAATTGGAGTGAAAATAATCTTACTCAAGATGTTGGACCATATTATTTTAATACATCATTCTATTTGAATAAAGAAGGTAATGCGACTCAAAATCTAACTCCTGAGAGAATTAATACAAGAGAAAAATTAGAGAATTATTATAAAGGACAACAAAATGCACTTGATTTATTGGATTATATTGAAGGAAAAGCATTTATTAAATTAACACCAGAACAACAAGCAAAAATTGCGACAAGAATGAATATATCTGCTGGTTGGTCTTCTTGGGGAGGAATTACAGCAGCACAAGCTACTGCTATGAATTTAACATCATTAGAAGCTTTATATGATAATAGAATTATGCTAAGACCAAATAATGCTTGGGGAGTAAGTGTAAGAGGATTAAAGCTAATTAATGGAATTGGTAGCAACGATTATGGATTTGAATCTGTATGGGTAAATCGTTGGTTTATAGGACATTTAGATGGTGGATATGCTGATGCATTCTCTACTAAACGTAATTTCTTTGAAATGCTAGGTTATGCGGGAGTTGATGGATATGTTACTTATGGTAGTAAAGCATCTGCTAATGACTTAGATGCAATTAAGAAAATTACTAAAATGGTAACTGGTACTGAAATGGATTGGAAACAATACAAAATGAGTAGATATGCAACAGTTGAAGAAAATATTAATAATAATAAATATATAGATGTTCAATACATGATAGACAGATTTACTGAAGCATTAACAAATGATGCTAATAATGGAGATAGAAATATATCTCAAAGAACAAATCTTAGAAAGATATATTATCATTACTTAAAGAGTGCTACAAATGACTTTGTGGCTGACCCACTTGGAACAGATGTTGAAGTAACACATATACAAACAGCAGAAGAATTAGTAGAGAAAATCAATAGTAAACCTTATGGATATTATGTACTAGATAATGATATTGACTTCTCGGAAATGACTACAAATGTAACTCAAACATTTATGGGTAGATTAGATGGTAATGGACATAAAATAATTGGTAATAAAATACCTATATTTAATAAAATTAGATATGGATATGTTGGAAACTTAACATTAGAAAACACAGATATTCCAAGAACTAATACTACTTCAGGAGCTTTAGCTAATAAAATAGAATCTAGTACAGCAGAAAAAATAAATGCTACAGGATTAAAAATGTTCTTGGGTGCTAGAAATGATTTAGCTTTAATTGGTGGAGCTGTTAGTAATGTAATTACTAGAGAATGTACTGTAGAGCGTTTAGTTACAAAGATTTCAAACAAAACTGAATTTGTAGAAAAATTAAGTGCTGAACCAGGCGGATTATTTGAATTAACAGGTGATATAGACTTTACTGGACATACAGCTACAACAAATACTATTATAGCAGGAACATTTACAGGAAAAATAGATGGAAAAGGATATACAATTTCAAATCTAAATAATAGTGCATTATTTGAACAATTTAATGGAACTGTAGAAAACTTAAATATAGAAAATTGTACAAATATAAAAGCGACAACAGACTTTGTTGGAATATTTGCATTAAAAAGTTCAGGTGCTAAATTTGCTAATATGAAATTTAAAGATGTAACAGTACAGGGTAGAAACAATGTTGCAGTAGTAGTTGCAGTAGATAACAGTAATTCAACTTTTGATAAAATTAGTATCAAAAATGCTAATTTAAGTGGAAGTGGAGTATATATTGCAGGGCTTGTTGGTAGAAAATATGGAGGAACAGTAACAAATGTATATGTCGATGGTAATTTATCTGTTACAGCGATAGCAAATGCAGGAATTATAGGTTCAACAGAAACAAATGTTACAGTATCAAATGTAATATCAGATGTAAATATTGAAAGAACATCAGATTCAGAAAAGAAAAACAGAAAACAAAATGCAGGAATTGTTGGATTACCAACTAGTAATACAAGTCGTATAAAAAATTCATTAGCATTTGGAAATATGTCAGCTTATACAGAAGATATGCTTCCTAGCAAATTTATGTATGCAGATGATGAAGCATTAATTAAAACAATGCTTACAAAATGTTATGAATATTCTGAAGCAACAGGAAAAAGCAATGCTACATCAAATACAACTGGTAATTTAGATGTTATTTCTAAATCAAACTTAAATAAAGAATTTTACAAGAATTTAGAATTTGATGAAAGCATTTGGGATTTAGACAATCTAAATGCTAAAGGATATCCAGAATTAAGATAAACATCATATTTAGAAAGAAGATGAAAGATATGCATCTTCTTTCTTTTTGTTAAAGGATAGAGTAAAAAATCATACCTAAAATGAACATTTTATATAAGTGGTATAAGTCTAAAAAAACACATTATAAAACACAATAGATACTTGGAAAAATAGGAAGAAACAGTTGTAATATATATTGACGAAATATGGAAAATATGTTATAATTTTTAGTGTTATGTATACAATTGTTTAAAAATGAAAGAGAGGAAATTAATTTATGAAAGTAAAAAAACTAATTACAGGAATGTTATTAATTGCAATTTTTATTACACAAATTAATATCATTCCATTTAACAATTCTGTATATGCACAAGAGACAGAAGACAATGAAAAATTCCATTACCAACAATTGGATAATACAGCAAAGAAAATATATAATGGAATATGTGAAATGTATGAGCAAGGAATTTTAAAAACAGGAACAGAAAGTTTTGACCTTGCTAAAGATGACAAATATGTAACGCAAGAACAACTTGAAAATTACATGAAAGGAAATAATGAATTAAAAGTAGCAATGAATGCAGCAAGATATGCATTTTATGCAGATTATCCAGAGGTATTTTATATTCAAATTCAAAAATTGAACCTAAGGGTAACAAAAGATGCACAAAATAGATATCATGCTAACATTGGTTCAGGAAGCTTAAAAAATTATTATGTAGATGGATTTACCAGTAAAGAACAAGTGGAAGAAGAAATATTAGCATTTAATGATATAGTAAATCAAATCGTAGAAGAAGCGAAAAATCTTAAGATAGAAGAAGGAAAAAATTTAGTAACAGAACAAATAAAATACATACATAACAAAATCATACATAATACATCTTACAGATTAGAAAGTGACTGTACAGAAGGAAATGAAGGATTTTTAGGAGATCGGAAGAGCGTCGTGTAGGGAAAGAGTGTAGAGGATAG